>JAAYRQ010000012.1 GCA_012518685.1 Syntrophomonadaceae bacterium | reverse complement strand
TTATGCACCTTATTCTGCCTCCTTAATGTCTTGTATTATGGTCGTAATATTAATACCTACAGGACATACTACTACACATCTACCACAACCTGTACATAGCGAAGGTCCATATCTTTCGGGGAAGAATTGTAGCTTGTGTAAAAATCTATTACGAAATCTTTCCTTAGAAGCTTCCCTAGGATTATGTCCACCTGCCATCTGCGTATATTCCCTATACATACAAGAATCCCAACAACGGAAACGATAGCCTTCATCACCCCAGGATTTAACCTGAATGTCAAAACAATAACAAGTGGGACACAAATAAGTACAAATCCCACAGTTTTGACAAGGTTCAGAAGCCTTATCCCAGATAGGATGTTCAAACATATCTTTTAACTTTTCCGCTACCCCTTCATATTCAACCTGGCGTAAAAATGATTTTAATTCAGGCAGCTTAACTTCCTCATCTTCAAGTAAATCAGCTATTAATTTAGTTACTTCTTCACCCTTAGGAGTCTTTACTTCCCATACATAACCTTCGGGACCATATTCTCTTAAAATTACATCCGCAGACTCAATTTCAGTTGGATTAACTCCCATAGATTCACAAAAACAATTAGTGCCAGGATTATAACAAGCACTAGCGATAATAGCTAAGCTATCCCGTCTTTCCTTATAGGCAATATCATCATAACCCCTAGTTAAAAAGACTTCATCCAAATAATCAATGCCTTTAACATCACAAGCCCGAATCCCAAACAGGATTTTAGGTTCTATTTTTTGCTTAACTTCCTCAATATCAATAGCTACCCCTTCTTGCTTGAAGCTATATAATTTCTCCGTTTGCGGTAAGACAAAATTTTTCGGAGGTAAATAGACATTTAATATGTCTAACATTAAGTCATCATAATCCTCATTATAAGTTTTCCAAGAATAAAAACCTGATTGAGAGCCCCTTAGCATGGGAACATATAAATCCCCAAAGCCTACTAGCTTATTAAAGGCTGCCTCTAATTTTGATGTCTTTAATACCTTCATTCTAACCATCACCCCTCATATTATAGAAAATCGTCTGGATCCTGTTCATCATAAACACTTAAGGGCGGTTTTCTACCCTCCACATATTCTAGACCAGCAGCGTGGGCCCCATAAAAATTACCCATATCCCTGATAAGTTTTTTGTTAATAGTCATCAGAGGTATATTAACTGGGCATACCCTTTCACATTCCCCACATTCAATACATCTTCCTGCCATGTGGGCTGCTTTTACCAAATGATACATCATATTATCACTAATACTAGTTTCCCTACCAACCCATTGAGGTTTAGTTTCATCAAAAATACATACCCGACAATTACAAGCCACACAAGCCTGACGACAAGCATAACAGCGAATACATTTTGATAAAACATCCTCGAAAAACTGATATCTTTCATCAGGAGACAGAGCTTCTAGTTCATCAACTTTAGCAAAACGCTCCTCAGTCCCGCGAGGCTCTTGTCTATCACCAATAAATTCGTCAAAAATTACGGCATTAGGCTCAATACAATCGAAACACTTGTCAGCCAAATCATTGGCCTCGACTTTATTGCTAAAACCCGAATTATTACGCATAGCTTTAAGAGGGTCCTTAACACCAGGACAAGCTAAGCCCACTATATATAACCTATCCCTATCAAACTGATTATCTTCTAATAATCTAACTATACCCCTAGAGTCGCAACCCTTAGCTACAATACCTATCCTTTGCTTACCATCCCTAAATTTCAAAAGAGCATTAGCTATATTGTGTACGGAATATTCATCAAAAATAATTTTATCCACATCTGCTAGTGAATGAGCAAAATATGGCTTAGTTTGGTATGCATAAGGTCCTTTTTCCCACGCAATAAACATATCTATTTGACCATCATTAAAAAGCCTAGTCGCAATTTCTTTTATCTTATTTGTAATATCTATCATCTAGCATCCCTCAGCTTTCTATTAGGTCCCAATTCAGTAACAGCAGTTACTAAATTCTGCATAGTTTCCTGGAACTTCGTACCTTCTGCACCAGAAATCCAAGAAGTTTGATATCTTTCAGGCTCCAAGCCCATATACTCCATAAGACTCTTCATAACCGTATGTCTGCGGCGTTGATAATAATTACCACTACCATAGTGGCACTCACCAGGGTGTCATCCCGAAAGTAAAACCCCATCTGCCCCACGGTTAAAAGCCCTTAATACTAATAAGGGATCCATACGACCCGAACAAGGGGTTCTGATTATTCTAACATTAGCTGGATATTCCAGACGGTTTAATCCTGCCAAGTCGGCAGCTGCATAAGAACACCAGTTACAAGCAAAAACTATGATGGTAGGTTCCCAATTTTCATTATTTATAGACACAGTGCATCCACCTCCGATACGATTTGTTCGTTGGTAAAGCCTTTCAAGTTAAGAGCCGTTGTTCTACAAGCAGGTAAACAGGCTCCACAACCTTGGCATAAACTACTATTAATGTCAGCTACCAACCTGGTAAAACCCCTTTCAGGTAGCTCTTCCAAAGTGATAGCCTTGTATGGACATACAGGCACACAGAAACCGCAACCAGAACATTTATTAATATCAACTTCAGTTATTAAGGGTTCTGTAGCCAATCTCTCCTTAGAGAAAATACCGCAAACCTTAACTGCAGCCGCACTAGCTTGAGCTACCGTATCGGGTATATCCTTAGGACCTTGACAAGCCCCTGCCAAATAGACCCCAGCCGTAAATGTTTCTACTGGTTGAAGCTTAGGATGGGCCTCTTGGAAAAATCCATCCTTATCGGTAGAAAAGCCTATAACCCTAGCTAAGTCTCGAGCCCCTTCAGATGGTACCATAGCCGTTGCTAATACCACCATATCGACTTCCACTTCCAAAGCCATACTGAGCAAGGTATCTTCAGTTTTTAAGACTAACTTATTACCCCGGGGGTAGATTTTACTTACCCTGCCCCTTATATATTTAGCCCCTGCGTCAAGGGATCTTTGATAAAATTCTTCATAGTTTTTACCTGCCGTTCTGACATCCATATAAAAGACATAAGATTCACTGTCAGGCAACTTATCCTTAACTTGAAAAGCATGTTTAGCAGTGTACATACAACAAGCCCTAGAGCAATAACTTTTACCCTTGGTGTCATCCCTAGAACCTACACACTTAATAAAAGCGACCGCTTCAGGAACTTTGCCATCAGAAGGTCTTACGATGTTACCACCAGTAGGACCACCAGCACTTGCAATCCTTTCAAAATGCAAGCTGCTAATTACATCAGGATATTTACCATAACCGTATTCGCCGTAAGCTTCTTCCCATTTAAATAAATCATAACCAGTAGCCATTACTATAGCACCGACTTGTTCAGTAACATATTCATCCTGATCCTTAAATCTAATCGCTTCAGCAGGGCATAGCTTCTCACATATACCACATTTTCTATCATTAAGAACCCTACAATGATCTGCATCTATATAAGCCTTACCAGGTACCGCTTGAGGGAAGGCAACTCTAATCGCAGTCGTTTGTCCTAAGCCTAATTCAAAATCATCCAGTAATTTTTTTTCAGGACACTTTTCCCAACAAGTACCGCAACCAGTACATAAATCCCAATCAACATATTTGGCCTTTTTCTTAATCGTAACATCAAAATTACCAATATAACCTGCTACCTTAGTAACTTCAGCCAAAGTAACTAGTTCAATGTTAGGGTGCTGTGCCACAGCAACCATCTTGGGGGTGCTTATTCAAGCGGCACAGTCCATAGTGGGGAAAGTTTTATCTATTTGGGTCATCTTTCCACCTATGGTTGCTTCCTTTTCTACTAAAATTACCTTATGACCAGCTTCCGCAATATCTAAGGCAGCTTGCATACCTGCAATACCTCCCCCTATTACTAGAGCCTTTTTAGTTACGGGTATAGTCTGCACCTCTAAAGGCTTATTAAGCAAGACCTTGTTAACCGTCATTCTTACCAAATCTTTAGCCTTAGCTGTTGCTTCTTCCTTATCAGGGTGTACCCAGGAGTTTTGTTCACGAATGTTAGCCATTTCGCACAAATACCCATTAAGTCCACCTTTTTCAGTAGCATTATAAAAAGTCTTACCATGCATACGAGGAGTACAAGAGGCTACCACTACTTGTTCTAAACCTTCTTCAGCAATAGTCTTTCTAATTAATTCTTGCCCAGGGTCAGAACACATATATTTATAATTAGTAGCAAAAACAACACCTGGTAAAGATTTAGCATATTCTGCAACTTCTACAGTATTAACTACCGAAGAAATATTAGTACCACATTCACAGACGAAAACGCCTACGCGTTTCTTCATGGCTTAATCTCCCTCCTTAAAAAGCAAATATCAACTATTGATTCGCTTTTTCTCTTTTTCTCAATTCTCCTGTAACATAGGCATCGGCAGCCTTAGCAGCCTTTTCTTTATCTGTAATCATTAATTCTGCTAACTTAGTAACCTTTTTAGCATCCTCAACTATAATTTCCGCTAAAATAGCTGCTCTTTCCTCATCCTCAATCAATCTCGAAGCCATTTTATCAGGATTCTTTTCAAACCCCTTAACCATAGCCGCTACCTTCTTCTCCAATTCTTCAGGGGGTAATTCAGGCTTAGCACCTTTTTCAGCCTTAGCGGCTTCTTCTGCCTTAGCCTTTTCAGCTTCTAACTCTAATCTAGCCCTTTCAGCAGCTACCGCATCTAAATACTTATTAGCTTCTACAAAATGCTTATTAACCCCAACTTCATTAGGGGATACCCCTGCCGCAATCGCCAAAAGTTCAGTAACATAATAAATAGGCATATCTATTTTTTCATTAGCTGCTTTCTCCGCACTAGCTTGACGCATATCCAAATTCATCATACATAGCGGGCAAGCAGTAACGATACAATCAGCACCCGCTTCTTGAGCATTTTTCAAAATATTAAAAACCATCTTACTACCTATATCAGGTCTGCTAGTAGCTAAGGCCGCCCCGCAACACTCGGACTTAAAAGCCCAATCCACTGCAGTAGCACCTAAAGCAGTCATAATATCATCCATACTTTGAGGATTTTCCACATCATCAAAACCCGTATAAGCACTAGGTCTGACCAGTAAGCAACCATAGTAGGAAGCTACCTTCATCCCCGCTAAAGGACTCGTCACTTTTTCCTTAATCTTATCTAAGCCTATACCCTCTACTAACCATTCCAAAGCCGAAATAGTTTTATTAGTGGCTTCATAAGGCATATTAATTACCTTTTCGATTCTCTCCTTCATCACTGCATCTTCTCTAACCGTATGCTCAGTAGCTCTAAACCTGTTATAACAAGCAGCACAAGGAGCTAGAACATCTAAGCCAGTTTGCTCCGCTATTGCTAAGTTACGAGCTGGCAAAGCCAAAGACAAAAGCTTATCCGTATTATGTGCAGAAGTAGCCCCACAGCAATTCCAGTCATCTATTTCTTCCAGTTCAATTCCTAGTATTTCAGCCGTCTTTTTAGTAGAAAGATGATATTCAATAGCAGTGCCACCTAAAGAACAACCAGGATAGTATGCTAACTTCATTCTACTCCTCACCTCCTAGTTCACTAGCTCTGATAAATATCTGTTTAACTTCATCCTTGCCTTTAATTTTCCCAGGGAAAATCTCCATTTTACCCCTTTTCATCATAGGCAAACCTAAGCCAGCATCCTTGAAGGGCTGCATAGTAGTAGCATTATGATATAACAAGATACCTGGCTCATAAGTCCTACCAAACCTTTTGACCGTTCCTAAAAATGCCTTATTAAAATTCGCTACCTTCTTATCTGTAATTCTTCCTTGTTTTAGAGCTTCACGCCGCAAGGCATCCATTAAGGACGCTATATCAACACCTCTAGGACAACGAGCAGAACAAGTTTCACAAGTAGCACATATCCATATACTTTCAGCATTTAACGCTTTATCTAACATGTCTAATTGTAATAATCTAATAATTTCTCTGGGCTTATAATCCATAGCAAAACCTGCAGGACACCCTGCTGAACATTTACCACATTGATAACATAAATTAATATCTGTACCTGCTTCCTGTTCTATCTTAGATAGTAACACCTTATCTGATTTAGATAGGGGAATTAATGTAGTAGCCTTTTCCAAAGCTTTCTCTCCTTTCCCTAGATTACTTTTTAAAATCATATATCAACCTAATATCGCTATAAACATAAAACTACGCTATAAAAATCCGAAATTCATAGTATCATAACTAGACATCTATCTCTATTATGAAACTTTGATAGAAAAAATCAAGAAATTTCGACAATTACCTACAATGGTAAGATTTTATATTTTTCGCATAAGGTTTAATAATATCTTGTTAATTATAATACATATATGCCTCATATTGGTGTTAAAATTATGTTAATTACCTTAAATATAGCCTTTTTTCACCCAATAAGTATATACTAATTTTTTATGGGGCACCTAAGAAATGCTTATATGGCAGGACATAGTTGATAATTCGCCTATAATTTTAAAAAGCATCTAACTTTCTATCAATTATCCATCGTCTTACTAAAAGCTACTATATTATTCTTCCATAGCGATTTTCTTTCTCAATAAGAAATATCATTGATCCCTGTATTCTTTATATTTTTGCCTGCTCATGACAGCCGTTTTTTTATAATCTAAAAAATTCACTTGATAGCTCCTGCCTATGTTAGGGATTATAGAGTCTAAATATTGTGGATTTATTAAGTAGGATCTGTGGGAACGAAAAAGCACATTACCTAATAAGTTTTCTAATTCTTGTAAGGTATAATAAACCTTATAGATGCCTTTCGTTGTATGTAGGTAGGCGGCATTGTTACTCTTTTCTACAAAAATTATTTCATAAGGGCTGATTTGATAGACCTTATTCCCGTATCTTAAAAATAATGGAGAGGGTTCCTTTTTTGCGTTAATCTCCTGAATTAGTTTAACTAATCTGTTTTTGTTTACAGGTTTTAGAATATAGTCATAAGGATGAACGATAAAGGAATCTAGGGCATATTGAGCATAACCGGTAATAAATACTATAAAAATATTCTGATTATGCTCAACTATTCGCCTTGCTACTTGAATACCATTAAGTTCTTGATTATCTAATTCAATATCAACTAAAGCCAAGTCGATATCTTCACTATGAATTAGACTAATGGCTTCTTCACTACCCGAAGTAGCAAATACCTCACTAACCTCTGGTATTTGCAAGAGAATTTTAACAAAAAATTCTCTTGCAATATTTTCATCTTCGAGCAGTAACACCCTCATTTGGTCAACCTTCCTTTATCTACTTCTTAAGACATTCAGGAACACTAGGTTCATAAAGTATAAATAGCTTGCTTGTCCCGACACTATTAGCCGCTACAGCAGTAAGGACTAAGGCTAAAGATGCTGCAGGCAAGCTTACTAGTTTTTTAAACATTTTTTACACCTCCTTTATTAATATCATCTAATTTTTTATCAATAGCACCGATAAGGCAAAAGCCCCCAGGTGTCATTAATAACAAGCTGCTGATAGCCCCTAATATTAGAGCTAAGACATAATTATATAGATGCATTTTTGTCATTAGCAGACTAGCGATAAACCAGCAAATAATCAATATTATCATATATTTCTTTTGCCTAATTGCTTTTTCATAGTCCGTAATCGGCTTCTCCTGGCTACAGGCAGGAACCCATTTTTCAGTAACATATAAACCTAATAAGAAGCTAGAAAATAAAAGAATATATAATAATACTGCAGATATATTTATCATAGATAGACTGCTTAAGCCTACGATTATTACTGTGCTAACTACTAGACATCTTATACTGGTAGTCAGATGAACTCCGCCTCCCCATAATCTGAAAGGGGCAAATACCAGCAAAAAAGCAAATACATTCGGCAAAATGCCGATTATATAGGCTAAAACAGATACTATAATCAGATTAATTACTGGCAGTATTAATAGTTCTAGCCCATAAGCATATATTTCTATCTGCTCGGGGTTAGCAGCTAAAGTATCACCTAGTTTTTCGGCTATTCTTCTTGTTACCTTTTCCATCATTATCTTAATAACCCATGTCCTAATACTTAATTATATTTTCTTAATTTACTCTATTTAATTACTTAATTTACATAAACTCTTAATATACTATTAGACATTCCTTTCCGATTTTCCTACCAGCAAATGGACCTTTCACCACCTAAAATGGACTATTCACCACATGGGATTATTATAATTAACCTTTAGCCTTTTTTATCTCTTTTGCTGGAATCCTTAAATTAACCGTAGCACCCTTTTTTAAGACATTAACCTTTATTTCTCCATCATATTGATTGATTAATTTTTCAGTTAGATATAAGCCGTAACCCCTACCGCTAGAGCCCTTAGTAGTAAAACCAGGCTCAAAGATATCTATGCCCACAGGTATAGGGAAGCCATTATTAAAGACATAGATATTATAATAATTATCCATATAGGTAATTTCTATAGCTACCCTCGGTCTTGTTTCATCCCCTATAGCCGCTTCTATGGCATTATCTAGTAAATTCCCTATTATAGAACATAAATCCCAAGCAGGAATATCTAAGTTAGCTAACTCGTGCTTAACTGCAAAAGCAAAGTCTATGCCTTGCTTTTCAGCAACGGTCTTTTTAGTATTAAGCAAAGCGGTTAAGGCTAAATTATCTGTATAATATATTTCATAATTGGGCCAATAACTTTTTGTAATTCCATCTAAGTAGTCCTTAGCTTCTTCTATTTTTTCCAGCCCTAATAATGCCTGTATCATTTGAATATGTTTTCCATAATCATGCCTCTGGGAATTAAGATTTTTTACAAGGCTTTCCACTTGTTCTAAGGTGTTTTTCAACATTGTAGCTTTAGTCTTGTATCCTATATTCCTTTTAAGGCTACTAATTGCCATAATACTCAAAATACCAATACCTATTATTACTAGATTTATATATGGCAAGATTTTTTTAAAAGGTATGACATTTTCAGAAATTAACAGTTGATTATTAATTAATAGTAGGATAAGGGGCTGTAGTAGGATGGTAATGATAACTAGTTTATCTGT
>JAAYRQ010000149.1 GCA_012518685.1 Syntrophomonadaceae bacterium | reverse complement strand
TATATAATAAGAGTTGAGCATAACGAAACCTCCTAGTAAATGATTGTAGAGGGTCTATTTACTCTATAGGTTTTCGCTTATGCTCTCTTTTTTTCCTTTTAGCTACCCCAACATTTATTGTAGAGCCAGAATATACAAGTTCTCAAGCGAGGCTTTTTTATTTTGCAGCTCTTTTAAAAGCTCTAAGGCTGTTTTCTATTTTGCTAAGCATTTGCTCAGGTTTGTCTAGGTTGGCTTCGATAATATTTACTAAATGGCTTCCGATAACAAAAGCATCAGCATAATCTTTTAATTCCCTTATTTGTTCAGGCTTTGAAATACCAAAACCTAAGGCTAGAGGGAGGGGAGTATATTTTCTTACTGTAGTCAAATAACTTTTTATATCCTCTATAGATAAGCTCCTTACTCCAGTTATACCGCTGACCGAAGCAGTATAAACAAAGCTGGCTTCTATATCGGCCAACATTTTCAACCTATTTGGTGTACTACTAGGGGCTACTAGTGGTATAAGATCTAAGGGGCTTTTCTGCAATAATATTAATTCTTCAAATGGCAGGTCAGGAATTATTACACTGTCTATGGCTAATCTCTGACATTCGTTAGCTAGCTTATTAATACCTAGCTTATAAATAGGATTAAAATAAGAAAATAAGGCTATAGGTATATCAGAAGATTTTCTGATTTTAGCAATTAATCTTAATGTAGAGGGTAAGTTTAATCCTTTAGCAACCCCTTGATGATGATATTTCTCAATAACTGGTCCATCAGCAATAGGGTCAGTATAGGGTACTCCGATTTCTATTAGATCAGCTCCCCCCTTAATTACGCTATTTACTATAGCTAAACTTAATTCCTCATTAGGAAGTCCGCCCATTAAAAAAGGGATAATGGCTTTTTCATCTGGCTTTTTTAAGATGGGTAATTTATTTTTAGGCAAATTCTACACCTCCTATAAAATTAGATACTTCTTCCGCATCCTTATCACCACGGCCAGAAATATTAATAACTATTACTTGTTCAGGGCTAAGGCTAGGAGCAAGTTTTAATGCGTAAGCAAGGGCATGGGCACTCTCTAAGGCAGGAATAATGCCTTCATGTCTGCTTAAAGTTATAAAGGCCTCAACAGCTTCCTCATCAGACACATTATAATAAGTAACTTTTTGACTATCTTTTAAATAGGCATGTTCGGGACCTACCCCTGGATAATCTAAACCAGCTGCAATCGAGTGGGTATCTTCTACTAAACCATTTTCATCTTGTAAAAGGTAACTTAAGGCACCATGTAAAATTCCCCTATCACCTCTAGCCAAAGTCGCACAATGCAATTTACTAGCTTCACCTTTACCCCCAGCTTCAATACCGATTAAGTTAGCCTGACTATTTAAGTAGGGATAAAAAATACCTATCGCATTACTACCACCGCCTACACAGGCAATAATATAATCGGGGGATGGGATAGACAAGGCCTGTAATTGCTCCTTAAGCTCATAACCTATAACTGACTGAAAGTTACGAACCATCATAGGGTAAGGATGAGGCCCAATAGCCGAGCCTATCATCATATAGGCATGGGCAAAACTACTGATAAAATCCCGAAAGGCTTCATTGGCAGCATCCTTAAGGGTTTTACTACCCTTATTAACTGTGACAACTTCCGCTCCTAATATCTCCATCCGAAATAGGTTAAGACCTTGTCTTTTAGCATCAGTAGCTCCCATATATACTGTGCATTTTAAGCCTAGAGCAGCTGCTGCCGTAGCAGTTGCCACCCCATGCTGACCAGCCCCAGTTTCTGCTATTAGTCGGGTTTTTCCCATCCTTTTCGCTAACAAGGCTTGCCCCATGGTATTATTAATCTTATGTGAACCTGTATGGTTAAGGTCTTCCCTTTTCAAGTAGATTTTAGCCCCACCTAATTTCTCGCTTAGATTTTTAGCATAATATAAGGGTGAAGGGCGACCCACATAATATTTTAGGTAATGGCTAAGTTCATTTTTAAAATTAATATCATCTTTTAAGTTCTTATAAGCTTTTTCTATTTCTTCTAAGGCAGGAATGAGGGCCTCAGGTACAAACCTACCTCCATATTCTCCAAAATATCCTGCAAGATTTGGTAGCATACTAACCGACCTCCTTAACTTTACTAATAAATTCTATAATTTTTTGGTGATCTTTAATTCCGTCCTTATCTTCTACCCCACTAGAAACATCCACCGCCCAAGGCTTAACTTGCCCTATGGCAGTTGTTACATTATCGGGATTAAGTCCCCCTGCCAAAATTAGTTTCTTAACTTGTAAACTTTTCACTAAATCCCAATCAAAAGGAATACCTGTACCGCCTGCTTGGCCCGTAATTTTGGTATCGAATAGATAAGCCCAAGCTTGGTAATTCCTAACTTTGTCTATATCGGCCCTAGAACTAACTGCAAATGCCTTAATCACAGGCATATCTAATTCAGCTACATATTCAGGGGGTTCGTTACCATGCAGTTGTACTATGTCTAAGTTAGTTTCTCGATAAATCCTTTTAAGATTATCTAGTTTCTCATCTACAAATACCCCTACTTTAAGGATTTGCTTATTAAGAGTATGATTAATCGCGGCTGCCTTTTCGACACTAATCTGTCTGGAAGAAGGTGCAAATACTTCCCCAATAGCGTATGCACCTGCTGAAATGGCTACCAAGGCTTCTGCAGTATTTTTTATACCACATATCTTAACCCTAACCATTTTGCAGCTCTGAGTAATTTAATAATTTCCTTAGCTTAGCCCCAGGGGATGGACTAGTTACTAAGCTTTCGCCTATTAGGGCAGCATTATAATCATATTGGGCTAATAACTTTAAATCATAAGGGCTTTTTATTCCACTTTCACTAATTTTAAAAACCTCTTGAGGGAGATAGGGGGCTAATTTGAGGCTATTACTAATATCAACTTTAAAATTGTTAAGGTTACGGTTATTAACTCCTACTAATGTAATCGGTAAATCCTGTATCAGCCTAGCTTCACTTAAAGTATGGATTTCTACTAAGGGTTCTAAGCCTAAGCTTAGTGCAAGTTCGCTTAAGTGCAATAATTTATCATAGTTTAAAATACTAGCTATTAATAAAACTAAGTCAGCACCTAAATTAACCGTTTCATATAGCTGAATTTCATCAATAATAAAATCTTTGCGTAAAATAGGTAGGCTGACTGCTGATTTGACAGCTGGTAAAAAGTTAGGTTCACCTTTAAAAAAAGTTCTATCCGTAATTACAGAAATAGCTATAGCCCCATTTTGCTCGTAGTCTTGGGCTATTTTAATTAAATCAAGCTGGGAATTTAATTCTCCTTTTAAGGGAGAGGCTCTTTTCAGCTCTGCTATAACCCCGATGCCATTAGCTCGCCTGAGATGGCTACTAATTTCCTGAGCCTTATTAGGTAAGGGTTTTAGGGTATTGATGGTCTGTTTTAGTAATTTTATTTCTGCAGTTTTCTGCTTTATTATGCTTGACAACATTAGACTAACACCCCATCTCGGCTATAACTTATCAATTTAGCTAGAATAGCTTTTGTCTTACCTGTATCAATAGCTTCTTCAGCTAGGGCCATACCTTCTGCCATAGTAGCTACCTTCTCTGCTACTAATAAGGCGGCTGCAGCATTAAGCACTACCACATCTCTAGGTGCCCCAGGTCTGCCCTGTAGAATTTCCTGAGTTAGTCTAAGGTTAGTTTTTAACTCCCCACCTTGGATAGTATTTAGAGAATGATAATTAATACCGAATTTTGCAGGATCTAGGGTGTAGTTTTTAATGCTATCCCTAGATATTTCATATACGGTTGACTCGCCTATATGGCTAATTTCGTCCATACCATTTTTCGCATTAACTACCATAGCTTTTTTACGGCCAATATTTTGCAAGGTTTCAGCGATAGAAGCCTGTAAAAGAGGATCAGCTACCCCCATAACCTGATAATCTGGGTTAAGGGGATTAACTATGGGACCTAAAAAGTTAAAAATAGTAGGGATGCCGATGTTTCGTCTTATCGAGCCTACTTCTTTTAAAATAGGATGATAATAAGGGGCGAACAAGAAAGTAATACCTACTTCATCTAAAGTTCTTCTGGCTAAATCGGGTGACATAGCTATATTAACCCCTAATGCCTCTAATATATCTGCACTGCCCACCTTACTAGTAACGGCCCTATTACCATGTTTGGCTACCTTGACACCACAACTAGCTACTACTAAGGCGGTAGTAGTAGAAATATTAAAGGTAGCTAGATTATCGCCCCCTGTACCACAAGTATCTATTAGCTTACTATTAGCTTCTAATAATATAGCTTCTTCTAGTAGGGCGGTTACAAAACCGCTAAGCTCGGAAGCGGTTTCCCGCCTAGTTCTAAGGGCAGCTAAAAATGCGGCTGCTTTTACTAGGGGTATATTATCAAAAAGCAGCATTTTTGCGGCTTGATAAGCCTCATTTTCCGTCAATGTACTACCATTGACTACCGATGTTAAATACTTGGCAAACATTTTAATATTCTCCTCTCCTCTCATCTCATCTGGACTCATCTTAATAAGGCTGGCTTAGTAATTACAAAAACCTTAAAAAGGCAGGGCGATTTTGGCTTAAGTTTATAAAATCTAAAAAATTATGAATAATTTGCTCACCCCCACAAGTCATAATAGATACAGGGTTAAACTGGATAGTTTCTAGGGGATAGAGTAAGTGCCTAATCCCCATTATTTCGCCATTGTCACTATAGGAAACAGTTTTTAAGAACTTAGGTAAACTGTTTTTAACTATATTACTTGCATCATAACGGGTAGCAGTAAAAGGGTTAGGCATATTTTTATAAATACCATTACCATCATGATAAATATGTGATACCTTGCCATTAGTAGGTTTAGTAGCCATACATATATTACCGCCGTATATTTTGCAAATAGCTAAATGCCCTAAACCTATGCCTAAAATCGGTATTTCTGGGGCAGAAGCTTTTATTAGATTTGCTAAAAAATTATTATCTTTATCTGTCGTAATAATAATGCCTTTAAGGGATAAATCAATTATTTTATGGAAATCTGTCTTAGAAGATGCTACAAATACTGAGGGAGCATTATCTTCCAATATTGATAATAGAGTATATGAAAAGGCAGTATCATCATCAATAAGTAAAATCATTAATATCCTCCTCTGCAGATAAAATAGCCTTCATAACGGCTTTAGCTTTATT
>JAAYRQ010000148.1 GCA_012518685.1 Syntrophomonadaceae bacterium | reverse complement strand
TGAAGCAACTAGACCAGAAATATTAAGTTTATTTTCCCTTATGTATGCGTAGGCTGCAATCGGCACTTGACAGCCACCTTCTAAGGTTCTTAAAAATGCCCTTTCCGCTTTAGTTGTTAAGTAAGTTTCCTCATCATTAATTAAGGCCATTACCTCTTCAATTTGGCTATCATTTTTTCTAATCTCAATAGCTATAGCACCTTGTCCTACTGCAGGAAGTAATACCCCATTATCAATAACCTCACTAATTAGGTGGTCTAGGTTAAGCCTTTTAACCCCCGAATATGCTAGTATAATGCCATCTAGCCCTTCTTTCTGCATTTTCCTAATCCTCGTTTCGATATTTCCCCTAATATCAACCGTAATAATATCTGGGCGATAGGCTTTTAACTGAGCAATTCTCCTTAGGCTAGAAGTGCCTATTTTAGCCCCCGATGGTAATTCATCTATGGTTAAACCATCTTTAGCTATCAGGACATCATTTGGGTTTTCCCGATTTAAAACTGCCCCTATAGTAAGCCCCTCCGTAATAACAGAAGGTAAATCCTTTAGACTATGTACTGCTATATCTATTTCATAATCAAGTAGTTGATTTTCTATTTCCTTGGTAAATAAACCTTTATCTCCTATTTTAGACAAAGCCACATCTAAAATCTTGTCACCTTTTGTCTTAATTACTACAATTTCTACTTCAAGATTAGATTTCGCTTTTAAAAGTTCTGCCACATAGAAAGCCTGCCATAAAGCAAGATTACTCCCCCTAGTTCCTAGTTTTAATTTCTTCATTAAATTCCCCCACTTCTAAGGCAAAAAGGTCTTTTAGTACTTCTGCATACAAATGTCCATCATTACAAGTAGCCATCTCCTTTAAAGTTACCACAGGAAAGTGGAGTAATTGATTAACAATAGAATTGGCCATAGAAGAGATTACCTTGATTTCGTGCTCTGATATGTTACCTAACTTATTAAAAGCCCGTCTCATTTCCTGTTGTTTAATTAGCTCACCCTTTTGTTTAATAGCAGATATAACAGGCACAACATATAAGGTTCCAAGCCATTCATTAAACTTCTCGATTTCTAAGTCAATAATTCCCTTAGCAGCACTAGCCGCTTTTCTCCGAGCAAAATAGTTAGCATCAACTACATTCTCTAAGTCATCTATATCATAAATATTAACCCCTCTTATCTCCTGTAAAGCTGGGTCAATATCCCTAGGTACAGCGATATCAATAAGAATTATATCCTTACCCTTTCTTTTCTGTAAAATCCCCCAACTGTTGCTAGGGCGTATTACATAATGAGTAGCTGCTGTACAACTAATTACAATATCAGTAGTCAAAAGTTCCGTAGCTAACTTGTCGAATTTAACCGCCCGTCCGTTAAAATCCTCAGCCATTTTTACTGCCTTTTCATAGGAACGATTAGATACAATAACTGAGCTGACTCCATTTTGCATAAGATATTTGGTAGTCAGTTCACTCATTTCTCCAGCCCCTATAACCATGACCGTTTTATCATTTAAAGAGCCGAAAATATTCCTAGCTAACTCAACTGCTGCATAACTTACCGAGA
>JAAYRQ010000188.1 GCA_012518685.1 Syntrophomonadaceae bacterium | reverse complement strand
ATACCCCATGGGGTCTCACTATGAACCAAGTCGAATCTGGAATTCGGCATTGCTTGCTCCTATTCTACTTAAATCCTCGATGTTCCTGCTAGTCACTACGATTTCTTCGGGTTTTGACATAAGCCTAGCTAAAAAATAAAAGGGCAAAGCACAGAGGTATTTCTTTAGCCTGGAAAACGTTGCCCATATCGTGCAAATATCTGCTCTCGTGTACCCAACTCTTCCGGTAATTCCTTAACAATGTAGCCGGCTAAAACTGTAAACTCCATTACATGGAATATGCCATATATGTCTTCATGAAACACAATGACATAATCCATCACCGCCTTTTTCAGTTCCCGTCGCCAACGCCTTACACCAAGGGGTTCGTCGGAATCATCTGCGGCTTTAATGCGGCTAAACGTGCTGTAATACGCCTCTTCCTCTTCTTCTTCCTGTTGCATCCATGTCCGGTATGCCATGGTTAATGCGAACATGGCAAAGGTCATAAAGATGTGTGCTACGGCCGCCCGTTGATTTTTTTGCGGAATATTTTCCAATGCCCAAGCCTGTTTACCTTCTCTAAAAAGAGTGTTCTCAATTAGGGAACGCCCATCATAATCATCAAAGGTTTCCAATGGTTTGCTAACGGACTGATTAGTTAAATAGACAACCTTGCCGCCGGGCCCATAGTCCTTGTTATCCCAAATGCGCACGACAACGGCATTAATGGGCCTAGGCTCATATCCTCGCCTTCCTATTTTCTTTCTGCTTTCGGGATCGGCGTAAGTATCCCAAAATTTAAGATCTGTAATACCGATGACCTCTGTTTCAAGGATTTCCTTTGTCCGGTTTTTACCGTATCCTTTGGTAACGGTGCGCTTGCGCCTTTGTACCGACCCTCTATTTTCCGCAGCATATATGTGAGCTACTTTATAAATTTGCATGTCACGCCTTGCCGGCACCACAAATAAAATATCCCTATCATCAAGCCAGGCCATGGTTGCACCGTCTATAAAGCCTCTATCCATTAGAACCCTTTTAATACTCACCTTACCGGGAGCTAGATTGCTTTCAGCCTGACGAACCAAACGTTTAGTACAACAGGATTCATGCCGCTGTATTTTAGTTACAATTACAGCTACCGGTATTTCGGTGCACTGCTCATACGCTACGACCGCCTTAAATCCAAACAGCCGGATATTCCTAGATTTAATCTGCCCTGATGCGTCTTCCATAGTCTCGGTCCTAACAACTGTGCCCGCCCCTTCACATTTTTCTGTTGTCTCTACATCAGTGCCGTCTATGATTAAAGTCACCTCGGAGGGGAATGCTCCGAATTTAGCTAGGCAACGAATAGCCGTATTGAACAAATTAGCAGACTCCCGCACTAGAAGATCAGCTATAAAATTGGCTACCATTTGGGCACTAAAGGGTTTAGGCGGCTCCTTACCTTCTTTTCGTTTCTCGTGGGAGCGTTTGCATAAACCCTCGTTCATCCAACGGGCATTAAAGCCCATCACTTTCATCATCGCAGGATCAGTAAACAGCAAATCCGGCATTGAATACATATGCTCAATGCCCAATAACACCTTAACCGCGTAGGTCAGCAGAATCAATGTTGATGGGACTATGAAGCGTTGCCTGCGGCTAGGTGCCATCTTTTCCAAGAAACCCATAAACCCTATTTCCCGTAAAAAAGCCAAGAATGCATCTAAAAGTCCCGCCTGGTCGAGATTATGCACCGAGTCTACTGATTCATGTTCTGCTATTCGTTTGGCTACTAGCCGATCATCTCGCTCTGCCACATCCCAACCAATGCGTTCAAATGCGGCCTTACGTGCCGCAAGGCGTGTCTTTTGTAGTTTGGAATCCGGACCTGATTTTCT
>JAAYRQ010000147.1 GCA_012518685.1 Syntrophomonadaceae bacterium | reverse complement strand
TAAATCCCAAGCCGCTTGGGTGTCAATAATATTATTATAAGAAAGTTCCTTCCCATTATGTTGAATAGCATCAGGCAGACCTACAATAGGTTCAGCTAACTTGTAAAAACTGGCCTTTTGATGAGGATTTTCCCCATATCTTAAGTTATAGACTTTTTCCCCAGCCACCACTAAATTATCAGGGAAGACCTCCCCTTTTAAATTAGCTAAATAGCCACTAATAGTAGCATCATAAGTAGCAGTATGGCTAAAAGCTTCCAAGGCTAGGCTTAGCCTTGTAGCATGGCTAACTTCCTTATTCTCCTTTAGTTCCTTTAAAACACTAGTATATTTATCAGGATTTACAATAATAACTACACTGTTAAAATTCTTAGCCGAGGCCCTAACCATAGTAGGTCCACCTATATCAATATTTTCTATGGCCTCATCTAGGGTAACCCCAGACTTACTAATAGTTTCTTTAAAAGGATACAAATTAACTGCCACAAGATCTATGGGTTTAATATTATTTTTACTTAATTCAGCTAAATGTTCCTCAGTTCTTTTGGCTAAAATACCTCCATGCACCATAGGGTGTAGGGTTTTCACCCGACCGTCTAAAATTTCTGGAAATCCCGTAATTTCCGCTACTTGCTTCACTTGAACCCCATTATCCTTTAAGGTATTATAGGTGCCACCCGTAGAAATTATTTCATAGCCTAATTCCACTAATCCTTTAGCAAAATCGACTACCCCTTCCTTATTAGAAACACTAATCAAAGCCCTTTTCATCATTAATTCCTCCTACTTTTCTAAAATAAAAACTTGTCTGTCCCTTATGTATAATTGTCCAGCAGCTATAAACTGTAAGGATTGCCAGTAAATCTTATGTTCCTCCTCTAAAATCCTAGCGGTTAAGCTTTCTTCAGTATCATCATTATAGATGGGTACAACGCTTTGCATAATAATTGGGCCTGTATCCATACCTTCATCAACTAAATGCACCGTACAGCCCGAATACTTTACCCCATAATCTAGGGCTTGCTTTTGGGCATTTAAGCCCTTAAAGGCAGGAAGTAAAGATGGATGAATATTGACTATCCTATTTTGAAATGCTTGCAGAAAAGTAGTTCCTACCAATCTCATATAACCAGCCAAAACCACCATATCAATATCAAATTCCTTAAGCCTTTTAACTAATTCTGTCTCATAATCAGCCATACTAGCATAATTACGGAGATTAATATGTATCGCTTTAATATTAAGATCCCTAGCTTTTTCTAAAGCTAGGGCCTCTGCCTTATCACTAATTAACACTTTTATCTGAGCATTTAATTTGTTTTCAGAAATCGCCTCACTAATAGCAGTAAAATTACTCCCCCGTCCTGATGCTAATATAGCTAAATTAAGCCTTTTAGCTGCCATTAATTGCCTCATTTTATAGTAATCCTCCCTGCACTTTCTGCATCTGTTAAAACCCTTCCTAATACTATAGGCTTTTCCCCTTTATCATGCAAGTGCTTTATCGCTTTGTCAAGATGAAGTGATGAAAGCACCAAAACAAATCCTATGCCCATGTTAAAAGTTCTAAACATTTCAGCCGACTCTACTCGCCCTAGGCTCGCTATCAAGTCGAAGATAGGTAATACTTCTATACTCGCTTGATTAATTTGGGCACCTAAGTTAGCTGGCAATATTCTAGCTAGATTTTCTACTATTCCACCACCAGTAATGTGAGCCATCCCTTTTATTTCCACTTCATCAAGCAGTTCCAAAATGTTTTTCACATATATTCTGGTTGGGCTTAAAAGTTCTTCACCTAATGTTTTAGAAAAATCAGGAATATACTTATCTAACTTTAAATTGCCATCTTCCAGCAATACCTTACGAGCTAAAGAATAGCCGTTAGAATGAATACCCGAAGAAGGCAGACCAATTATAATATCCTCAGGCTCAATATTGTGTCCATTAATAAGTTTTGGTCTATCAACCACACCTACACTAAAGCCTGCCAAATCATATTCACCAGCCTTATAAAAGCCAGGCATTTCTGCAGTTTCCCCGCCAATTAAGGCACAACCCGCTTCTTTGCAGCCTATACTAATGCCTTTTACTATATTTTCTACTAAGTCGGGTTCTAGTTGCCCTATACCGATATAATCTAAGAAAAATAAGGGCTCAGCCCCATGTACTAAGATGTCATTCACACACATAGCCACTAAATCTATGCCAATAGTATCGTGAATACCTAGCATTTGAGCTATCTTTAACTTAGTCCCTACCCCATCCGTACCCGATACCAAGACTGGTTCCTTATACTTATTAATGTCTAAGGCAAAAAAGCCCCCAAAAGAGCCAATACCTTCTAAGACTTCAGGTCGTTTCGTCATTTGCACCCATTTTTTAATCATTTCTACGGATAAATTAGCGGCATCTATGTCAACTCCCGCTTTTTTATAACTCATTTTATTATCCATATAAGCCTCCTTGTATTTTTAAGCACTAATATAGCTGAATCTTATATATCGACTGCTACAGGATAATGTCCGCTAAAGCAAGCAGCACAAAAAAAGTCTTCATTGCGTTCTAAAGCAGTAACCATACCTTCCATACTAATATAATGCAAGCTATCCGCTCCGATAAATTCAGCAATATCTTCCACTTCCATTTTATTAGCAATCAATTCTTCTTTTTTGGAAGTATTAATCCCATAAAAGCAGGAATATTTAGTAGGTGGAGAAGCTATCAGCATATGAATTTCGGCGGCCCCAGCCTCTCTTAACATTTGGACTAACTTTTTACTGGTAGTACCCCTAACTATAGAGTCATCTACCATTACAATTCGTTTACCTTGTACTAATTCAGGAATAGTGTTTAATTTTAATCTTACCCCTAATTCCCGCATCTGCTGAGTAGGTTGAATAAAAGTTCTGCCAATATAGCGATTTTTCATTAAACCTTCTTCAAAGGGAAGACCTGCTTCTTCAGCATAGCCTAAAGCCGCTGCAGTCCCCGAATCAGGTACTGATATAACTAAATCAGCATCGATTTTATATTCTTTGGCCAGCTGTTTACCTAGTTCCCTTCTAGCCTTATATACATTAATTCCATCTATCTTGCTGTCAGGACGAGCAAAATAAATATATTCAAAAACACAATGGGCTGATTTATTAAAATTAGCCGTCTGGGTAGAACGCAAACCATTTTTATCGACCACAATGATTTCTCCAGGTTCAACATCACGAATAAGGGTAGCCCCAATAGTGTCAAAAGCTGCCGTTTCCGAGGCTAAGACATAATTGCCTTTTAATTCTCCTAATACTAGAGGTCTAATACCTAACTGATCCCTTACTCCTATTAAGCAATTTTCCGTCATAATTACTAAGGCAAAAGCACCTTCTAAGTCAATCATGCATTTAGCTAAGGCATCCTCTAGCTTGTCTTGAGAATATCTAGCCAACAAGTTAGCCACTATTTCTGCATCACTCTTAGTCTGAAAAACTGAACCATAGGTGCCTAACCTTTGCCTAAGTGCTTCACTATTAACTAGGCTACCATTCTGAGCTAGCCCTATCATGCCATTAAGATAATGGAATACCAAGGGCTGAGCATTAACAACTGCCGCCGCCCCTGCTGCAGAATACCTAACATGACCTATGGCTATATGACCTTTAAGGCTATCAATATGTTCATTACTAAAAACTTCCGAAACCAATCCCATGGCTTTATGGAGCACAATTTCTTCCCCATTAGATACCGCAATCCCTGCACTTTCCTGTCCCCTATGTTGTAAAGCATAGAGCCCATAAAAAGTAGTTCTAGCAATTTCTATTTCCTCTGCATGGTTATTAACAAATATGCCAAAAACACCACATTCATCCGCAAACTTATCCTCTATTAAGCCATGATACATTTAAGAGCCTCCCCCCATACTTGACGGGCTTTATCAAGGGTTACATCAATTACTTCTTCATTATCAACCAGACAGCTTATATTACTTCCCGTAACTTCGCCTATAATATTCATTTTAATATCCAAACTATCAGCTAGCTTTTCTAAGTTTTCCACATTTTCTGGATTAATGCTTACCACCACTCGACTTGGTGCTTCACTAAATAGCAGTGCATCCTTACGCAACTGGTTGGCGACCAAATTAATCCTACAACCCAAATTACCCGCTAGAGCTGATTCAGCTACACATATAGCTAAACCGCCTTCGGAAATATCATGACAAGAATTAAATATTTTATCCGCCAATCCTTGCAATAACAAGCTAATTAAATTGGCCTCTTTGCCCAAATTAACTTCAGGCACTTGCCCTGTTTCTAAACCATGGCAAATATAGAGATATTCCGAACCACCTAAGGCAGAAGAGAAATCTCCTAACATAACGATAAGATCCTGTGCCTTTTTAAAGGCCATATCTTGACGCTTGTCTATATCTGGTAAAATCCCGACCATGCCAATAGTAGGGGTCGGATAAATAGGCTTATCTTCCTTTTCATTATATAGGCTAACATTACCACTTACTACAGGCACATCTAGGGCTAAGGAAGCAGTACCAATGCCTTTAATTGCCTCCTGTAATTGCCAATAAATATTGGGCTTTTCAGGATTGCCAAAATTAAGGCAATTAGTCAAAGCCAGCGGTTTAGCACCTACACAGGCTAGATTACGAGCAGCTTCACATACAGCTAAGATAGCTCCTTTATATGGGTCAAGATAGACCATTCTGCTATTACAATCAGTAGTCAAGGCTATCCCTTTATTTCTGCCTTTAACCCTCAAAACTGCAGCATCAGCAGCCCCCGGCACAATTACCGTATTAGTCATTACTTGATAATCATATTGGGAGAAAATCCATTCCTTACTAGCAATCGTAGGTGAAGCTAGTAAGTCTAAAAAAGCCTTGGCTATATCCTTTTCTGCAAGGCTGTCCTCTACAAAAGCCTTATGTTGCTTATAATATTCGGGTTCAGCACCCTCCCTAAGATAAAGAGGGCAGTCATCAGTCAAGGCCAATACTGGTACTGAACCAACTACCTCATCAGCTACACACACTTCAAACATACCATCATCCGTAACTTCGCCTATAATTACAGCTTCTAAGTCCCATTTATTACAGATTTCTATAACCTTATCAGCCGCACCTTCTATAGGCACTACTAACATCCTTTCCTGAGATTCAGATAACATTATTTCATAAGGGGTCATATTAGTTTCGCGTTGGGGGACTTTGGATACATCCACCCTAACCCCTCGTCCTTTTTTGCTAGCAGATTCAGCAATCGAACTAGTTAAGCCAGCCGCACCCAAGTCTTGCATACCAGCCACTAAATTCTCCCCGATTAATTCTAAGCAGGCTTCTATCAATAATTTTTCCATAAAGGGATCACCAGCCTGAACTGTAGGCCTTTTATCTGCCTTATCATCAGATAGTTCTTCCGAAGAAAAAGTAGCCCCATGGATACCATCCCGCCCGGTTTTAGAACCTACTAATATTAAAGGGCTTCCTACTTCCCCAGCTACAGCCAAAGCAATTTCATCAATATTAACTAAGCCTACCCCCATAGCATTTACTAGAGGATTATTATCATATACCGAGTTAAAATAAACTTCCCCACCGACCGTCGGAATACCTAAGCTATTCCCATAGCCAGCTATCCCTGCTACTATGCCATCTAGTAGGTATTTAACCCTTTCATTTTTCAGTTCTCCTAACCTAAGGGAATTTAAAACCGCAATCGGCCTAGCACCCATAGTGAAAATGTCTCTAATAATGCCCCCTACACCTGTAGCTGCACCTTCATAAGGTTCTACAGCAGAAGGCGAATTATGACTCTCTATTTTAAAGACCAGAGCTTCACCATCACCTATATCAACCACACCTGCATTTTCCCCAGGCCCATGAATGACTTGTGGACCTGTAGTAGGTAAAGTCTTTAATAAAGGTCGAGAACTTTTATAACCACAGTGTTCCGACCACATTACTGAAAACATACCTAATTCCAAATAATTAGGTTCCCTACCTAAAATTTCTATAATCTGGCTATATTCTTCATCATTTAAGCCCATATCCTTATAAGTCAAATCCCCAGCCATTATATATTTACCCCCTTTAACTTATTGATGATAGAAGTAAATATCCTAAGTCCATCTGTGCCACCTAATATATCTTCACTACACCTTTCAGGGTGTGGCATCATGCCTAAAATATTGCCTTCCTTATTAATAATTCCTGCAATATTGGCGGTTGCCCCATTATAATTAGCTTCAGGAGTAAGTCTGCCATCATCTGTACAATAGCGTAATACTATTTGTTGGTTTGTCAGCAATTCTTGCAAAGTAGGCTCATCACAAAAATAATTGCCAAAACCACTAGCTATAGGCATTCTAATTATTTCATCAACCTTAAAACCATTAGTAAAAAGCGTCTTATTATTTTCTAGCTTAAGAAATGTATCACTACAGATAAATTTTAGGTTCGCGTTTTTAAGCACTGCCCCAGGTAATAAGTTCATTTCCAAAAGCATTTGCCAACCATTGCCTATCCCTAAAATATATTTTCCTTCTTTTGCAAAAGCCTCCACCGCTTTCATTATGGGTGAATAACGGGCAATAGCACCAGGTCTAATGTAATCACCATAGGAAGAACCACCTGGTAAAATTACTAAGTCATAGTCATCTAAATTAGTCGTCTTATGCCAGACTAAGTCAACCCTTTCATCCAAGACATTATTCAATATATGAAAAACATCATTTTCACCACTAGAACCAGGAAAAATCACGACTGCACTTTTCATTATTTATCACCCTCCACAACTTCTACTCGGTAGTTTTCTATTACCAAGTTAGCCAAAAGCTGCTCACTAATAGCTTCAAGTTGCCTAATAGCCTCCTCCTTACTTTCTGCTTCTAACTCCACCTCTATAAATTTACCCATCTTTATGTTATTAATATTAGTAAAGCCTAAGTCTCTTAACTTATTATTAGCCGCCTTACCTGCAGGATCTAAAACACCCTCTTTTAAAGTAATATAAATATTGCCGATAAACATACGAGCCCTCCTAAATTTATTTTCTCATTTTATAATTCGTTACTATTTTAGCAAGTTAAATTTTACATCTACTGTCGATTTTGCAAATACTTTTTAGCCCCTATAGATTTTAATTCGGCATCTTTTGCGAGTACTCCTGCCGCCATTTCCTGACGATATCTTAATAAGGCAGCTTGAACATTTTCATCGCTTACCGCTAGAATTTGAGCTGCTAAAATCGCTGCATTAGCACTGCCATTAATCCCCACCGTAGCTACAGGAATACCTTTAGGCATTTGCACAATAGAATAAAGAGAATCTATACCAGATAAGCTGCTAGTTTTAATAGGAACCCCAATTACTGGCAAAATGGTATAGGCCGCAATTACCCCAGGTAAATGAGCAGCTCCTCCAGCACCAGCAATAATCGCTTTAAGCCCATTTTCACTTGCCTCGGTGGCATATTTTTGAGTTTCAAACGGCAAACGATGAGCAGAACACACAGTATAATCATAGTCAATCCCTAATTTATCTAACATGTCCCCAGCTTCCATCATAATAGCTAAGTCAGAATCACTGCCCATAATAATACCTATAGTAGCCATAAAGATACCTCCTTATTATAATGTTTCCATTAAGCATCACATATTAAACGAAAAGCCCAAGTCGGCAGGTTCAAAAACGAAACCTGTCCGCCTGGGCTTTTATCCCTATACGGTGTAGTGCTTTTAACTAGCACCTGTGCCACTCGGTCCAGACCATAATAATGCGGAACCCTAGGCACACTTTCGCATATATTTTGATATTACCAAAGCAGACTTATAGTGTCAATAAAATCAGGGGTAAATATTGCCTTCAATAACTTGTTCTATTTCCCTTATCACTTGATACATTCTTTCATCTACCATAATATTAGCTCTGCCTTCTCTAAAGGTAGGACAATGTAGATTATAATCCGTAATCTTATGGGAAATATCATTTAAGAGGCTACGGATTTCCCGATAAAAATTAGCCTTCTTCCTTTCATATCTTTTAAACCTTTGACTACTCGGTTTTTCCCTTAGGATTATTAAAGTATATTTCTTAAAATATTCTACTTCTTGAGCTAATTTTTCAAAATCACCATCTATCTCCTTGCCTAACTCTATCCAATAGGGAGCAAAATCATTGTTTTTTAATATACGAAAAGTCATCCTGAGTTCGGAAGGTTCATAAGGGTTTTCATACAAATTCAAGGGCTTGCCTGCCCCCTCCAAATTATCAAAATCCCCTCTCATAAAGGCTTTTTGGATTTGTTCTTCTACTAAATCCTGAGTGCTACTCATATATTTAGCTAGTTTGCGGGCTTGCCCAGCTTTTATCATTACTTGTTCTTCAATCGATTTTTCTTCCATTTGTTATCACCTCTAAATCGGGTAAATCCTTAAGACTATCAATATTAAATAATCTTAAAAATTCTGATGTAGTTTGATATAGTTTAGGCTTCCCTACAACTTGCTTGTAACCTACTTCTTTTATAATGCCTTTTTCTAAAAGACTACCAATAATCCGATCCGATCTTACTCCCCTTATAGTTTCTATTTCAGCCCTACTTATCGGTTGTTTGTAAGCTATAATAGCTATGGTTTCCATAGCCGCAGGAGATAAGCGTCGTTCCACGGTTTTTTGCATACGATTTAGGATATCAGCATATAAAGGAGAGCTAGACATAAGATAAGCATCGTTATGGGCGGCTATCTGTATGCCCCTTTTCGCCTCATGGTATTCATTAATAAGTTCCTTAATAATTTCATCCAAATCTTCTATAGATATCCCGATAATATCAGCTAATTCAGTAGCAATTACTAATTCAGAACGAACAAATAAGACTGCCTCAATGGCCGCCTTTATTTCATCCTTCATCATCATTATTAAAATCACCTACCATATAAATAACTATACTATTATTCAGCTGATTTTGCCTAGCTACAACTTTTTGCAATCTCATTAATTCTAATAAGGCTAGAAAAAATGCTAATATTTCCTTTTCATTATCAAGATTAAAAAACATATCTTGAAAAACTAGACCATCTGGATTTAAAACTAATAGCTTATGTAGTTCTTGCATCTTATCAGCTATATTAATATCATTAAACACTATATTATAATTATAAACTGCTTTACCCAATTTGTTAATAACTTCCTTATAAGCATTTGCCAAGCTCTTTATATCGGTAAGAAGAACTTCGTTAATTTCGGGTGCATAAGTAGTGTTTCTAAAAAATATTTGCGGTTCTTCGACTTGAATGGAACTTAAGTATTTAGCAGCTTCTTTAAACTTTTTATATTCCAATAACTTAGCGACTAATTCATCACGAGGATCATCTATGTCATCTTCTTCTAATTCATTATCTTCAGATTTAGGTAGTAGCATTTTAGATTTAAGATTTAATAAGTAAGAGGCCACCATTAAAAAATCACTTAATTGTTCAACATTAGTTAAGCCTATTTTCCCGATGTATTCAATATATTGGCTGGTTATTTTAGCAATAGGAATATCGTATATGCCAACTTCATCTTTTTCCACTAAGAAAAGCAGCAAATCTAGGGGGCCGTGAAAAACATCTAATTCTACTATATAAGCCATTTATGCCCGCCACCTTTAAAAAATCAACAAATACAAGAGCCCATACATTAAATTTACTAAGGGTAGCAAAATCTTACCTATCGCCCCCGAAAATATTAATAATAACAAGAAAATTGGGCCATATCGTTCCAAAGAATATATCATTTGAGCCCCGGAATCAGGTAACAAACCTGCCAATATTTTAGAACCGTCTAGGGGGGGAACAGGTATTAAGTTAAATACCGCCAATATCAAGTTAATCCATACCAGGGGTTCAATAAGTCTAATCGCCAAAACAACATTTTCATTAAGGGCATAAGCATATAACAACTTTAAGGAAAACATGCCTATAAAAGCTAGTAATATATTCATAGCAGGTCCCGCTAAAGATACTAGCATCATACCTTTTTTTACCCCCGTATCCTTAAAATTATAAGGATTAACCTGCACAGGCTTAGCCCAACCAAATCTAAAAAACACCAGCATTAAAAAGCCTATCCAATCAATATGAGGCAAGGGGTTAAGAGTAAGCCTGCCTTGATAATAAGGAGTACTATCTCCTAGTCTATCAGCTGCTAGAGCATGGGCAAACTCATGAAAGGTTAAAGCTATGAGTATGGCAGGTAACCATATTAACATGTCCATTAGTGAAGGTATCATTGATTATTCTCCTTTAGCCAATTTTTAACGAAATCTATTTCATCTGCTATTGTATTAATCTTACCATCCAATTTATACTGGTAAAGCAAATCTAATATTTCTCTATAAATGGGACCTGGTTTTATGCCCAAAGCTTTTAAATCATATCCAGTAGTCTTAACTTCTATTTTCTCTTTACGATCTAAATAAGTAACTAAATTATTATAGGCATCTTCATTGGTTACAAAAAGCAAGAGATATATTAAGCCTTCCCTAGTCCAGTTAGTTAGCATTTTATCTATTTCACTAGTACTTATATTAATGTTGTTTTTTAGTAATGCCACAATGTCTGGCACTAGAAAAGTTTCCTCTAAGGCCTTTTGGGCATATTTATCAAAATGATAACGCTCAATTACATTGTCCACAGATTCCTTATCTAATTTAGATAAGATTAGCATTATATATATCAACCACATCTTAACATCTACTATGAGATACCTTTCCTTATACCAGGCAGTTAGAACAGGGGCCCGTTTTAATTTTGTCAGACTAATTTCAGCTAAATTGACCTCTGGTAAAATATATTGCCAAACCCCTATTTCTACCATCCTCTGTAAAGCGGGAATAGGATCATCTTCATTTAAAATTAGGGTAAGTTCTTGTAAAATCCTTTTATAAGATAGTTGACCTAATAGCCTTCTATTTATAGCATCTTTGGCAAATCTTAAAGTATCAGGCTCTATGGTAAAACCATACCTAGTTTCAAAACGAATAGCCCGCATTATTCTAGTGGGATCTTCTACAAAAGAAAAATTATATAGTATGCGAATAATCTTCTCTTCTATATCCTTTTGCCCACCGAAATGGTCTAATATGTCTCCGAACCTATCCTTATTCAAACATATAGCTAAAGTATTAATGGTAAAATCCCGCCTATATAAATCTTCTCTAATGGAGGACTTTTCAACGGTCGGTAAGGCAGCAGGGAATTCATAATATTCTGTTCTGGCGGTAGCAATATCTAACTTAAAGCCATCAGGCAATACCACCATAGCTGTGCCAAATCTTTCGTGGATTCGTGCCTTACCCCCATATTTTTCTGCTAATAGGTTAGCTAATTGTTCTCCATCACCTTCTACTACCAAGTCAATATCAAAATTATCTACCCCCAGTATTAAATCCCTAACGAAACCACCTACACAGTATAATGATACTCCCATGCCATCTGCTATTTCACCTGCTGATTTTAATAAGGATATAATCTGAGTAGGTAGTTTTTCATATATGAGGTTAATAAAATTACTATGATTAATATCATCTAAGGAATATAAGACTTCATGGTCTTCGGGATAATCATCACCATGGAAGGTTCTTAAGACATCGGTTCTAGATACTATGCCTATTTATTTCCCATCTTCTACAACCGGCAACCGCCCTATATCCTGAGCAATCATTAAGCGTTGTATTTCTACAATCGGCGTTAAAGGTGTTATGGCCTGAACATCAGAAGTCATAAAACCCTTTACGGGGGCATGCCCTAGATTATGTATTTTCGCCTTATCGACATCACGCCTAGATATTACTCCAATCATTTTGCTTTCATCTACGACAGGCATTCCAGTATGACCATATCTAAGCATTAGGCGACCAGCTTCTTCCATACTTACAAAAGCAGGCACAGTTTTGACAGGAGATGACATAATATCAGCTGCTATTAAGCCTACATTAATATCCTCCTCCATTATCTTTATTAAGTCATCAGAAACCTCGGCTACTTCCTTATTTCTAATAATTGCAGAAGCTGCTTTATCATGACCACCACCGCCCATTTTACGCAATATTTCGTTAACCTTAATTGCATGATTTCTGCTACGGCCTACTACATTAACCTTACCTTCCATCAGGCTAATTACAAAGATGGCATCACTGTCTTCCATCTCAAACAAGCGATAAGTTACCATATCTAAGCCTAGTACAAATTCATTAGTATTAGAAGTAGCTATAATAATTTTAAGGTTTTTTATATCATAATGATTAGTATTATTCAATAAGATTTGTAATAGTTCCCTTTGTTCAGCCGTAAATGTAGAACCCATAAACTCCGTTATTACCGCTAAATTAGCCCCCTTATCTAATAAGCAGGCTACCACCCT
>JAAYRQ010000146.1 GCA_012518685.1 Syntrophomonadaceae bacterium | reverse complement strand
CTCACTACCAATAGTTTGGGTGTAGTAGTTAGTATCATTAATCTTAAATGCGATTAATTGGTCGTTTACAAGTAGGTTTTCTTGGGCAATAGTAGGCTGTACCTCTGGTGCAAGTAAGCACAATAAGCCTAATAATAGTGCCATAGTAATAAATCTAAGTCTTTTCATCATATAAATTCCTCCTTAATAGTAGAAGCCTAAAGTCCATTTTACAGCAATCCATCAATTTATTCTACTATTTTCCATAGCTACCTTTAAATTCATGGCATAAAAAAATCCCCGTCTAGCGGGGAATGTATTATCTAATTAATTTCTTTAATATATTTAGCAACTATAGACGCATTTATATCCTCTACTTCAGTTTTTGAATATATAGTGAGTAAGTAAATCTCGTTATCCCTAGTTACTGCATAGTATATTATTCTGAACCCTCCTGATTTACCCCTTTTGTCACTAGTGTTAGGAACTCTACATTTATATACCTGTTCATCGTCTGATGTCCTTTCGATAACATCACCTAACAATTCTCCCATTTCTAGCTGGTTTAGTATATTATCTAAGTCTTTATAAATTTTACGAAATTTTTTAGATAGACGCTTTATATCTTTTTCAAATCTGGGGGTAGTAATAATCGAAAATCTGTTCATTAGTGTAATTATTTATCTTTTTGTAATTCAGTTTTTAATTCTGTCCACGATTTCTTAGGAAGTTTTCCAGATTTAATTAAACGCATTTCCTTAACACTTTCATTCAATGCTTTTTCTAAATTATATTTATGCCCATCTTTAAGCACTGTAGCCATCTTGCTCACCTCAGATTTTTTGTTTTTATCATAGTTGTTAGATATAGTATATCACTCCTAAAAAGCATTAATCAATTACCTTTGATTATATTTATGCTTTTTAGGATTAGTTATTCAAAATATTCTCCCCTTCGCCATATTCGAGTTTCTTGGCCTTTAAAGCCTTTTCAAGGAAAGCACGAGTAGCTAAATCTGATTTTTGTTTACCGCTAACATAGTCAGGACTATTTACGGTATTTTGAGTATCAGTAATATATCCCTCTACTTGCTCTTCTAAATCTGAAATAGATTTTTGTGAATCATCAATAATACTTCTAATAGACTGCAAAGCCCTATGTCCTTCATTGGCAGAGCTAACTGCAGCAGCACACTCCTTATACCGTCTTTCTAAATCATAGTCCCATCTGTAGCCCTCTATGTCCCAGTAGTATGAGTTTTTCCATCTGGAATATTCGGTTGAACATAGGTTACCTGCCTTACTAAAACCTCTAACTTCGGTTACATATTTTCGAGTAAATTTGCTTTCATTGTCGGCTAACTCTTGCTTATCCTCTAACGATATGCCCCCTAATACTTGCGAATACATAGTTGTAAAGGCACGATGTTCTCTTGATTTTAGGCTTTTTAACACATTATCAATAGCATTAGTTACGCTATTTCTAGCACTTTTAGCACTACCTCTTAATTTAGTAACTTGTTCTTCCATGTCGCTTAGGTTATATATTATATCCCTATCTTTAAATGTGTACCATGTATCGTACGGGGTGGAACAATTACCACAACTAAATAATGAATATCTTCGCCAACCACCATTGTCTATTAAATCACTTTCTAAGCCTATAATATTATCAACCACAGTCGAATCACAACCCACACACCACGAACTACCATCTTCACCGTATTCACGAAATGAACCATGTTCTGTATGAATATCTATTTTCACCCATCTTTGTGCTGAATCTTTGGCCCCCACACCTGCTAATGTAGCAGCATCCCCTACCGTTTGAACTTGTTCCCGTATTATAAGAAATCTGCCTACTTCTATTAAGCCTAATGACATTAAAAATAAACCTAGTATGAGAAAGGAGGTTATAACTAATATATTACCCCTTTCATCACTTAAAGGGCGTTTGACGCGGGAAAATACTTGTCGCACTTATTAATTTCCTCCCTTCGTTTTCGGCTGATGGAAAGATATATTTAAAAGGTCTATGGTAGTAAGCTACATAGCAATGTATATGGTCGTCAGAAGAATATCGGTTTAGGTCCTCGATAAATAG
>JAAYRQ010000145.1 GCA_012518685.1 Syntrophomonadaceae bacterium | reverse complement strand
GGTGCTCTTGCCATAGCTATTAAAGCTGCTAATTATAATCACCAAGAATTTGAGGAAGTATTAAATTCCTTTGATTTTCAAAACCTGCAAGTAAATAAACCTTCTGCCCTACCAGTTTTTCAAAGCTATGAAGAATTCATTGCAAAAGAAAAAAGAAATAACCCATCGGCGATTTTTACATTTCTTGACCAATCCCCTAAAGAAACTCGAATTAATAGAGCTGATTCTTATAGCGGAAATATATTAAATAATATTATAAAATTTTCTAGTGAAAAGTCTCTTTTTAATGGCGATTATCTTGAGGAATGGTTATATGATATTCTGGCGGAAAGGGGAATAAGAACTTTTGGAGACCTAAAAAATGGTCTGGTAGATAAAAGAAATCCACATGACTATAAAATAAGAATGACATGTGTTGATTGTACGAGAATAAAGAGTGTAACTCTGCCAGATGATTTGGTATATTACGGTATAGATCCTGATAAATTTGAAGTTGCAAAAGCAGTACGAATAAGCGCTTCTATCCCCTTTGCCTTTAAACCAGTAGGTATTGAAAAAGACGGGATAAAATACTATTTAATTGATGGGGGGGTTTTTGATAATTTCCCTTATTGGCTTATAGATAATTCTACTTTTCCTACCATAGGTTTTCGCATCCAAAGTGAAAAGCAAAATATTAACCTGAAAACACCAATTAATATAATAAGAAATATTATATCTACAACCTATGATATTGGAATCCCACATCATTTAAAATCAGAAATAAATTATATAGAAAACATCCCTGTTTCTAACATCCCCACTTTAGATTTTAACTTAACTGAAGAAGCAAAATCATATCTTATAGAATCAGGATATGAGGCTGCATATACATTATTTAACCAAATTCAACCTCAGCCTTTCCTCAGCTTCATCAGAAGAATGTTAGGATAGTGCGGTTCTAAGGAAAGTCTATCTCCGCTTTTTAACATTGATATATCAACCCACTTATCTTATATAACTTGATATATCCTATGTCACTTAATATAAATGATGCGGATTATTGCGGGAGACCACAGGTCTCCCCTACAAATCAATGGCACATAATCATAGAATGATTTTTGCCATAATGAAAAGCCAATCTGTTTAGTAGGGGCGGTCTTCGACCACCCGTTTCCATTAAATAATACAATAATCATATGTATATGATTATGCACATAAAACTACTATTGCGACATAAATTATCTAGTTATCTTTATTATATCATATTATTTCTTCTAAATTCCAAAAAAACTAAGGGTATAATCCACCTAAGATGGTGAATCATACCCTTATAAAATACTTGGTTAACGCGGTAGACGTATTTGTGCCTGAGCGGCGGCTATCTAAATAGGCTAATCTCCTTTTTCACATTATGGAACACTTTAAAGCAACTAATTTATATTTTTTCACATAAAAGCAGAATCTGTAACTTGACTCTCGCTATCACTGGTTGAATTAATGTTTGCATTACTATTAGCGGTTTCATTCAACTCATTATTGCTGTTATATGCGGTTAATGCAAAGATTAAATAATATAACAAATAAAAATTGTTTTTTCATGATATACCTCTCCTTTTATTGACTACACTCGTAATATAGGGAATGTGCAAGCCTCCTCGACATGACGGTCATATTGGGCATAAGCAGGAAAAAATAGCCTGCCTCTAAGGGTAGGCTATTAGGTGCCTGCAACTGAATCATCAGCGTGCGTTTATGGCTCCAATGTTGGTTACCTGGCCGCTTTGGATGGTAACTCCTGTTTTAAAGGGATTGGAGCTTCCAACAATAAATAATTCATATTTATTAGGAGCAAGAGCAAGGGTAAAGGACCCGTCGTTTTGTATTTTCGCCTGCAGGGTCCAGTTGTCGGGACTGTTGCGGCTAAAGCCCGACCCCATAGCCATCACCATTTTTCCCGGAGATACCCCGGCTACTACACCCTTTAGGATGCCCTTGTTGTTATCTATTGTATAGGTTTTGCCGGGACTGCTTGCGTTAACCGTAATTTGATCCCTTATTGCCATTTCAAAGGTCACATGATAGGTTCCGGT
>JAAYRQ010000144.1 GCA_012518685.1 Syntrophomonadaceae bacterium | reverse complement strand
TTATGGAACCTATCACTAATAATTACCTAAATAACTACAATGAAAAGTTAACAAGCCCCCCAAGCCTTGGCACCATGCGGGTTTGCGGGGTTTTAAATATACAGAACAATCGTTCTTAAGTGCTATTGACACTACAAAGGTAGTTACAATAAAAGCAACAGTTCCAGAAGCTGAAGAAGGAGCAACAGCTAATGTTGCTATTTTTGCAGTTGATGAAGAAGATGAAAGAACTGTAGTAGCCAACAAAGATGTTGAAATTGAAGACGGTGTTGTTGAAGTAGATTTCGACATTGATACAGGTAACTATGTTGTTGTAGTTACATTTGAAGAAGAAACAGCAGAAAAACCTTTTGCAATAGACTTTGAAGCTGCAAATGATGCTGTAGATGCCGTTAATAAGGCTGATACACAAATCAAGCTTGATAAGGCACTTAAAAATCCTTATTTTGTTGAAAATTATGTTGAAGAAAATATAGTAGCATATCAATCGATAGTAGAAAAAGAGGATTATGATACAGTAGCTGAAATTGTTGAAAAGTTAAAAGATATTAATAAAGCAGAAGCAGCAAAAGGGGAATTTGCTACTGTTAAAGCGGCTTTAAATGCTGCTGAAGGTAACCAATTAACCATCATTGGAATCTTAAATGATAACTTTGAAGATGTAAATGATGACTATATTGATGGGTATATGGATAAGATTTTCAGTAACGGTGAAGTTAAGTCAGATATAGAGGATAAGGAAGCTATCCAAACTGCTATTTATGACGTAAATGAGGAAGAAGCAGAAGCAGCATACGATAAGGCTTTCAAATCACTTAAAGCTGAAGATGTAGCGGCAGCTAGGGTGGCAGCTGAGTATCTAGAAGACGCAGAGTTTGCTACAGATGCAGGAATTACCAAGCAAGAATTTGCAAACGATCATCTAGATGTTTTAGATGCTCTGATTGCCGTTTATGATGCAGATAGTGATAAAGACCTTAAGTCAGCTCTAGTTGCACTTGATAAACTAGACACTGATTTGGTGGAAAAATATGAAGGTATCACTATTCCTGAGTACAGCACATTTGACAGTGAAGATTTTGATATAGATAGTGTTATTGATGAGCAGTTGAGTGAATATAGGGCAGCAATAAAGGCAAAAAATCCTGGTGAGAGAAATCAACGTTCAGATATTCAAGCTATTATAACTGAAGCCAATCAGGAAGTATTAGCACCTATAATAGAAGCTTTAAGTGCTGTAAATAATGCAACAGATGCTGATGAAATGAAGTTAGTAATAGAAGAAGAACCAGAAGGCGATGATGCAGTACCTTATGCAGAAACATTAGGTCTTGATATTGGTGAAGACAGTGACTATGCTAAGCTTAAAACATACTATGGCGATAGACAAAGGTCAGTAAGTGTAGACCTAGTTAAGAATAAACCTGCAGATTCTGGTTACACTTTAGAAGGATTACAAGCAATTTTCAACGACATAGTAGCAACAAGATTAGTAACACAAGAATCAATGGATTTAGTAAACGAAGCTGAAAAACTTGAAGATATAAGCTATATCACAATGTTAGTAGATAGATTCAAAGAAGCAGACTATGAGTACCATTCAAATAAAAAGATATCTGAAAGAATAACTGACCTTGAAGGATTCGTTAAAGACTTTAATTATCTAAGCGAAGAATACCAAGAAAAGGTATTAGGCAAAGTAATTGAAGATAGACCTAACGATGGATATTCAAGATCAAGCAATACGATAAAGGCTCTAAGTGATCAGCTACCAGATGCAGTTTTAAATAGTGCGATTCTAAAAGATGATGCAGTAAAACTACAAGAGATAATTGTTGAAGAAGGTGTGGAAGGATACACTAATCTAACTAGAGCACAAAGGACAGAATTTGTACAATATACTATAGATAAAGCTTTAGCTGCAGATGAGTATGATGAAAAAACTTTAGAAGGCTTTAAAGGAGCATTAGAAGCAAGTGATGGTGCCAAGGATTCGATTAAATGGTATGTGGATGCTATAGAAGCGTTTAATACAGCAGCAAACGAGGACGAGATTGATGCCGAAGCAAAAGCAGAATTAATTGAAGCAATCGAGGAAGTTATGGAGTTAGAAGGATTATCAAAAGTTGATAAACTTAACCTTGTCGAGGCAATCTTTGAAGCTAAACCAGAAGGTGACGTTGGCTATGCTGTAAAAACAATAGCGGAAATTAAAGCTATCGTTGAAGCTAGTCTGTAAGAATCAACCAACTAACTAAACAATCAAAGGAGAACTAGCCCAAAACCTGGGTTGGTTCTCTTTTTTCTTTGGTGGGGAATCGGGGTGGGGGTTAATTTTACATATATATGTTGACATGAATAATTTTCCATGTTATAATTTACTTGTAAGCAAATATGCGAAATGGCTTAATGAATAAAAATAACAAGGAGGTGTACTAAATGCAATTCGGGGATTTCATAAAATCAAAACGCTTGGCAGCCGAGATCACCTTAAGGGATATGTCTGAAAGAATAAAAGTTTCCCCTGCATACTTAAGTGACATTGAAAATAACAGAAGGTATCCCATGGACAATGAAAAGATGGCTGTCCTAATTAAAGAACTAAACCTAACAACGGAAGAAGCAGAAACCGTATATGATTTAGCAGGCAAAGCCCGTAACGAACTATCCCCCGACTTATTGGAATACACTATGGACTCGAACGTATCCCCGTATGTCAGGACAGCCTTAAGAAAGGCTAAAAAGGCTGAGGCAACAATTGAAGACTGGAAAGAGTTTATAAAAAAGATTGATGGAAAGGAGTAGTTTATGCTAGAGTTTTCCTGCAGTAGAAGAGATAAAAGCAGAGTCCCAATATTAAGTGCTAAAGAAATGGATGAGCTAGCAGAAGAACTGATAGCGGATTACAAACCTGACTTAATTAAAAATCCTCAACCAATAGACTATGAGCACTTCTTGCAGTTTTACCTTGAAGCTGATTTGCTGTATGAAACCATAGCTCGTGATGGATTAACCTTAGGCCTGACTTCCTTTGATCATGGGTTAACCAAAGTTTACGATTTAGAGAAGCAAGAGGAAAAAGATATAGATGTCGTAGAAGGCACAATCATATTGGATACCCGGTTAAAATCAGTAGGACAGGCAGGGCGGCTACGCTTTACAGCCCTTCATGAAGCTGGCCACTGGTGGTGCCATAAAGAGGTATATCAAAAAGATAGAAACCAACTGAGTTTGTTCCCGGAAGACAACCGGCCAATAATTAAATGTAGATCCCAATCAATAGAAAACTTTGCCTATAAAAGATGTGATACTTCAGATGATTGGATGGAATACCAGGCTGACTATATGGCCTCAGCCCTTGCTATGCCGAAAACCCCCTTTATAAATACTGCAAGGTGGATACTAAAAGACAGAGGGATAACAGGCAATAGGGTAATTCTTGGTGATGATATCTTGCACGACATGTTTGCACTACAGTCTTTCCCTAAATATATAGCAGAAGTATTCGGTGTTTCCCGCAAAGCTGCAGAAATAAAACTTAAAAACTTTGGCTTTATTGTAGAGGCTAAAGAAGCTAATAGGGAAGTTAAGCAAGAAACCTTATTTTAAAGACCTATTTTTTTACCCTACTGTTCGCAATTAAGCAAATCAGTAAAGATAAGTTCAGGGAGGTGATGACTATCGCCAAAAAAGTTAAATGCCCGGTCTGCTCCAATAAAAGACTGATGGATTTGATTACTGCTGAAAAAGCAGAATTGGAAATAAAATGCCCTAAATGTGGGCGGATTATTCATTTAACTTTCATAAAAAACAGAATAAAAGCAAAAGCAGTATAGCCATACCGAGCAACGGAGTTCTTATGAAACTACCAAATAGCCGGATTGATGTGAAGAGCGTAGAAAAACGCATTCATTTCAATCTGGCTATTTTTTATTTTAACCATTTTTCTAAATATGAAATAGACCTTCTTATTTAACCTTTATTCTTTAATCACAGAGCAAATGAAAGGGGGTGAGAAAGCGATGG
>JAAYRQ010000143.1 GCA_012518685.1 Syntrophomonadaceae bacterium | reverse complement strand
TTTGAGAGTTCTCGTCGAGAGTATCCCTTTATCAAGGTAAACTGTGCGGCTATCCCAGAAAGTCTGGTAGAAAGTGAGTTGTTTGGCTATGAAGAGGGCTCTTTTACTGGTGCTAGCTTGAAGGGTAAGCCAGGTAAGTTTGAGTTAGCCCACAGGGGTAGTATTTTTTTAGATGAAATAGGAGACTTATCCTTAATATCTCAAGCAAAACTTTTAAGGGTATTACAGGAAAAGGAGATAGAAAGGATAGGTAGTTCTAGTAGTATATCGGTGGATGTACGAATTATATCAGCTACTAATCATTGTCTTAATAATCTAGTGCGTAAGGGGGATTTTCGTAAAGATTTATTTTTTAGACTTAATACTTTCCCGATTTATATTTCTCCTCTAAAAGAACGCTTGGAAGACATTTCTCCCCTTACAGAATACTTTATTAACCAGCATAATTTTGAGGCTGGTTCTAATATTAAGGGTATTACGCTTGAAGCTTTGGATATGCTTACTAATTATCATTGACCTGGTAATGTGAGGGAATTATATTCAGTAATGGAAAGGGCTTGTATTGATGCTAGGGATGAGTATATAAAACCAGAAAATCTATTAAGGTTTAATGATAGAAATGTATTTAGTACCGATAATAAGGTTAATCTTAATGAAATAAGAGATAAAGCCGAAAGAAATGCGATTATGAATGTATTGAAAAAAACTAATGGTAATAAAAGTGAGGCTGCTAAAATTCTGGGCATAAGTCGTAGTACCCTGTATGTAAAACTAAAACAGTTTAATCTAGCTTAGCAGATGTCCGAATATTCAGATTAATAGTCCGATTAACTGGACAGTGTTAAGGACTACACTTTCATAAGACACTAGCTTGTGTCCTAAGAACCTTACAATCTTGTTATTTTTTAAAAATCTAATCCCCATTAAATAGGCTTTTTAAGATTTGGCATTAAAATTGCAATACTATTTAAGCAAATATATTTTTAGGGGGATTAGATTATGGCTATTGATAGAAAGAAGTTTGATTTTACTAACTGGCAGGATGAGTATAAAAACAAATTAATTTCCGCTGATGATGCGGCTAGATTAATTAAAAGTAATGATATTATTATGACTGCTGGAGGGACTAATATTCCGCATGACTTTTCGGTAGCTCTTAGTAAGCGGATAAGTGAACTGAAAAATATTACTTTTCGTTTAGGTTTGGCATTAAAATTATATGATTTTATGCAACCGCAATATCGTGAAAATATCACCATCGAAACACCTTTTGTAGGACCTGTCGAAAGAATGTGCCTAGAATGGAAAACTGCCCAATATATTCCTGTTCACTTGAATCAAATAGTTGATTGGCAAAATCACTTTAAGCCTAATATTAGTGCTTTTGTGGTTACTCCACCTGATGAAGAGGGTTTTATGAATAGGTTGTTTTGGGGGTTTAGTGCCTCGAAGTGTAATGGAGCATACCGATACAGTGATAGTAGAAGTCAATCCGAAAACTCCTTGGCTGGTAGGAGATGTCCTGAAAGTTCATGTTTCCGAGGTGGATTATATTATTGAAAGTGATGCTGATTTAGTGGAAATTCCGGATATCCCCATAACTGATATTGAAAGGACTATTGCAGGTTATATTGCTGATATGATTCCTAATGGTGCTACTATTCAGCTGGGATTAGGTGGATTAGCTAATGCGATTGGTTATTTTCTGCGAGATAAAAAGGATTTGGGGGTTCATACTGAAGTAGTGCAAAAATCTTTTATGGATTTAATGAAATTAGGCGTAGTGAATGGCTCAAAAAAGAATTTTTATCCTGGCAAGGTATTGGCAACTTTTTGTGTTGGTGACAAGGAATTATGGGATTTTGTAGATAAGAATGATGACTTTTTATTTACCGAAGTTGAATATAATAATAATCCCTATATTATTGCTCAAAATGACAATCTTATTTCGGTTAATAATGCTTTAATGCTTGATGTAACAGGTCAAGTAGCTGCAGAATCTATTAGGGAAAAGCAATATAGTGGTACTGGCGGGCAAAATAATTTTGTGCAGGGAGCCCTACAATCTGAAGGGGGTAAAAGTATTATTGCCCTAAATTCTACTTATAAGGATAGTGCAGGGAAGTTAAAATCTAGGATTGTTCCCTTTTTACCAGCTGGGACTATTGTTTCGACTTCTCGTAATGATATTCAGTATGTAGTAACCGAATATGGGGTAGCTAATGTAAGGTTTAAGGGTGTTGCCCAAAGGGTTAAAGAATTAATAAAAATAGCCCATCCAGATTTTAGAGATGAATTGACTTTCCAAGCCAAAAGGATTGGCTGGCTAAATTAATTATATATCTAGTATTTTGCTTAAAGCCTCCATAGGAGGCTTTTTTGCTTTATGTATGGAGAAGCACTTTCGGGCATATATTGTCTAGAAGAAAGTTGTTTTTATAATATCTGTTCGGATAGGGGGAGAAGGATGGATAAGAAGCGAGAGTCTATTAGTAAGGCGGTAGCAGACTTTTTGGAAATACCTAAAGATATTGTCTTAGATTTACCTAAGGTAACTATAGTGGGGCAAAACGAATTGTATTTAGATAATCATAAAGGAATTATTGAATACAGTCTTAATAGATTGCGAATTAATCTTAGTAGAGGCTTTTTGGAAATTGAAGGTAGGGGGCTAGAAATTAGTATTCTTATGCCAGATGAAATGAAAATTATCGGAGAAATAAGAAGTGTTAAATTTTTAGATTAAGGGGGTAGTTGATGGATAAGTTTTTTGATCAAGTTAGTGGGGTTGTGAAAGTTAATATTAAAGGGAAAAGACCAGAAAAGGTACTGAATATGGCTTTATCTCGAGGTATATATATATGGGGCATCAAAAATGTTAATAATAATATAGAGTGTAGGGTAAGAAGTAGCAGTATTGAAGCTTTGAAAAATATTGCTGATGAAGTTGATAATGAAATTATTACTATAAGTGCTAAGGGTTTGCCTTTTTGGAAGGGTATTATTAAAAGAAGATTGGGCTTTATTACAGGTAGCTTAATATTTATACTTGCCCTATATTTTCTATCAAGTTTTATATGGTTTGTAAATGTTTCAGGTAACGAAAATGTTAAAAGGGAACAATTGCTGCTTACTGCAGCTAAATATGGGGTTTATCAAGGGGCAGCAAAATGGAGCTTTAGCAAGACTGAAGTGGAAGAGGCTATTTTAAGGGATATTGATAATCTAACTTATGCCAAGCTAGACATTAGGGGGGTTAAGGCTAATATTGAGGTGGTAGAAAAGGTTTTGCCTAAGTCTGAGATTACGGGACCATCTCATGTTGTAGCTACTAAAGATGGTGTAATTGAGGATGTCTTAGTTTTAGCTGGAAAGGCAAATGTAGAAAAAGATCAGGTAGTACAAAAAGGTGATATATTAATTTCAGGAGTTTTTTTGCTAGAAGAAAATCCTTTATTTAGTCCCTTAACTGCAGATGATGAAGAGCTTAAGATTATTGAACCTACTTTAGTTAGGGCTAGGGGTATTGTAAAAGCTAAAGTTTGGTATTATGGTTATGGTGAATGTCAACTCGAAAAAACTGAAATAAAGCGTACGGGTAGTAAGCAGACGGAGGTTTTTTTGATTACTCCTAAGGCAAAAAGTAAATTATTTCGTATAGGTAAAAAGGATTTTACTTTTGCGGATGAAGAAGAGATTTTACGGGAAATTGTTACTCCTTTTGGTAAAATAGCTTTAGCTAGGACAGTAAGATTTGAAAAGATGCAAAATGTTAAAAAACATTCGGAAAAGGAAGCCCTAGATATTGCTAGGGATAAGGCTATTAGTAGTTTAAATAAAAAACTAAAAGATAAGCTAAAAGTAAATACTACTAACACCGAGGTAATATCGGCACCAAGTGAGTTAATATTAAGGGTAAAGGTTTCTATGGAAGTAATTGAAGATATTGGGGAAGCCCAGCCTATCAATATTGAATAAGCTTATATGTGGGGTAGTTATTTTTTTATTTTAAGCTAAGCCAGTATTTATTTCTTATGCTATAATTACTTAAAAAACTAGTATATAGGAGGATTATCTTTTTTGGCAGAACAAGAATTGAAATTATCTATTGGTAGCAATCAAAATGCGGCAGTTTTTTTTGGTACTGGAGATGAAAATTTTAAGTATCTGAAAGAAGTTATTGATGCCGAGCTCTATTCTCGTGGTAGTGAAATTTTTATTCGTGGCGAAGAAAATCAAGTTGAAGAAGCGGCTTCTTTAATTAATAGCCTTATTGATATAGTAGAAAATGAAGGTTATCTGAATATTAATAATATTAATTATATACTTTCTTTAATAAAACGAGGTGACGATACTAAGACTACTGATATTATGGCTAATGTTATTTTGAAAACTATCAGGGGCAAACAGATTAAAGCTAAAACTTTGGGACAGAAAAAATATATAGATGCTATTATCGCTAATGATGTGGTTTTTGCTATAGGTCCCGCTGGGACAGGCAAGACTTATTTAGCAGTAGTTATGGCTGTAAGAGCCCTTAAAAATAAACAAGTTGAGCGTATTATTTTAGTAAGACCCGCGGTAGAAGCGGGGGAAAAACTAGGCTTTTTACCAGGTGATTTGATTGAAAAGGTTAATCCTTACTTACGCCCCTTGTATGATAGCTTATTTGATATTTTGGGTGTAGAAGTAACCCAAAGATATATGGAAAGAAATATTATAGAGGTAGCTCCTTTGGCATATATGAGAGGTAGGACTTTAAATGATGCCTTTATTATTTTAGATGAAGCACAAAATACTACTCCCCAACAGATGAAAATGTTTTTAACTAGATTAGGCTTTGGCTCTAAAGCGGTTATTACTGGGGATATTACCCAAGTAGATTTACCTAAGGATGATTATTCAGGTTTAATTGAAATACAAAAGATTTTACGGAATATTAAGGGTATTTCTTTTGAATATTTGACCAAGGTAGATGTTATTAGACACCCTCTAGTACAAAAAATCATCGATGCTTATGAAAATTTTGAGGAAAATTATCATTAATTTAGGATAATTTTATTTAAGGAGAATTAAGGATTTGAGATTAAGGAATATATTCCCTGCGGTATGGCGGCAAATTAGAGTTTTTTTAAATAGACCTACTACTCGTAAGGTATTAGGTTTAATCTTATTTTTTTCTATTACTATGGCTATTTTATTTAGTAATTTTACCCCGAAACAGACTACTTTTCGACCTGATGAAGTAGCACGCAGGAATATCCAATCTAATGTTAATGCTATCATCATTGATGAAAAACAGACTGATGAATTAAGAAATCAAGCAGCCAGTAAGGTGCAAAAGGTATATCAAGAGGACAAGTATGCTCAGCCTAACACGATTAATGATATTAAAAGCTCCTATCAAGGGATTAATGAGATCATTAATAGTAATGATGATCCTGAAACTAGTTTAGCGGTTTTTTTAAATAATAATCACCAAGAAGGTCGGTTTGAACTGACAACAAATATTGCTGATTTGGCTAAATATTTATTACAAATCGCTCCTGAAGATATTAAAATGATAGAAAATGTCTCTATTAATATTGCCCGCGAAATTACAAATAAACCCATTACCGAAGAGGCCTTACTAGGGGTCTATGAACAAACTGATCTTAAAATTTCCGATATTCCTTACAGTTATCAAGCTAAAGAGGTGGTTAGAATTATAACTATTAATTCTATTAGACCTAATCTGATTTATAATAAAGAGGCTACTGATAAGGCTATTAAGGAAGCCGTAGATGCGGTACAACCTGTGCAGAAAACTATTAAGGTAGGGGAAATTATTGTTAGGGAAGGTAATCGGGTTACTCCTGAACAGATATCTATGTTGGAACAGTTAGGCTTGCAACGGAGTAAAGGGTATCCCTTGACTTTAATGGGGGTCGCTGTTTTTGTATTACTTACCTTTTGGGTGATTATTGAATTTATAAGACGCTATTATAAAGAAATTTATGAAAATGATAAGCAAATGTTACTTATTGGTTTAATATTAGTTATTATTTTATTAATTACGAGGTTTTTGACAGTTATTAAAATAGGTGACCAACCTGAATTAAATGCCTTAATGGGCTATTTAGCTCCAGTGGCGGCAGGTTCGATGTTGTTAGCTATTTTACTTGATAATAGGCTGGCTTTTTTTATTACGATTATTATGTCTATTTATGTGGGATTACTAACTAATGGTAATCAATTATTTTATGGTATTGCTGCCTTTATGGGTGGAACGGCGGGTATTTTTAAGGTATATAAGTTGAGTCAGACTTCGGATTTAGCTAAGTCTGGATTGTTTGTGGCCCTAATTAATATTATTACTATTACGACTTTATCTTTTATTAGTGGTACGGTATCGCTAAATATTGTCTTAGTTGGAATTGTGATTGGGGCCGTCAATGGTATTTTGTCCGCGGTGCTTATGATAGGTGCCCTACCTTATTTGGAATCAGCCTTTTCTATTACTAGTATGATTAAGTTATTGGAATTGTCTAACCCTAATCATTATTTATTAAAACGCTTACTTTTAGAAGCACCTGGGACTTATCACCATAGTTTGATGGTAGGTAATTTGGCAGAGGCCTCTGCAGAAGCCATAGGTGCTAATCCTTTATTGGTTAGGGTTGGTTCATATTATCACGATATTGGCAAGATTAAGCGTCCTGAGTATTTTGTAGAAAACCAACGGGGATTTGATAATCCGCATGAAAAGATTGCCCCTGCTTTAAGTGCTTTAATCATAACTTCCCATGTAAAAGAAGGGATAGAGTTAGCTAAGGAGGCTAATTTGCCTGATGATATTATTGCTTTTATTGAACAACATCATGGAAATAGTTTAGCCAAGTATTTTTATAATATGGCTATGGAGGAAGACGAGGAAGGTAGAATTAGTGAGGATAGTTTCCGCTATGAAGGACCTAGACCCCAAAGCAAGGAAGTTGCTTTAGTAATGTTAGCTGACTCAGTTGAAGCTGCAGTAAGATCACTTAAAGAGCCTACTACGGCAAGTATTAAGGAAATGATAGATAAAATTGTTAAGGATAAGCTAAATGATGGGCAATTAGACTTATGTGACTTAACTTTCAGAGATTTGCATACTATTTCTGAATCTTTTGCTACTATTTTAGAAGGGGTTTATCATAAACGCATAGAATATCCAGAGATTATTGTAAAAGAGTTTGAAAAAAGGAGGGCTTCTTATGGAGATTATGATAATAAATCAGCAGAATAAGCTTAATTATACTAAGGATATTCAGCAAGTAATTATGAATGTGATTAAGAGTGCTGCTAAATTAGCAAAATTATCTCAAAATTCGGAGGTAAGTATCTTAGTCGTGGATAATAATTATATTCAGGAGCTTAATTTTATCTATCGTAGCAAAAATCAGCCTACTGATGTACTTTCTTTTGCTATGCAGGAATTAATGGAGGATGAGCCTGATTTCGATTTTGATATAGAGGGCGATACTAATTTATTAGGAGATATAGTAATATCTATAGAGCAAGCCTTGGCTCAAAGTAGGGAGTATAATCATAGTTTGGAAAGGGAAATAGGTTACTTAGTAGCCCATGGTATGTTACACTTATTAGGTTATGACCATGAAACTTTGGAAGAACAAAAACTTATGAGGGACTTAGAAGAGAAGATTATGCAGTCAGTTAATCTAGAAAGATAAGCTTATGAATTCACGGGGATTGTTAGCAAGTTTTTATTATGCCTTTAGTGGAATTTTTTATGGTTTTTTAACGGAAAGAAATCTGAAAATCCATCTACTTGCTGCTATTTTAACTATCAGTATGGGTTGGTATTTGAAAATTAGTAGTATAGAATGGGCTTTGGTGTTTTTTGCTATATTTCTAGTAATAGTTGCAGAATTTATTAATACTGCTATTGAATTAACTATTGACATGATTACCAAGAATTATCACCCCTTAGCTAAGCAGGCGAAGAATCTTGCGGCTGGGGCTGTTTTACTTAGTGCTATTAATGCAGTGATTATAGGAATTATAGTTTTTGTTCCTTATATTAAGATGTTTATTAGGAGTGTTTATGGATAATATTTCTGATTTAATTAAGCGAGCTAGGGAAGCCCAGGCTAAGGCCTATGCACCTTATTCTAATTTTAGGGTAGGGGCGGTATTAGTAACCAAAGATGGCACTACTTTTTTAGGCTCTAATGTGGAGAATTCTTCTTATGGTTTGACGGTTTGTGCGGAAAGGATTGCCGTTTTTAAGGCTGTTACAAGTGGGGAAAAGGAATTTGCATATTTGGTAATAAGCTCGTCTGGTATGGGTTATCCGTACCCTTGTGGGGCTTGCTTGCAAGTGTTGGCGGAATTTTCACCAGAATTAAAAATAATTCTTGTTGATGAAGCAGATAATATTAAGAAATATTGGTTAAAAGAATTATTGCCTAAGGCTTTTCTTTTTAATCAATAGGAGGGTAAAGGATAGTGAAATCTGGTTTTGTTAGTATTGTAGGTCGTCCTAATGTAGGTAAATCTACTCTAATGAATTTAGTTATAGGTAAAAAGGTGGCCATAGTTTCTGAAAAACCACAAACTACTAGGCACCGTATTCAAGGAATTTATACGGATGATGACCTAGGGCAAATAATATTTGTAGATACACCTGGTATTCATAAACCTAAGCATTTATTAGGGGAATATATGGTTAATGTTTCTACTCGTACTTTAGATGAAGTAGATATTATATATTATATGACAGATGTTACTAAGCCTTTTGGAGCAGGGGAAAGGTATATTATTGAACATTTGAAGGAGGCTAAGGTACCCGTTTTCCTTTTAATTAATAAAATAGATTTAGTGAATGAGGAAGTAGTTAATAAATATATTCTTGATTTTACTAATAATATGAGTTTTGCTGAAATTATTCCGATGTCGGCAGCTTTAGGCACTAATATTCCAGAATTGTTAAGTAAGACTTTTAATTATTTACCTGTAGGGCCTTTTTATTATCCTGCAGATGATTATACTGATCAGCCAGTGTCTTTTATAGTTGCGGAACTCATAAGGGAAAAAGTTTTAACTTTAACTAGGGATGAAGTACCTCATTCTATAGCTGTAGAAATAGAGGAGTTTAAAAATCGGGATACTAATAAAATATATATTCGGGCAGTTATTTATACAGAAAGAGATTCACAAAAGGGCATTATCATTGGCAAAAATGGTCAGATGTTAAAAAACATTGGGGAAGAAGCGAGGAAGGATATAGAAGTATTATTGGAAGCCCCAGTTTATTTAGATTTGTGGGTAAAAGTTAAGAAAAATTGGCGTGATAGTGAGCAAAACCTTAAGCAATTTGGATTTAGATAAGAAGGAGTAGTAATGATTGGACATTATATAGATAATACTAATCTTAAAAGTTATAGCACTTATGCAGACATAGTTCAGCTGTGTGAGGAAGCCAAATTATATGATATGGCGGCGGTCTGTGTGCTGCCTTGCAGGGTGCGTTTGGCTAGTGATTTGCTTCGTAATTCTGGGGTGAAGGTATGCACGGTTGTAGGCTTCCCATTGGGTGGTGATATTACTGCTACCAAACTTTATGCTACTAGACAGGCTTTATTAGATGGGGCTGATGAAATAGATATTGTAATTGATAATGGGGCAGTAAAAGATGGCAACTATAATTTGGTAGAAAATGAATTGAAGATAATTTCTAGGTTGAAAAGAGAATATGATTTCAACTTAAAGGTCATTGTAGAAACTGCCTTATTAAGTGAAGTTGAATTAATTACCCTGACTAGGATTATTAGTAATTTGGAATGTGATTATATCAAAACTTCTACGGGTTTTTCGACTCGGGGGGTTACGATTGAGGATATTAATATTATTAAACAGCATAAGTCACCAGTCTTAAAAATTAAGGCTAGTGGGGGAATCAGGACTTATGCCTGGGCCAAGGAGTTAATTGACTTAGGTGTTGAGCGAATTGGCACTAGTAGTGCGGTTTTAATAATTAATGAGGGTCAGAATGGGGAGGACTATTAAGGGGATAGTCCTTTTATGTTAGTTAAAAGATTATTATTGACTATTATTTTGTGTAGTTTTCTGGCTAGCTTTTTACCTAATGATTTTCTTTTATTTAGTGAGGGGGTAAATAGGCTAGTAGATTTTTATGGTAAAATAGTAGCTACTAAAACTCCTATAAGCATTTTATATAACCCAGGGGTTAGAGTTTTACCTGTTAAAGAGGAACTTAATATATCAGTAGTTTTGCCTGAAGCTAAGGATTTTCCTTGTTTATTAGATGCTTTTTTGGCTGAGGGGGGTCAGGTACTTATACAATGTTCTAGTCTTGATAGCTGGCATTGTACTGAGTTAGGTAATAATTATTTGCAAAAGATTAGGAAAAAGGCTTATCGTATTGTAATATTTGATGGTGGTCATCACTTACCAACTTTGGGTTTAGAGCCTGATATCATTATATTGCCTATCTGGAATGATTATGCAGTTCACGGTTATATGTTGGACGGGATTAAAGTGGAAAAGATTCTTAGTATTATACAAGAGTTAAATGCCCCTATTGTGGTGGCTAGCGTACCAAGATGGGGTCTAGTTAAGCAGGATATGAACTTGTCTAGCATAACGACAAGGGTATTAGAAAAGGCTGAGATTAGTAGTCGTAAGGACAATGTTTTTTCACCTATAAGTCAAGCAAAGATGAGTAAGTACCAAGGAACTATTTTAGCTTACATTGATAAGTCTTATAGTAAAGATCTAGGTGCTTTTTATACTAATATGGATAAGTTAGGTCTTACTGGAGTAGCTACCATTTATTTGGCATTTGATTATAACTGGATAGATGTAAAAAAGGCAGAGCAGTACGCCGAGAATGTACGAAAAAATACTAATATTGATGTGGAAATTGTGAATGAGCCAGTTAAAGTAAGTAATAGTTTTTGGGGTGCTTAATCAGGTGTATGCTAAAAGTAGATGTATAATTATTAAAAATATAGATTTTCGAGATGCGGATAAGCTTGTCACTGTATTTTCGGAACGGGATGGTAAGTTTAGAGCCATAGCTAAGGGTGTAAAAAAACCTAATAGTAGTCTAAGGGCTTCTGTGCAACCTTTTGCTAATGCTTTTTTGTTTTTTAGCCCTAGTAAGGAATTGGGCTTGATTACCCAAGGGAGAGTGTTGGACTTTTATGGTAACATCAGGGATGACATTAATTTAAGCCTTAATGCCATATATATTATGGAGTTACTGGATAAATCTTTACTTGATAATGTACCTATTCCTAGGCTTTATAATCATACTTTGGAAATATTAGCTCTTATTAATGAAAAAGAAGTTGAATTTAACCCTTTGATAATTAGATATTACGAAATGAATTTATTAAAAGAGTTAGGCTATAGACCTGTTTTGGATTATTGTATAAAATGTCGGGTCCCTAATAATTCTCTAGTGGCCATAAGTGTTAGTGAAGGTGGAGCAGTATGTAGTAACTGTATTAAACAGACGACTTATAATTATAAGCTGTCAGGGGAAAGCCTAGCTATTTTAAAGTTATTAACCAATGCTCCTATTAATACTATTTTAAGGGTTAAACCAAGTAACACAGCTAAAAGTCAGGTGGAGCTGGTATTGGAAAAGTATCTGGAATATCATTTGGAAAGAAAGTTTAAGGTTAAGGACACTATTAAAAAGCTGAAAGAAAAACTGCAAGTTTCTAATTGACAATGGTCTTAGTCATTGCTAATATATATGTGCTTATTATAACTTAATATGGTAAACGATGAAAAAGAGAAGTAGGAAAGGTTATATTCTTTTTTAGAGAGCTAGTAATAGTGGGAGCTAGTAAAGAAACCTTTGTGAAGGCACTTTGGAGTTTTAGGAGGAAGACCTTTTTTAAGGCTAGTAAAACCTATTTTTAAAAGCTGGGCTTAATTATTAAGCTAATCAGGGTGGAACCGCGGGTAATCTCGTCCCTGTCTTTTTGTAAAGACGGGGATTTTTTATTTTTTTAACCTTATAATGGTTGAAAACCGTCTGGTAATACTACAATTCTAGAACTTACCATAAGGGGGATTATTATATGAACTTTCAAGAGATAATTATGAAATTACAAAGTTACTGGGCTAAAAAAGGCTGTATTATTATGCAACCTTATGATAGTGAAAAAGGAGCTGGAACAATGAATCCTGCAACTTTTTTAAGGGCTTTAGGACCTGAACCTTGGAATGTTGCTTATGTAGAGCCTTCTAGGCGACCTACTGATGGTAGGTATGGGGAAAACCCAAACCGCTTACAACATTATTATCAATATCAAGTTATTCTTAAGCCTTCACCAGACAATGTTATAGATTTATATTTAGATAGTCTTAAGGAATTAGGGATTGATATTAAAAAACATGATATTAGATTAGTAGAGGATAATTGGGAATCTCCCACACTTGGTGCTTGGGGCTTAGGTTGGGAAGTGTGGTTAGATGGTATGGAAATTACTCAGTTTACTTATTTTCAGCAGTGTGGGGGATTTGACTGTAGGCCTGTATCGGCTGAAATTACCTATGGTTTAGAACGAATAGCTATGTATATTCAGAATAAAGAAAGCGTTTATGACATCGTATGGTTGGATGATATAAGTTATGCGGACATTCACCATCAGGGGGAAGTTGATTATTCTCATTATAATTTTGAGCTTGCTGATGTTAATACCTTAACCACTATGTTTAATTTATGCGAAAGTGAAGCTATGCAAGTAGTAGATAAAAGATTGGTCTTACCTGCCTATGATTATGTTTTAAAATGTTCGCATTTATTTAATTTGCTAGATGCTAGGGGGGCCATTAGTGTTACCGAAAGGACCGCTTATATAGGACGGGTTCGGAATTTGGCAAGAATGGTGGCAAAGGCCTATATTGAGCAACGCGAAAGCTTGCATTATCCTTTGATTAAGGATGAAAGGTTAAAAGCTAAGCTACTAGCTAAAAAGGAGGGTAATAATGAATAAGTTATTGTTAGAAATAGGTGTAGAAGAGTTACCTTCTGCTTATATGCAAAATATTATTAAGCAATTAGAAACTAGTGTCAGTGAAAAACTTAATAAGGCTAGGATTAATTTCGGGGCTGTCCATGTATATGCTACACCTAGAAGGCTAGTGGTATATATTGAAAACCTAGCGAGTAAACAGGCTGATGCGATTATTAATAATAGAGGACCTAAAAAGTCGATTGCTTTTGATGATAAGGGTGAACCTACCAAGGCGACTTTAGGATTTGCTAGGGGACAAGGTGTAGAGGTGCAGGATTTAGTCCTTAAGGACTTTCAAGGTGTAGAGTATATATTTGCTAGTAAAACGGAATTTGGTGATAAGACTGTGAATATTCTACCTACTTTATGTTGTGACATAATTGAGGGCTTAGTTTTTCCTAAATCGATGCGATGGGGAGATTATGCCTTAAGATTTGCTAGGCCTATTAGGTGGATTTTAGCCTTATTTAATGATGAGCTGATTAAGTTTGATTTGGAAAATCTAGTTAGCAGTAATGTTACTTATGGGCATAGGTTCTTGTCTGGTAAACTAGAAGTTATGAATATAGAAAATTATTTTACTGTTTTAGCAGATAATTATGTCGTCTTAGACCAGCATAAGCGTAAGGAGCTGATTAGAAAACAAATAAAGCTAATCGCAGCTGAACTTGATGCTGTGCCTATGGATAATGAGGATTTACTAGAAGAGGTTACTTACTTAGTAGAATATCCGACCGCTTTTTATGGGGAGTTTTCAGCTACTTATTTGGCAGTGCCCAAAGAGGTCCTAACAACTAGTATGATTGCTCATCAACGCTATTTTCCTCTTTTCGATAAAAAGGGTGAACTTATTAATAAATTCATCGGGGTTAGTAACGGAACTGCCGAGAATATTGAAGTAGTTAGGGCTGGTAATGAAAGGGTTCTGAAGGCTAGACTTGAAGATGCTTTATTCTTCTGGCAGGAGGACACAAAGGTTGATTTGGCTAACATGGCTCTTAAATTAGGGGATGTACTTTACCATGAAAAACTAGGTACGGTATTAGATAAGGTTAAGCGTATAGAACGACTAGCACTTTACCTAGGTGCTAAGTATAATTTGAGTAATAAGGAATTAGTAAGCAGGGCAGCTAGCTTATGTAAGGCTGATTTGGTAAGTAATATGGTTTATGAATTTCCTGAATTGCAGGGTATTATGGGGTGCTATTATGCCCTTAATAATAAGGAGGATGAGGAAGTAGCTAGGGCAATTTTAGAACATTATTTACCTAGGTTTGCGGGTGATGCTCTACCTATGACCAATACAGGAAACCTGTTAAGCATCGCGGAAAAGGTGGATAACATAATAGCGGCCTTTGCGATAGGCTTAAAACCTACGGGTTCTAATGATCCCTATGCTTTAAGGCGGCAAGCCATAGGCTTGGTGCATATATTATGGGAAAATAATATTAATATTCTTTTGCCTGATTTGTTAAAGTTTGCTTATCAGGGCTTAACTAATATTGATACTACTAATGATTTAGATACTACTGTTGCGGATGTATATGATTTTATCTTGCAAAGGCTCAGGGGAGTAATGTTAGATAATGATGTGTCGTATGATGTAATAGATGCGATTTTGGCAGTACCTATTAACAATATTAATGAGGCTTTTAATAAGGCTAAGATTTTAACGGATTTTAAGAATGCTCCTAGCTTTGAAGATTTTATGGTGGTTTTTAGCCGCAGTAATAATCTAACTAAAAAATGGGATAAGGCTGTTTTTGACTCTAATCTTTTATTAGATGATACGGAAATTCTTCTCTATGCAGCATTTAATAATATTCAAGATGAGGTAACTAATCTATTTGCTATTAGTAATTACTTAGGTGGTCTTGAATTAATAGCCTCTTTAAGAGAAAAGCTGGATGAGTTTTTTGATAAGGTTATGGTTATGGTGGATGATGAGGACTTAAAAGCGGCTAGATTGGGATTGCTGAAGGGAATTGCTAACTTGTGTTTTCTTTTTGCGGATTTTAATAAAATTATTTAAAAGTTTTTCACAATATGATTTTATTAAGTGATATAGTATATATGATTTAATATTTATTTGCCCAAAAAGTATAGCATAATTGGGTGGTGAAAAATGATTGAATTAACAGATAGGCAAGAAAAAATTCTCGAAATAGTCAAGGAAAATGCACCGATTACTGGGGAAAATATTGCGGAAAAGTTGGATGTGACAAGGGCAGCCTTAAGATCAGATTTGGCTGTGCTTACTATGTCTGGTTTTCTAGAGGCTAAACCTCGTGTAGGATATACTTATCGTACTGAAGGGGTCGAAAGTAAGATTAAAAGAATATTAAACCGCTACCGAGTCAAAGATATCCAGTCCTTACCTGTAGTAATTAAGGAAACTTACAGCATTTATGATGCTATTGTTTTACTCTTTGTAGAAGATACAGGTAGTATCTTCGTGGTTAATGATGAAAATTATTTATCTGGAGTAGTTTCAAGAAAGGATTTTTTGAAAACTACCCTAGGAAATGCCGATATTCATAAAGTTCCAGTTAGCGTAATAATGACTAGGATGCCTAACATTATTACTACTACTGCTGATGAAACTATTGTGGATGCTATTAGAAAGGTAGTAGAACACGAAATTGATAGCTTACCAGTAGTAAAATGTTTTATAAGTGATGATGGCGATGAAAAGTATGAGGTAGTAGGGAAAATAACAAAAACTACTTTTGCCAGACTTTTCTTAGATTTAGCTTGCACAAAACATGAGGAGGTTTAGTAGTGACTAATCATTTACCAGGGATATATATAGTATCTGATTCTATTGGTGAAACTGCAGAAATGGTAGTCAGGGCAGCAGCTAGCCAGTTTAATTCTGGTACTATGGAAATACGCAGGGTGCCTAATATCTCGGATTTTGATACTTTGGAAGAGATAGTCAATAATGCAGCCCTTAGTAATTTTATTATTGCTTATACTTTAGTTGTAGATGAAATGGCAGATTTTTTAGAAACCAAAGCAGAAGAGGCTGGGGTCTTATGTATTGATGTTTTAGGTCCTTTGATTTCTGCTTTTAAATCGGTCAGCCAAATTGAACCTAGGAAAGAACCTGGGCTTTTGCGTAAGCTTGATGAGATGTATTATCGTCGCATTGAAGCGGTGGAATTTGCGGTTCGTTATGATGATGGCAAAGACCCACGCGGTATAAAGCTGGCAGATATTGTCTTAGTGGGGGTATCTAGGACTTCTAAAACTCCTTTATCTATGTATTTGGCTCATAAAAGAATTAAGGTGGCTAATGTGCCTTTAGTACCTGAGGTTAATCCTCCTGAGGAACTTTTTAAGGCGGAAAAGGGTAAAGTTATTGGGCTTACGGTTAAGCCAGATTTACTATATCACATTAGAACTGAACGACTTAAAACTTTGGGCTTAAAAGGGCAAGCAAATTATGCTAATGAAAATAGAATTCAGGAGGAACTAGAATTTTCAAACGAAATTATGAAAAAGCTAGGTTGTCCTGTAATAGATGTCACCAACAAGGCGGTAGAGGAAACTGCTAGCAAAATTCTAGAAATATACTACAGGAGGATTAGTAATGTCTAGTAAATATGTATATTTATTTGAAGAAGGTCATTCTGACATGCGTTTAGTTTTAGGGGGTAAAGGGGCTAATTTGGCGGAGATGTGCCGTATTGGTCTGCCAGTTCCGCCAGGGTTTACTATTACTACTGAAGCTTGCAATGATTATTTGGCGGCAGGTAATAAGTTGTCGGAAGAAGTAACTAATCAAGCTTTTACAGCCTTAAAAGTAATCGAAGAGCAAACTGGTAAAAACTTTGGGGATAAAAATAACCCACTTTTAGTTTCAGTTAGATCTGGGGCTGCTGTATCAATGCCTGGAATGATGGATACGATTCTTAATTTAGGCTTGAATGACGAGTCGGTTAAGGGATTAGCGGAATTAACTGGGGATACTAGGTTTGCTTATGATTGCTACCGCAGATTTATTCAAATGTTTAGTAATGTGGTCTTAGAAATAGATCATTCCCTGTTTGATGAAATTGTGGAAAAATATAAAAGAAAGTTAAGCTTAATATTTGATTATGAAATTCCTGCTTCTGAGCTTATAGGAATTATTGAGGAATATAAGGAAATAGTACAATCTGAAAAAGATTTTAGTTTTCCGCAGGATGTTAAGGAACAGTTAATTATGGCTATAGAAGCCGTTTTTAGCTCTTGGAATAATCAAAGGGCTATAGTATATAGGAAGTTAAATAAGATAGATGATAACTTAGGCACTGCTGTTACTGTGCAGTCGATGGCCTTTGGTAATATGGGTGAAGATTGTGGTACAGGAGTAGCTTTTACTCGTAATCCTTCAGATGGAACTAAAGAATTATATGGTGAATTTCTGGTCAATGCTCAAGGGGAAGATGTAGTGGCGGGAATAAGGACTCCTACGCCTATTTCCAAATTACAAAAAGAACTTCCTGATGTGTATGAACAATTTATAGATACCTGTGAAAAACTAGAAAACCATTATCGAGATATGCAAGATATAGAATTTACCGTTGAAAAAGGCAGACTATATATGTTGCAGACTAGGAATGGTAAGCGTACTACTAAAGCTGCTGTTAAAATAGCGGTGGATATGTTTAATGAAGGCATTATAAGCAAAGAAGAAGCCCTATTAAGAGTTGATCCTGAACAAATTGACCAGCTACTACATAGACAAATTGATACCAGCGTTAAGCTTGAACCTATTGCCAAGGGTTTGCCTGCTTCGCCTGGTGCGGCTAGCGGTAAGGTAATCTTTTGTGCTGATGATGCTGAAAAACTAGGGGAATTAGGGGAAAGAATTGTTTTAGTTCGTAGTGAAACTACCCCTGATGATATTCATGGTATTATCCATGCTCAAGGTGTTTTAACTTCTAGAGGTGGCATGACTTCTCATGCTGCAGTCGTGGCTAGAGGTATGGGTAAGCCTTGTGTATGCGGCTGTGAAACGATTAAAATTAATATGCCAGCTAAGGAATTCACCGTTAATGGGATAGTGGTTAAGGAAGGCGACATCCTAACTATAGATGGGGCGACAGGTAATGTTATGGTAGGCGAAGTACCCATGATTGAGCCTACCTTGTCCGATGATTTTGAAATCCTGCTTAATTGGGCAAATGAAATTAAGACCGTAGCTGTAAGGGCAAATGCGGATAGTCCGCAAGATGCTTTGAAAGCTAAGGAGTTTGGGGCAGAAGGAATTGGTCTATGCCGAACTGAGCATATGTTTATGGCCTTAGACAGGCTGCCTATAGTGCAAGATATGATACTAGCGGAAACCCTAATGGAAAGGGAAGCGGCTTTAGCTAAATTATTACCTGTGCAAAAGGAAGATTTTTATGGAATATTAAAGGCCATGGCACCAGCACCAGTTACAATCAGATTGCTTGATCCACCTTTGCATGAGTTTTTACCTGACCATACTTCTTTAATAATAGAAGTAGAAAACTTAAAAAATAATAATACTAATCCAGATAAATTATATGCCAAACAGGATTTATTAAATAAGATGAACAACTTAGCGGAAAATAATCCTATGTTAGGTCATAGGGGATGCCGCTTAGGAATTACTTATCCCGAGATATATCGGATGCAGGCTAGGGCTATATTTGAAGCTATGGTTTTATTAAAACAGGAAAATATTAATCCTTTTGCAGAGATAGAGATTCCTCTTGTAATGGATATTAAAGAATTTTCCTTGTTAAAAGCGGAAATTGATGAAGTATATAATGAGGTTAAAGCGGAAAGTAATCAGGAATTAGATTTTGTGATAGGCACAATGGTTGAGTTACCTAGAGCTTGTTTAACGGCAGATGAAATAGCTACAGAAGCAGAGTTCTTTTCTTTTGGTACTAATGATTTGACTCAAACTACTTTAGGATTCAGTCGGGATGATGCGGAAGGTAAATTCATTCCTATATATTTGGATAAGAAGATAATTTTGGATAACCCTTTTGCGGTATTGGATCAAGTAGGGGTAGGTAGCCTAATGAAAATAGCTGTGGAAAAAGCTCGCCAGATAAAACCTAATTTCTTAATCGGTATTTGTGGTGAACATGGTGGTGAACCAAGCTCTATAGAATTTTGTCATAGGATTGGCTTAAATTATGTAAGTTGTTCACCCTATCGTATCCCCATAGCTAGGTTAGCAGTGGCTCAAGCGGCGGTTAAGAATAAGGCTTAAGGGGATAATTTTATAGCGAAATTAAATTTTAACAGGGAATGATCCTTTAAATAGAAGGGTAATTCCCTGTTTTTATTTCTAAATGCAGGCTAGAGTATATGTTATAATATTTGCAGTTATAATATTATAACTGGGATGAGGAAGGGTAAGTTATGAAAAGCATCACCATTAAATTAGTTTAGTATTTGTTATCTTATCTTCATACATTAGATTGTCTGCATTTTTATAGACATCTGCTAAGCTTCTGCTATTATCTGTGGCAGTGTCTATTCCTATTGCCAAGCTAATAGGTAGGTAGGGATTTTTTTCATTGTGTTTTTGGAGATTATTTTTAATTCTTTGTATGATTTCTTGACCTTCTTTTTCACTAGTTTTAGGTAGAATGGCGATAAATTCGTCACCACCAACTCTGGCTAATATATCGGAAGTGCGTAAGGAATTTTTTAGAATTTGGGCACAATTTATTAATAATTTATCACCATTGGGATGTCCTAAAGTGTCGTTAACAGTCTTAAGACCATTAACATCTGCCATAATAATACTGATAGGGTATTCCCTGCTATTAGTAAGTCGCTCTAATTCGTTGGTAAAGTAGTTGCGGTTATATAAATGGGTAAGTTCATCGTGAAAGCTTAAGTATTCTAGTCTAGCCTCAAAGTTTTTTTGTTCAGTAACATCTCTAATGATAGATATTACTTCATCTTCGCCACCTAGTATTAGGCGATTTTCTATATAGTAGTGCTTATCGCCGATGGTGAACTGGTGTTCTATAAGTTGCATTTGTCCAGTAGTAATTACTTTGTTAATGGCATTTTTTAGTTTGGGGAATTTTTCGTGAGGTATTAAATCTTCTATATTTTGATTAATAAAATCCTTGGCTTTGATATCCTGGTCAATGGCTTGGAATATGGGAAAATATTTATCAATCTCCGCATTGAGGATTATTCCATCTTTATTATAATGAATGAGTACATCGGGGATAGCCTTAACTAAAACCCGATTGCGAATTTCTTTTTTTCTTAAATCTGCAGTTAAAATCCTTAATCGGGCTATAAAACATGCTATTCCAGTTAGACCTACTATCCATATAGTAAGATATCCAGGAATAAGTTGGCGTTGTTGGCTATATATAATAGTATTATATGTTTGTAAGGGTATAGATGAACTAATACCCCCTCGTAAATCTCCTATTTTATAGCCTTGTTGGGCATGGCATTTAAGACAACCTTCTTCAATATAGAATGGTTGTATGAGCCTTAAAGCTGCTTGGTGGTTAAATTCTGTTATTTCTATGAATTCATCTAAGGTATGATCTTGGGCAAATTCGTTTAAGGCTTTGGCTTCCCAAGTGTCAGCAGCATTAATAGGGTTAATAGCGTTTGTGCTAGTAAGACGGCTGTGGAAAGCATTTTGTTCTGTACGAACTTCTTGAACTTGTCGCATAATATATGCTGGATTAATTAAAGTCAGAGTTTTCTCGGGGGAAATAGGTAAAATATTTTTATCTATATTATCTAGGTATGGATTTGGTGGGCTAGCAGGTGAAATAGGTACATATACACCCCCATGCTCTGTAGCCCAAGTGCGAAAAATAAGGTCATTTTCCACTGACATTCGTAGGGGCTAAAGTAGCTTCTTGATAGCTTTTCTCCTTAATCTGCAAACAATTCCATACGAAAACTGATACCAGTAGTGAAGTCCAGCCGATTATAAGAAAAAATGCTAATCTGCTAATAAAAGTGCCTTTTTTTAATTTAGTAGTATTGCTTTCAGTCATAGTTTTTTAAAATACTCCTTAAAAAAAGTGGTACTCCATTTAGCAACAGATTAATATCGTATATTAATGATAAAATTAATCTAATGGGTGTTTGTTTTATTTATGTAAATATTATAACATACTATAACATATTATGGGGATATTCGTCTGCACAAATTAGTACAATGGTCAGGCATAGAAGGTGATTTTTATGAAAAAGGAGGGAAGTTGTGAATGTGTTAGGAGCAGGGGTGATTGTAGCCTTAATTTACATCTTAGTGCCCATATTTGTCTTATATTTTATTATAAAATTTGCTTTAAAAAATGCTATAAAAGAATTGAAAAATGAGGGGATTTTATAGGCAATATATTAAATAATTTTTTTAAAAATATAGTAATATTTCTTTTCTTATTAGACTATTTTTTATAGGTAGCCTATTTTATTTTTAAGTAATATTTTTTAGCTTAGGGAATTTTGTTAAAGGACTATAGACTACTTTTGTCGTATTAATATGTGAAGGGGGTTAGAAAAAAATTGTCTGAATTGTTAGTAGTAGCCTTAAACGGAAGCCCTCATAAAACGGGAAATACTGCTTTTTTATTAAATGAAGCCATTAGTGTTTGTATGGAGATGGGGGCTGAGGTAGAGCAGCTACATTGCCAATCTTTACTTAAAACTGTTAATTCTCCTTTTTGTGTAGCTTGTTCTTCGCCTTGTTCAGGTAAATGCTATGCAGATACTAAGCTGGGTGAAGCACTTAACATATTAGCTAAGGCAGATGCTATCATTGTAGGAAGCCCAGTTTATTTTGGTACTGTGGCGGGGCAAATTAAAGCATTTTGGGATAGGACTAGACTCTTAAGGACTAATAAAAGCTTAATTAATGTAGTTGGTGCAGCTATTAGCTCGGGAGCCTCTCGATTTGGTGGTCAGGAAAATACTATTAATGCTATTCATGATATGTTTTTAGTACAAGGCATGCTTATAGTGGGTGATGGTCATAATGCTGATAATGCAGGACATTTTGGCTGTGCTAGTCAAAGACCTTCTGCCGAAGATGTATATGCTATAAATAGGGCAAAAATATTAGGAAAAAGGATAATAGAGGTAGCTAATGCTACTAAAAGACTACGCAATAGATAGTTGTTATTCAGTTTTAAAAAAATCCTTAAACCTAATTGGTATAAGGATTTTATTTTTTTAGGGGTGATATAAATGCTTATTAGGGAAGAAATAGAATTAAGGGAAGTGAACACCCTAGCCCCTTATGCTACTTTGGCTCATCTTTCAAAAGGTAGGAGGCAAGCAGAGGTAGCAGATAATATTAGAACAGCTTTTATGGTGGATAGGGATCGCATTATTCATTCTAAGTCTTTTAGAAGACTAAAACATAAAACCCAAGTTTTTATTGCCCCACCTGGGGATCATTATCGAAGCCGCTTAACTCATACTTTGGAAGTAAACCAAATAGCTAAGACCATTGGAGCAGGCTTAAATCTTAATCTAGATTTAATCGAGGCCATCGCTTTGGGTCACGATGTGGGGCATACTCCTTTTGCCCATTCAGGTGAACAAATATTGAATGAACTTTTACCTGATGGTTTTCATCATAACGAAAACAGTATTAGGGTATTGACTAGAGTGGAGCAAGGCACTGGAAAAACTGGACTTAATTTGAGTGAGGAAGTCTTAGATGGCATTTTAAACCATAGTGGCTATGGTACTAATGCTAAGCCTGCTTTTACCTTAGAAGGGCAGGTTATCAGATTGAGTGATAAGATTGCTTATGTGCAACATGATATAGATGATTCAATTAGGGCAGGATTATTAACTATAAAGGATATACCTAAGGAGTATCTAGAAATATTAGGATTTACCCATAGCAAGCGTATAGCAACTTTGGTTACGGATACAATTTTTTATACTAAACAAAAATTAGGCACAATTAATGATTTTCAAGTAGCTCCTAGCCCCGAAATAGAAAAGTCTTTTCGGGGATTAAGAAACTTTATGTTTGAAACTATTTATAAAGGATCGGTATGTCAAGCTGAAAGGTCCAGGGCTACTTTTATTATTGAACACTTGTATAATTACTATCTCAAAAGACCTAATAAGATGGGGGAGTTTTATAAACAGATTGCCGATGAGGAAGGTCTGGAGAGGGCAGTAGCTGATTATATCGCAGGAATGAGCGATGCCTATTGTGTAGCGATGTTTAACGATATCTATATTCCTAAATCATTAGTTCCCGATGCAATTAAAAATTCCTTTTAAGGGAATTATTTTAGACAAATTTCGAATATTTAGAAGGATTTATATTATTGTTAGCGAATAGTAGGTGAGGATATGGCAGGATATTATGGTAAAGATATTATTCCAGAAATTCAATCTCGATTAGATATTGTAGAAGTCGTATCGCAAACGGTTGATTTAACTAGAAAAGGCAATAGGTATTGGGGGAAATGCCCTTTTCATAGTGAAAATACGGCTTCCTTTTGTGTTACACCTGAAAAAAACATGTTTTATTGTTTTGGCTGTAATACTGGTGGAGATATTTTTACTTTTATAATGAAAAGGGATAATCTTGATTTTGCTGAGGCTCTAGATCTTCTAGCTGAAAAAGCTGGAATAGAAAGGGTATCCAAGCTGTCCCCTGATGCGGTTAGGCAAAAAGAAAAGTTATTAGCTATTAATAAGGCTGTAGCTGATTATTATCAGCAATCTCTGGCAAAAAGTAGTCTAGCGAAAAATTATGCTGCTAAGCGTAATATTAATGAAGCTTCTATGAGTCGGTTTAAAATTGGTTATGCTGATGATAAATGGGATAGTTTAGAAACTTATCTGCTTAAAAAAGGTTTTACCGCTAGGGATATATTAGAAGCTGGACTAATAAAATATAGTGAAAAAGTGAATAAGAATTATGATATATTTAGGAATCGTATTATATTTCCGATTTTTGCGAGTAATGGGGATATTTTAGGTTTTGGTGGCCGAGTTTTTGATGATAGTTTGCCTAAATATATTAATAGCCCTGAAACTAAAATATATTCTAAAAGACATAATCTATATGGCTTATTTCAGGCCAAAGAGGCGATTAGGAGCAGTAATTATATTATTTTGGTGGAAGGATACTTTGATTGTATTAAGTTGCACCAACATGGGGTTAATAATGTTGTAGCATCTCTGGGGACCGCTTTTACGCTTGAACAAGCTCGGTTAATTAAAAGATATGCTGAAGAGGTAGTTATTTTATATGATGCTGACGAAGCAGGGCAAAGGGAAACTTTAAAAGTTATCGACATATTATCTAAAGAAGACATAAGAATTTCTGTAGTAACCCTACCAAATGCCATAGATCCCGATGATTATATAGATTTGTATGGAAAAGAGGATTTTTTATATTTTTTAAAGAATAATAAGGTAAGTTATATAGAATTTAAGCTTAATAATTATTTAAGCACTATGGATAATTTGCTTTTGGAAGATAAGGTGAAAATAATTAATAATTTAAGACCTGATTTAATACTTTTGCAAAGCGAATTAGAAAAAGACTATTTTGTAAAATTATTGTCTTATAGGCTGCAGGTAGAAGAAAACATTATTTATCGAGAATTAAGGCAAAATTCTAAAATAACTACGCCACAAGGTATAAAAAGGAATAAAAAGCAAATAATTAGAGATAATAGACTTTACGCAAATTATACTACAGAAGAAAAGTTAGTAGCTAGTATGATAAAAAATTCTGATATATTAGTAAAGATTAGCAGTACAGATGCTATTTCTGCATTTTCAGACTCAGATTTAAAGGAACTAGCATATGTAATTATGGATAATCATTTTAATAATAAGGATTTGGAAGCAGAAATAAGGACTAGGGGGTTAGAATCTACTTGGGCTAGAGTCTTATTATGTCTTGGAGAGGCTAACTTAAAACTATACGAAATTAATGATTATGTCAAACAAGTAGCTATCAATAAAAGGCAAAAGGAATGGCAAAATATGCACCAGATTTTAGCGTCCTTGAGTGAGGATGGAGATTTTAAAGCTATGTTGGAATTTATTTTACTTATTAATAATACGATTAATTCTACCCAGGAAGGGGGGATATAATGAAACTGGATAAAAAATTAGCGGAATCAATTACCGCTCTAGTGGAAAAAGGCAGAAAGAAAAAAACCTTGACTTATGAGGATATTATCGAGGAATTGCAAAGTTTTAATTTGGAACCTGATCATATTGATGATATTTTTGAGCACCTCCAATCTTTAGGTATCAATGTTATTAATGATACCGAAGATGAGGAGGACCTGGATAATGAAGAAGAAGAGGAAAATGAAGCCGAAAACATTGAAACCGAAGATGTGGCAGTTCCCGATGGTGTTGAAATAGATGATCCAGTCAGAATGTACTTAAAAGAAATAGGTAGAGTTCCCCTCCTAACGGCAGATGAGGAAGTTAGTTTAGCAGAAAGAATCGAAGCTGGGGATGATGAGGCAAAAAAACAATTAGTAGAAGCGAACTTGCGTCTAGTAGTTAGTATTGCTAAACGCTATGTGGGTCGTGGTATGCTATTTTTAGACTTGATCCAAGAGGGTAATTTGGGCTTGATGAAAGCGGTAGAGAAGTTTGATTACCGTAAAGGCTTTAAGTTCAGTACCTATGCAACTTGGTGGATTAGGCAGGCTATAACTAGAGCTATTGCAGACCAAGCAAGAACGATTAGAATTCCAGTTCATATGGTGGAAACTATCAATAAGTTGTCTAGGGTTCAAAGGAGTTTATTACAAACTTTAGGTAGAGAACCTACTCCTAGTGAGATTGCAGAGGAAATGGATATTCCTGTAGAAAGGGTTATTGAGATTATGAAAGTGGCCCAAGAGCCAGTTTCCCTTGAAACTCCGATTGGGGAGGAAGATGATAGCCATTTAGGTGATTTTATAACCGATGAAGATGCCGAATCACCAGAAGAATCCGCCTCCTTTGTATTGCTTAGAGAGCATTTAGATGGAATACTTAATACCTTGACAGAAAGGGAAGAAAAAGTCTTGCGTTTAAGATTTGGCTTGGATGATGGTAAGCCTAGAACATTAGAAGAAGTAGGGCAGGAATTTGGGGTAACTAGAGAAAGAATTAGACAGATAGAAGCCAAAGCCCTTAGAAAATTAAGGCATCCCTCTCGCAGCAAAAAGTTAAAAGATTATATCGAATAGATAATACTATTAGTAAATGATAGTTGACAATGCTGGTAAGAGATTATATAATAATCTTCGTTGGGGCATTCCTCGATAGCTCAACGGTAGAGCATCCGGCTGTTAACCGGAGGGTTGTAGGTTCGAATCCTACTCGAGGAGCCATTAAAAAATAATAGAGCGGTAACCGTGTTACCGCTTTTTACTTCCTAAACTGCTTACTTGAAATGATAAAAGTTTTTTTAAAATTACTATTGACCTTTGCGAAGATTTTTAATATACTTACTCTTGCGGGGTTTCAAGGTTTCAAGTAAAGCCTGGGCCTATAGCTCAGTTGGAAGAGCCACCGGCTCATAACCGGTTGGTCCCAGGTTCAAGTCCTGGTA
>JAAYRQ010000142.1 GCA_012518685.1 Syntrophomonadaceae bacterium | reverse complement strand
TGGCAATAATGTTATGGTAGGTAAAGATGATACTTTATTTGCTGTTATAGATGGTGCAGTTAAATACGAAAGAAAGGGTAAATCTAAAAAGCAAGTTAGTGTTTATCCTGTAGAAAGTATGTTAGGTTAGTTTTTATAAGATGTTTCGCCCTTTAAATACCCCTGTTTTTCAGGGGTTTTTTGCTATTAGATAATATTAGAAAAAGGGAAGTGAGCTAACTGATGGATGCCTCAAAAGCTTTGGCTATGATTAGGCGGTTAAGACACGATTTTGGTAACCATTTACAGGTTATCGGCGGTTATACAGAACTGGGTTATGCTGAGGAAGTGCAGGATTATATTGCCCAGATTGTTAGGGAAATGAATGAGGAAAAAATCCTCTTTGAATTAGATAATCCCGAACTTAGCCTCTTTTTATTACAACAAAAACTATATGCCCAAGAGGTGGGGGTAATGCTCAATTATCAGGTTGTAGATATCACTACTACTGCTAGTGAACTAATCGAGGAATTAGATCTTTTTGCGGCTATTAAGTCCTTGGTAGGTGAGCAAGCTAAGGAAGAAGTAGTTATTAATGTATCTATTTATGAATTAGTTGATCAGGTAAAAGTGGTTTTAAATTCAAAACTTTTAACCGATAATTTTAAGGATTTTTATATTAAGAAAAGGTAAGCTTTTGTCTAAGGAGTGGATCTCTTGTTCATAGATTATGCTAAAATTAATGTTAAGGCTGGCGACGGCGGTAATGGAATAGTTGCTTTTCGTCGTGAAAAATATGTCCCTATGGGTGGACCTGCTGGGGGCGATGGTGGTCGTGGTGGGGATATAATTTTCATAGCTGATGAAGGGCTTAATACTCTAATGGATTTTAGGTATCAAAAGCATTTTAAGGCGAAAAGGGGTAGCCATGGGCAGGGAAAAAATATGCATGGTGCGGCTGGAGAGGATTTAATAGTTAAGCTGCCTGTAGGTACTATTATCAGGGATGATGATAGTGACTATGTGCTGGCTGACTTAGTTTCAGCTGGGCAATCGGTCGTAATTGCCAAAGGTGGCAGAGGTGGGCGTGGTAATGCACGATTTGCCTCCTCTAGAAACAAGGCTCCTTCTATTTCAGAAAATGGCGAACCTGGAGAAGAAAAATGGATTAGATTAGAATTAAAGTTATTAGCCGATGTGGGCTTGGTGGGTTTTCCTAATGCTGGTAAGTCAACTTTGATTTCGCGTATTTCTGCGGCCCGCCCTAAAATTGCCGATTATCCTTTTACTACCCTAACCCCTAATTTGGGTGTAGTTAAAACTAAACATAATGATGCCTTTGTAGTAGCTGATATTCCTGGTTTGATTGAAAATGCCCATTCGGGTGCAGGGCTAGGTCACCAGTTTTTAAGGCATGTGGAAAGGACTAGGGTCTTGGTCTTTGTTCTGGATACTGCCCAAACAGAAGGACGGGATGTAATCGAGGATTATGAGGTTTTAAAGTTAGAATTAGCCTTGTATAATGAGGAACTTAGTCAGCGTCCCTTCCTAATTGCAGCTAATAAATTGGATATTCCTGAGGCTCTTCCTAACCTAGAGCGGCTTACGGATAAATTCGGGAATAAGGTTTTCCCGATATCTGCTGTGACTGGGGCGGGGGTAGATGAATTGGTGGAGAAGGTATATGAAGTATTAGCCAGTATTCCTCCTGAGAATCTTGTGGTCGGGGAAGAAGTGGTAGTAAGAAAATTCGAGGAAGAAGTGCCTTTTGTAATTAATTTTGTGGCAGGCGTATATGAGGTTACAGGGGATAGGATAGATAAACT
>JAAYRQ010000141.1 GCA_012518685.1 Syntrophomonadaceae bacterium | reverse complement strand
GTCTTTTTAGTAGCTTCTTATATTTGGTATGTACGCAAGATGCTAACTGAAGAAAGGGAGACTGATGTTGACCATGATTTACCCCGTTTTTATCTAGCTAGGCATAATAATTCGCCTGCTCTTAGCCTAGTATTATTACAAGTGCTTATAGCCTTAGGTCTTATAATATGGGGGGCTAATCTTTTTGTAGGCTCTATAACTGAGATAGCCATTATGTATGCTGTGCCTGCTTTTGTCTTGGCCTTAATTATTACCCCCATTGCTACTGAACTGCCTGAAAAGTTTAATAGTGTTATTTGGATCTCCCGGGAAAAAGATACTTTGGCCTTGGGCAATATAACTGGTGCTATGGTTTTCCAAAGTTCTTTAATTCCTGCTATAGGTATTTTTCTTACTAGTTGGCAATTAACTAAGGGTGCTTTTGTATCTGGCCTTTTAGCCTTGTTGTCGGCGGGACTTATTTATTATGAATTAAAAACTAAAAAACATATTAGTGCAGGTATTTTACTGCTAGGGGGCATTTTTTATCTAATCTTTATCCTGTTAGTGGTAAAGGGCATAATAACCTAAACTAAAAAAAATTAGCTCAACAAAAAGACCAGTTTTTAATGCTGGTCTTTTTTCACATTTTATTTATTTTTAATTAACTGGCTTTGGACAATAAGGCTTGTTCTTGTTTGGCTAATTTTTTATCATTTAGCATTTGATATGCTACTTGCCAACGATTTTCTTCGGCGTTTCTCTTTTGTTTTAGATATACTCTTAACTGAGCATGCCTAATTCTGGCTTCTCTTTCAATTATAATCGTTACAATGTAGAATGCTACAAAAACGGCTCCTTTAAGCATAAAGTATATCATGGTGTAAAATAAAAATGTTTGTTGTAGTTCTGTCATTATAAATCCCCCCTTACTTGTCATTCCTTTTAAGTAAAAAGTCGATTATTACGATTCTAGATAAACCCTCTGGAATACATATAAAATACTAATTGTTCCGCTAACTGCGGTAATCACTATGCCTGCGGCTGCCATTAAACTTAGCATTGTCATTCCCCCCATCCGTTTCTAATAACATCATCATAAGATGTGATATTAATACCTTGTGATTATATAATATCATCACATCTTGTGATAATCAATAGGAATTTTAAAATATTCTAATAATTTTAAATAGTATGTGCCTATTTACTAAAAATAATCAAAAAAAAACCTAGATGATTTAAATCATCTAGGCTAAAAACCGTTCTATTTTTATTTATAATTAATCTTCTTCTTTATCGCGGGGGAACTGCAAATCAACCTCAAATTCCTTTTTCCATTCATCTAGGTATTCCTCAATAAGTTTCCGCACTAATCGGGATTTGGTAGTTGCCTGATCCGCACAGGCAAACCGTAATTCCCTATCAACTTCTTCTGGTACTACAACCGAAATGTATTTCATAGTATAACCTCCCTTCTTGTTATGCCGTTCACAACCTCTTAACCATATTGTAACCTTTGCCACATATCTATACAATTCGCTTTCCTTACTTGGTATTAATTATCGGATACTTCGTATCTTCAAGGGTTTTTATATTTTTCTGCTTTTAATTGTTATTTAATAACTTTGGGATTTTGCAGGAAACTATGATACTATATCGGTTATATAGGTACTTAACAAGGTAACATCTTATTTTTAATATTAGGGAGTAAATATGTATAGAAAATCTAAGGTCATTATAAGACTGAAAAAATCAAGTTCAAGCTAGTAATAACACAATTAAAGAAAAACTTCACAAGTTGTCTTTTTAATATCATACCATATTATTAACTATAATTAAATCCCTTCTTGACTATATTTATTAATATTGATAGCTTAAACGAAAGAATTTTATTAATAGGAGTGATAATTATGGCTAATCCTTATGATAAGGCTCATGAATTAGCGAGGGCTATTATGGAGAGTGAACCCTATAAGGCTTATGTAGAAGCTAAGCAAATTATTGAAAATAATCCTGATTATAAAAGTCAAATTTTAATTTTTCGTAATAAGCAGATGAGGTTAAACGAGAAACAGATGCGGGGTGAGGATCTTTCTGAGGATGAAATCGCCCAAATTACTAGTGATTATCAAGAATTAAATCAAATAAAGGAGTTAGTGGATTTCTTTAACGCGGAAATGAGTTTTGTAACTCTTTTTAATGATATTCAACAAATAATCCAACAAAAAATAGATAGTGGTTTAGTATAGTAAAATATAGCATATTTGAAGTAATTTTAATGACTGTATTTTTTGGGGGTTAATCTATGTTCAAGATTCTTAGAAAGGAAGTCTTAGCAAATAAGATTAACTTATTTGACATTAAGGCTCCTTATATTGCTAAAAAAGCGAAACCAGGTCAGTTCGTAATTGTTAGAACTGATGATTATGGGGAAAGAATTCCCTTAACGATTGCTGATTTTGATAGAGAAGCAGGTTTTATCACGATTATTCTGCAGGAGATTGGCAGATCGACTTATGACATGGGAAAATTAGAAGTCGGAGATTTTTTCTTAGATGTAGTAGGGCCCTTAGGTAAACCTTCTGTAATCCAAAAGTATGGACGGGCTATTTGTATTGGCGGAGGAGTAGGTGTAGCTCCTATTTATCCCATTACTAGGGCTTTGCAGGCTGCTGGGAATCATGTTATTTCTATATTAGGTGCTAATAGCTCGGCAACCTTTTTCGGTGAAAAGATGTTAAAAGCTGTTAGTGATGAATTATATATTACTACTAATGACGGAACTTATGGTGAGAAGGGTTTAGTTACTGATGTTTTGAAAAGGATTATTAGTAATGATGATATTGATATAGTTTTTGCCATAGGTCCACTAGGGATGATGGAGGCAGTATCTAAGGTAACTAGCCTTAAGAGGATAAAAACTGTGGTCAGCCTTAATCCTATTATGTTAGATGGGACTGGAATGTGTGGGGCTTGCAGGGTAGAAGTAGGAAATGAGAAAAAATTTGCTTGTGTGGATGGCCCTGAATTCGATGGACATTTAGTGGATTGGGAAAATGCTAAGCAGAGGGCGAGGATGTTTGAAAAGCAAGAAAAAGTTGCCCTAACCCAGAGTTGTAATTGTCATAGTAAAGGGGAAGGGTGTAATGTCTAAGAAGGAAATTGTCAAGAAAAAGTATGATATGCCCTTACAGGATGCCGCGGAAAGGGCTAAGTCTTTTACAGAGGTTGCCTTAGGTTATGATATGGAAACCGCTGTATTGGAGGCGGAAAGATGCTTGCAATGCAAAAAACCTTTTTGTATTGAAGGTTGTCCTGTTAATGTACCTATTCCAGATTTTATAAAATTAATTCTTGAGCAAGATTTTGCTCAGGCGGCTAGTATTATTAAGGAGAAAAATAGTCTGCCTGCAATTTGTGGCAGGGTATGCCCTCAGGAGAGCCAGTGTGAAAAGCATTGTATATTGGGTAAAAAGCATGAACCTGTAGCGATTGGTAGGCTGGAAAGGTTTGTGGCGGATTGGGAAATGCAAAATACTCCTGAACTTAAAAACCCTTCTATACCAGTAATCGATCAAAAAGTAGCTATCATTGGTTCTGGTCCTTCAGGTTTAACTTGTGCGGCGGATTTAGCTAAACTAGGCTATAAGGTGACGGTTTTTGAAGCCTTGCACACTCCTGGAGGGGTTTTAGTATATGGCATACCTGAATTTCGTCTGCCTAAAAGCATTGTAGCCCAAGAAATTGATAAGATTAAGGAATTAGGGGTAGAAATTAGAGTTAATTCGGTAGTTGGTCAGTTATGGACTATTGATGAATTAATGCAGGAAGAAGGTTTTGCGGCAGTATATATATGTACTGGAGCTGGACTACCTTATTTTATGGATATTCCTGGGGAGAATCTTAATGGGGTTTATTCGGCTAATGAGTTTTTAACTCGAGTTAATTTAATGAAAGCCTATCAATTTCCTAAACATTTAACCCCTATTAATGTGGGTGAAAGGGTAGCTGTAATTGGTGGTGGTAATGTGGCTATGGATTCTGCCCGTACGGCTTTGCGGTTAGGGGTAGATAATTCCTATATTATTTATCGTAGATCGGAGAAGGAGTTACCTGCTAGGCTAGAGGAGATAGAACATGCTATTGAAGAGGGTGTGGAGTTCAAGCTTTTGACTAGTCCTATTGAGATTTTAGGTGATGAAGAAGGGCGAGTTACAGCTATAGTATGTCAGAATTATGAGTTAGGGGAACCTGATGTGTCTGGTCGTAGGACTCCCATTCCTATTGATAATTCTACTTATACTATGGAGGTGGATTCGGTTATTATGGCTATAGGTCAAGGGCCTAATCCTTTAATTCCTGCTAGCACACCTGATTTAAAGGTTAATAAAAGGGGTAACATTTTAACTAATGTAGCTGGACTAACCTCGATACCTGGTGTTTTTGCGGGGGGAGATGTAGTAAGTGGTGCAGCTACTGTAATATTAGCTATGGGAGCAGGAAAAAAGGCGGCTGAAAGTATTGATGAATATTTAAAAGGGCTTAGAAATTAAGAGGATTTTTTATAAGAAAGGATGAGTTAATTGCCAAAAAGGATTGGGATTTTGTTATTACTTATATGCGGCTTGTTTTTAATCGGATGTGGTGATAATAATAAGAATGAAAAAGTAATCGCAACAGTTAATGGTAGCGAAATTACCCAAGGGGAATTTAATGAGTATTTTGCTATGATGAAGAATGCTTATGAATTACATTCAGGTCATATTATAAATGACAAGGAGGATAAGGAATTAATAGCCGAATTAAAAGATGAGGCTTTTGAAGAAGTAATTTTGCAAACTATCATTATGCAGGAAGCAGAAAAAAAGAAAATAGGAATTCCTGATAGCGAGGTTGAGGAAGAATTACAAATGTATAAGACTATCAATGGTGAAGATGGCTTTAAAGATTATCTAAAAGAGTTAGGTATTACAGAGGAACAACTAAAAAAATATATTAAGCAAGATAAGGTTGATACTGCTTTAAGGGAGTTAATAACGGCTGATATAGAAATATCTCAGGAAGAAATTAAGGAGTATTATGAAAATAATCCTGATGCCTATAATGAACCTGCTGGAATTGAGATAGCCCATATCCTAGTAGAAACAGAAGCAGAAGCAGCGGATATTATAGCCGAGTTGAAGGAAGGTGCTGATTTTGCAGAATTAGCTGCCAACTACTCATCTTGTCCTAGTAAGGCTGAAGGTGGGGATTTAGGGATAGTTAATGAGACTTCTAGTCTAGTTCCTGAATTCAAGGATGCTGCTCTTAGGCTTGAAAGTAATGAAATTACTAAAACCCCAGTTAAATCGGAATTTGGTTATCATGTAATAAAAGCTGGTAATAAAGTGGCAGCAGTAACTAAATCCCTAGAAGAAGTAGAAGTTGATATTAGTTATTACTTATTGGATAGAAGTAAAAACGAAAGATACTATAATTATGTGATGGATTTACGGGCGAAGGCTACTATAGAGGATAAAAGATAGGGATTTATCTTAAAAGCTATAAGATATTTGTTTTATTTGGGAGGCTCTAATGCAAAAAAGGAAATTATTAGTGGGAATATTAACGCTTTTAATAGTTTTGATATTTTCCATCCCGACATTTGCCGATATGTCTGAAGGGACTTTTAAGGAAAGTTATGAAAAGGCAGTAGTTGTTGAAGTTGAGGACAGGGAGTTTCAGGAAACTTATGATGACTATTCTTTTCAGGAGCAATTAGTCACTGTGAAAATGCTGACAGGTGATAATAAAGGTGATCTTGTTACGGTTATCAATACATTATCTGGCAGTGTAGGTTGGGATTTAGAAGTTAAGCCTAATGATAAAGTGGTCTTATATATAGTGGAGGAAAATGGCCAAGTCGAAAAATATATATCTGACATGATTAGGACCCCTTATCTTAATTATTTAATAATATTTTTTGTATTAGCTATTGTTATAATAGGTGGGATAAAAGGTGTTAAGTCTTTAGTGGCATTAGGCTTAACTATTTTAGCTATATATAAAATCCTCTTACCAGCCTTATTAAAAGGCAGTTCCCCTTTATTAATTACTATGTTCATCCTTATAGGTGTTACTCTACTTACTATGTTTATTATTGCTGGTTTTACCAGGAAGGCGGTAGCCGCTACCTTAGGTACTATAGGAGGAGTTATAATTGCTGGGGTTTTAGCTTTGTTAGTTGGGAACTTGGCTCATCTTACTGGCTTTGCTTCGGAAGAGAGCCGTATGCTTTTACATGTAGAAGGCTTAACTTTGAATATTAAGGGACTCCTATCGGCAGGAATAATAATAGGTGCCTTAGGGGCTACTATGGATGTAGCTATGTCTATTGCTTCATCTATATCAGAAATTAAAAAGGCTAATCCAAACCTTAAGGCTAATGACTTAATGAGAGCTGGTATGAATGTAGGGCGAGATATTATGGGAACTATGACTAATACCCTTATCCTCGCTTATACAGGTACTGCTCTACCTTTGCTAATTCTTTTTATGGCTTATGATACCACAGCTATCCAGATTTTTAACTCTGAGTTAGTAGCTACTGAAATAGTGCGAGCCTTAGCAGGTAGTGTGGGTCTAGTTTTTAGTGTTCCTATTACAGCCTTTGTAGCTAGTTTTTTAGTTAGTAGGGATCATAGGGTTAATAGTAATTTAGATATTGATTAAAAGAATAATGGTTAAATTAATTGTGGGATTAATAGTCCCCGCTATAATTTGGCTTAAAGCCATTAATATAATTTTTCATAAAATGTGCCGTATTTCGGCACTTTTTTTACGCAAATAGTTGAGAGTTAAATTAATATTAATTAAAATGATTATAAGAGTTAGTTATAAAAGGTAGGGGGTTAAATAGTGCGGCTAAAACAAATAAAAATTAAACTAGCTGAAAACAATTATAAGCTGACTCCACAAAGGACTGCGATATTAAATGTTTTGCTTAATAATCAAAGCCAGCATTTGACTGCAGAGGAGGTTTTTGTTGAGGCTAGGAAGGAAATGCCTAATATCGGAATCGCCACTGTGTATAGAACCTTAGATAAACTAGCTAGCATGGATATACTATATAAAGCTATGTTTGATAAAGATAAATATCGTTATGAACTATCAGACTATGGGAATAATCAGCATTTACATGTAATATGCTTGGGCTGTAATCGCATAATTGAATTTGATGATGAAGTATTAAATCACTTAGAGGCTGAACTAGAAAGTGAAGGATATAAAATAGTCGATCGTGAGATTAAAATTTTTGGGTATTGTCCTGCTTGTAATAAATTAGATAAATAAAAAATGCTTTTTTAAGATATTTCTAAGTCAAAATTCATTTACTATATAACTGCTTGTTATGCTATTATTAGTGTAGTTTCCTAATTGTATTTTTTAATTAAAGGAGAAGGGTATAGTGCTAAGATTAGAAAATATTAGTTTAACCGTTAATAATAATGGTGAAAGTAAAGATATACTTAATAATATTAATATTTCCTTTGTACCAGGTAAGCTATATGGTATAACTGGTCCTAATGGCGGTGGTAAGACTTCTATAGCTAAAACTATTATGGGGATTTTCAAGCCTAATACTGGCAGTATATATCTTAATGAAGAAGATATCAGCGACCTAGATGTAGCAGAAAGGGCTAAAAAAGGAATTGCTTATGCCTTCCAACAACCCCCTAGATTTAAGGGTTTAACTGTCGAGGATTTGCTCAAAATTGCAAGACCAGATATAGAAACTATGGAAATGAGAAAAACTATTAGGGATGTAGGCTTATGTCCTGAGGATTATTTGGCTAGAGATTTGGGCCCTGGATTAAGTGGTGGTGAGATGAAACGAATTGAGATTGCTCAAGTCTTAACTCGTAATGCTGAAATTAGTATATTTGATGAGCCAGAAGCTGGTGTTGACCTATGGACTATTCAAAGATTAATTTTTGCCATTATGCAAAACTTTAAGACCCGTCCTGATGCTACGGCCATTATAATTACTCATAATGAAAATGTCTTACCTTTATGTGATGAAATCATTGTAGTTGAAGATGGCGAAATTAGTGCTATTGGCAAACCTGATGAGGTATGGTCTTTAATAAGAGAAGAAATAGAATGTCAAAGAAGAAATGAATGTCGAGGAGAAATGTTAAATGAAATTCAATAGTTTGGATTGGGAATTATTAGGTGCAATTACTGAATTAAATGAATTGCCCAAAGGGGCTATTAACATTAGAAAAGATGGTGAAGCTATAGTTAGAAATTCCTCCCCTAATATTACTATATCTTCTTTCATAGATAAACCTGGAATTATAGTAGAAATTAAACCTGAAACTAAGGATGAAAGTGTCCATGTGCCTGTTTTATTAACTAATTCTGGTCTTAAGGATAAGGTGTATAATACATTCATTGTTGGGGAAAATGCTGATATTACCATAATTGCTGGTTGTGGTATTCATAATGAAAGCCATGCTGATTCTGCTCACGATGGTATTCACGAAATAATAGTTAAAAAGGGTGCCCGTATGAAATATATCGAAAAACATTATGGGCAAGGGAAAGGTAAGGGGAAAAGAATATTTAATCCTACTACTATTATTAGAGTGGAGGAAGATGGGGTAGCTGAACTGGAAATGGTACAAATTGAAGGTGTAGATGACACTATAAGACCTACTACCGCTTATGTCGGCAAAAAAGCTAGCTTAACTATTGTTGAAAGATTGCTTACTCATGGGGAACAAAAGGCTGAATCGGATGTCAAAATATATATAGAAGGTGAAGGCGGAGCCGCCCAGATTCTATCCCGTTCTATAGCTCGTGATACTTCAGAACAGGTTTTTAGAGCTGCTATGATAGGACAAACTGAATGTTTAGGACATGTGGAATGTGATTCTATTATTATGGGTAATGCGAAAATTAAGGCAGTACCAGAATTAGTGGCAGAAAGTGCCGATGCAGTATTAACCCATGAAGCTGCGATTGGTAAAATAGCTGGTGAACAACTAATTAAGCTGATGTCTTTAGGTTTAACTGAGCCAGAGGCTATCGATACTATATTAGAAGGCTTTTTAAGATAATATTTTTAAGGATTGATTACATTGAATCTTAATTTATTTAAAACTTATGTAAGAGTAGTAGAAACGCAAAATCTTTCTAGAACTGCCGAGGAATTTGAATTATCGCAGCCAGCCATTACTAAGCAAATCCAATCATTAGAAGATTATTATGGGATATTGCTATTGGAAAGATCGGGTCGCAAGCTTAAAACTACCGAAGCTGGGGAAACCTTATACCAGTGTGCCAAAGATATTATAAAACTAATGGAAAAGACTGAAAAGGCTATGGAGGAAGTATCTGAAAGTCGGAGAGGCAAACTTTTTTTAACCGCTAGTAATATTCCTGGACAATATATATTACCACCGATTATTAAAAAGTATAAAGACAAATACCCTAATGTAGCTATATCTCTAGACATAGGTGATACAGAAAGTGTTTTTAATCAGGTCATAGAGAGGGAAAAGGATATAGGTTTTGTCGGGGGATGGATTAAAAACCGTAAGGTGGATGGCTTTAAGTGGTTAGATGATGAATTAGTAGTAATTGTACCTGAAAACCACAAACTTGCTAAACAGGCAGAAGTAAAAGTCCTAGATATAATCGGTGAAAAATGGATTATCAGAGAAAAGGGCTCAGGTACTAGAAGTGCTATAGAAGAACTATTAGTTGCTAATAATTTTAAGGAAGAGGACTTAAATGTATTTATTGAAGCTGGCAGTACGGAAACGGTCTTAGCTTCAGTGGAGTCTGGTATGGGAGTATCTATAGTATCTAAATGGGCTTTTAAAAAAGATGTAAACCGTAAAATTAAAAGCATTAAAATAGCAGATGCAGGAGCAAGCCGAGCCTTTTATGTAATATATCCGCGGCAAAAGTCGCGGCGTAAATCCGTAAGTAATTTTCTAGACTTCTTAGAATAAGTAATTATTATTGTAACTATTGAAGAAAAGCCTTTTTAAAAAAAGCTTTTCTTTTTTTAGGTGGAAATTTATATTTGATTTTGTGAAACCATTGTATATAATGTATCTATTGCATTAAGCAGATAATATCTGGAGGTGTTTTTTTATGTTACCTTTACCTAAAAAATATTTTGTTACAGCTGCTGCCGCAGAAGGAGAAAGTCACCTAACTGCTTTTGATGGTGCATTATTAAAAGCGAGAGTAGGAAATACTAATTTATTAAGAGTTAGTAGTATTTTGCCTCCAGCTTGTGAATATGAACCTGATTTGGTCGTTCCTCCTGGCTCGCTGTTGCCTATTGCCTATGGATCTATAGTTAGCGATACACCTGGAGAAGTAATTTCAGCTGCAGTCGCAGTAGGTATTAGTAAGGATAGCTTTGGAGTCATAATGGAGTATTCTGGAAGGTGTACTAAAGAAGAAGCTTTGGCTCAGGTAAAAGCTATGGTTAACGAAGCTTTCAAAATTAGGGGAATTAAGCTAGAAGAAGTAAAAACTTCAGCAGTGGAACACAAGGTAGAAAAAATTGCTTGTGCTTTTGCAGCGGTACCCTTATGGTATTAATTTTAAAGGAGGCTAATTCTTTTGGAAATCTGGGTTACCGAATATCAAACAAAATCGTTAGGTTTTAGTTTAAAAATAAAAAATACATTAAAAACTGAAAAAACTAAATACCAGACTTTAGCAGTAGTTGACACTGAACAGTTCGGAAAGATGCTCTTATTAGATGGTATGGTTATGACTACCGAACAAGACGAATTCGTATATCATGAAATGATTACTCAAGTAGTGCTAAATTCTCACCCCAATCCTAAAAAAGTTTTAATTGTTGGCGGTGGCGACGGTGGTGCTTTAAGGGAGGTAGTAAATCATCCCGCAGTAGAAAGTGGCTTATTAGTAGAAATAGATGAAAGGGTAGTATTAGCTTCTCAGGAATATTTCCCCCAGCTATCTACTGCATTTACGCATACAAAAGCCCATATTATTATTGATGATGGCATCGCATTTGTTAAAAATCATAAAAACAGCTTTGATCTTATTATAGTCGATTCTACTGAACCTGTTGGTCCAGCTATAGAATTGTTTTCCCCCAGTTTTTATAAAAATGTATATGAAGCCTTACATGATGATGGCATGTTAGTAGTACAAAGTGAATCACCCTTCTTTAATCAAGAAGTAATAAAAAAGGCTTTTGGAGGAATTGATAGCATTTTTCCACTTACTAAATTATATTTAGCCAGTATTCCGACTTACCCTAGTGGTTTGTGGAGTTTTACGGTGGGTTCTAAAAAATATGATCCTGAAGTAATTGTTAATGAAGCAGCATTAAATACTAAGTATTATTCTTCAGATATTCATCAGGCTGCTTTTAAACTACCACCCTTTGTCCAAGAAATTATTGCTTAAAAGGTGAGTGTAATGCAGGATTTTTTAAAAAAACACCTTGAAAAAAGGCTTACTTATATGGGCAGCTGTGATGATTTTGACGCTAGCAGTAAGGTGATAATGGGCATTCCTATGGATATCACTACTAGCTTTCGTTCTGGTACAAGTCTAGCCCCATTTAGAGTACGGGAAGTATCGGAGGGACTAGAAGAATATAGCCTTTACCAGGATAAATCTTTGGCAGATATTGATTTTTATGATGTTGGAGATGTCTTAATTCCGCTGGGAAACCTGACTGCTATATTAGATAAGGCTGAAAAAGTAGCTTCTAGACTATTAAGCCAAGATAAGATGCTTTATACGATAGGGGGAGAACATTTAATTACTCTGCCTTTAGTGAAGGCATATAAGGCAAAATATACTGATTTGGTAGTTGTGCAAATGGATGCTCATGCAGATTTAAGGGAGGAATATTTAGGAGAACAATTATCCCATGCGACAGTTATGCATAAAGTAGTGGGCCTTATTGGTCAAGGTAACCTATATCAACTAGGGATTAGATCGGGCACTAAGGAAGAAATAAGCTTCGCTAAACATAATACACATCTTTATCTAGACCAATTAAAAAGCCCACTTGAAGAAGTAAAAGGAAAAATAGGGTCTAGACCAGTATATATTACCCTAGACATAGATGTCTTAGACCCAGCCTTTGCACCTGGTACAGGTACTCCAGAGCCAGCGGGCTTTGGTACTAGGGAGTTATTTGAAACCTTATTGACCTTAGGAGAACTTAATGTGGTCGGCTTTGACATAGTGGAAATATCCCCACCTAATGAACTAGGTGACCTTACCTCCATATTAGGTGCTAAGATTTTAAGAGAAGTCCTATTGCGATATTAAATTAATAGATTATAAAGAGGGGGTGGCTATATAGCTACCCCTAATATCTGATTAGCTCATCGGGATATATATAAATATGGTTAGTGTTTTCTACTTTATTAAACATTAGATAATTTTCTAAAAACTCTAAAATGTTTTCGACATCTTCCTCATCTGCATCTTCTACTATCAATTCACATACAGCCACATCTAACTCTATCCAATTAAGTAATCTTAATTCTTGTAAGCCTTCTTCTAAAAATTCTAATTCGGAATAGGGAATAGAAAAAGGGGCCTTAGATTTGCTTTTAATATGAGTTTCTAGTTTATTTAAAAACAAGCGTAAATTTTCTTCCCGTTCGGGATTTATTACATATTGGAAAAGAATATCATATAGATTTTGGGCAATTATAATAGTTTTAACCGTGGGTAATAAAAAATGCCGTTCTTCACGAACGAATTTTAGCTGAAAAGATTTTAGGTTGCTCAATAAAAATCACTCCTCCTATTTACTATTTATTAGCTTAAAGGTAAAAATGGTTTAAAACAACTGCTTTTTATGAAATGCTAAGATAATTTATAATTTACTAAAAATTTTTTATAGGTATTTGGTGATTATAAGCTTTCTTATAAAGGTTATTAGATTTTTAAAGGTAATAAAAAAAATATGGTTACTAGGGTTGAAATAAGTAGATTTATTAAGATATTAACACCTTAATCGAATTATCTAATATTTACTAGGATTTTGGAGTATATGTCTATTCATTACTATTAATCATATCCTAGCCTTGTTGATATTAAGGGTTAAGTATGTTTATAATAGTACATTGATAATTGAATATAATCTAGTTTTGTGTGGCAGTAGCCATTCTCTTGCTGAATCTTAATCGTAATTAAGAACGGGGGAACCATTTTCGGGGTGAATCCTTATTTAAGGAAGGGTGCCTTATAGCCCTAATCCGTCAGCTAACTTCGTAAGCAGGTGTAAGGAGAGGATGGGAATTAATATGCCTTCTTATGACCTCATATTTAAGCTACAATTTTTTTTGAAGGCCTTTCCTATATTCTTTCTATAATTACTAAAATTTTATTTGATTGTAATATAACCTATCTTATTACATCTTTATAATTCTGCTTATTTTCCCCTCCAAGAGAGCTAGGAGCTTCTTTCGCCTGCGAAAAAGAAGGGATTGATTGATTTGATAAAATTAGAAGTAAATAATTTGACTAAAATTTACGGTACTAATACTGACAAAGCATTACAACTAGTCAATAAAAATGTAAGCAATGAGGAAATTAGAAAAAGAACTAAGCAAGTAGTAGGAGTTAGGAATGCCTCCTTTACTGTCGATGCAGGTGAAAGCTTTGTAATTATGGGCTTATCAGGAAGTGGCAAATCCACATTGTTAAGATGTATTAATCGTCTGATTGATATTACAGATGGCGAAGTATTAATTGATGGACAAGATATTGCCAAAGTTTCTGGCAAAAAGCTGATTGAAATTAGAAGAAAAAAGATGGGTATGGTTTTTCAGAAATTTGCCTTGTTACCTAATCGCACCATTGTTGATAATGTTGCCTTTGGTCTAGAAGTGCAAAATATATCGCGTATGGAAAGATATGAGATGTCTTTAGAGGCTTTAGAGATGGTAGGGCTAAAGGGTTGGGAAGATAATTATCCAGACAGCCTTAGTGGGGGTATGCAACAAAGAGTAGGCATAGCTAGAGCCCTAGCAACTGATCCAGATATATTATTAATGGATGAGCCATTTAGTGCCTTAGACCCACTTATAAGGCAGGACATGCAAGATGAATTACTAGAACTACAAAAAAAGCTACAAAAAACTATAGTTTTTATTACTCATGACTTAGATGAAGCCTTAAAAATAGGGGAAAGAATTGCCCTAATGAAAGATGCAGAAATTGTGCAAATCGGAAGTTCTGAAGATATTCTCTTATCACCTGCTACCGACTATGTAGCTAGATTCGTCGAAAATATAAATCGTTCTAAAGCCTTAACAGCTTCAGCAGTTATGGTAAAACCACACACCATTGTTTATCCCAAAGATGGACCTAGAGTAGCCTTGCACCACATGGAAACCCATGGTATATCATCTGTTTTCGTAACTGATAGGGCAGGCAAATTAATAGGAATTGTACGAGCTGAAGATGCAGCGAACTTAGCTAAAAAGGGTGAAAGAGTATTAGACGAGATCATAGAAACTGATGGCCCTGTTACAGGATTAGATACTAATTTATCAGACTTACTAGAAGAATTGGCCCATACTAAAATACCTATTGCCGTAGTAGATGAAGATAATGTTTTGCGAGGGACTTTAGTAAGAGGTTCAGTAATAGCTGGACTGGCTGGTGAAAGGAGGGCTATAGAAGATGATGAATAGTATTCCTAGAATACCCTTAGCACATTGGACAGATGTGGCTATAGATTATTTGACTCTTAATTATCGTGATACTACCAAGGCGATTGCTAAATTCTTAGAAACTATAATTATAGGTATTAGGGATTTTTTATTAGTAGTACCTCCTGAATTAATCATAATAATAGTAGCCTTAATAGCCTGGAGATTAGCTGGCAAAAGAACAGCTTTATTCAGCGTGATTGGTTTATTTTTTATTTACAATATACAGCTTTGGCAGGGGACTATGCATACCCTAGCTATGGTTATATCGGGTGTAAGCCTATGTATCCTATTGGGGGTGCCGATTGGTATTTTAGCCGCTAAAAATAAAACAGTTAATAGTATAGTTACACCTATATTAGACTTTATGCAGACATTACCAGCCTTTGTGTATCTATTACCAGCTATACCCTTTTTCGGTCTAGGGGTAGTGCCTGCAGTTATTACTACCTTAATATTTGCTATGCCTCCAGTTATTCGTTTAACTAGTTTGGGCCTTAGACAAGTACCAGAGGAATTAATTGAATTAGGGAAGTCTTTTGGGGCTACCTTTTTTCAAATGCTATTTAAAATTGAATTACCCTTAGCTAGATCAACGATTTTAGCAGGTATAAATCAGTGTATCATGCTGTCATTATCAATGGTAGTTATCGCAGCTATGATTGGTGCCAAAGGGTTAGGGGGTGAAGTATGGACAGCGATACAGACGCTTAATATGGGTAAGGGTTTTGAAGCAGGTATTGCTATCGTAATTTTAGCTATAATATTAGACCGTATTACTCAAAACCTAGGTAAAACAAAATAAAAATTGAAAGGGAGTAGATTATGCTTAAAAATAAAAAGCTTATACTATTAGTAACATTTATGATGTTATTTTCATTTGCAGTAGTAGGTTGTGGAGATGCTGGCAATGATGGTGATAATGATGGGAAGAAAAAAGAAACTGTAGAATTATTATATGTAGAGTGGGCTTGTGCTAGGGCTCAGACATATATTACTGCTGATATATTAGAAAATATTTTAGGCTATGATGTGGATATGATTTCAGTTACAGCTGCTGCTATGTATCAAGGCTTAGCTAATGATGAAGCAGATGTGGGCTTTACTGCTTGGTTGCCCTTAACTCACGGTGAATATGTAAAACAAGTAGGAGATAAAGTCGAGATATTAGGACCTAACTATGAAGGAGCCAAAATAGGCTTAGTAGTACCTGATTATGTGGATATTAATTCTATTGAAGAATTAAATGGAGTAAAAGACAAGTTTGGTGGACAAATAATAGGCATAGACCCAGGGGCTGGAATTATGCAAGCTACTGAAGAAGCATTAATAGATTATGATTTAGATTTTGAAATTATGGAAGGCTCTGATGCCACCATGGTAGGTGCCTTAAAAGATGCTATTGCTCAAGACGAATGGGTAGTAGTAACTGGCTGGAGTCCGCATTGGAAATTTGCGACTTGGGATTTAAAATATTTAGAAGATCCTAAATTAGTCTATGGTGAAGCAGAAACTATTAGCTCAATTGCTAGAAGCGGTCTTAAGGAAGATATGCCAGAAGTATATGAGTTAATAAGTAATTTCCATTGGGGAGATGAAGAAATTGGTTCTGCTATGGCATTAGCAGAAGAATTAGGGGATAGCAAATTAGCAGCTAGAAAATGGGTAGAAGATAATCAAGACCTAGTAAATAGCTGGTTACCATAAAGTTATCCTTTTGCATAGGGATATAAGTTAAAAAAATCTCGGCATAACTGTAATAAAGGTTATGCCGTTTTTTTTATAATTAACTTATGGAGCTAATAAGATAATTAGCTAATTTTAATGAGGACATACAAAGGAAGCGAGGGGTGTGTCTGGGATATAAGTATAGGACTACTGGAAATATCCAATAGCCCTATACTTAGTCGGAATTTTAGCAGGAATATTTTAATTCACTTTTCCTTGAGTTTACTTTTATTTAAAATAACTAATCTTCATAGCTTCCCTTACTTCCTCCATAGTAGCTAAGGCTACATTATGGGCTTTCTTGGTTCCCGCTAAGAGGATGTCTTTTACCATATCTTCGGTATAGTTAGCCCGTCTTTCCCGCATAGGTTCTAGTAATTCATCTATTTTCCCAGTTAAGTTTTTCTTACAGGCCACACAGCCTATTTGCCCTGCCCTACAATCGGCTTCTATCTGGGCTACTTCTGCAGGGTTGAATATTTTCTGATATTGATATACTGAACATACTTCAGGGTGTCCTGGGTCATCTTTGCGTATTCTAGCTGGATCAGTAACAGCATTATTAATCTTTTTCGCTATTTCATCCTTGCTGTCTTTTAGGTATATAGCATTATTTAAACTTTTGCTCATCTTATTATTTCCATCTAGTCCAACTAAGCGAGGTACTTCTCCTATTAGTGCTTCTGGTTCAACTAATACAGGGGCATATAAATCGTTAAAGCGGCGAATTATTTTGCGAGCTAATTCTATATGGGGGATTTGGTCTTCCCCTACAGGTACTAAATGAGCCTTAAATATTGATATGTCAGCAGTTTGGCTAACGGGATAGCCTAAAAATCCATAAGTTAAGTCCTTAAATCCATGTTGTTCTGCCTCAGCTTTGATAGTCGGATTGTGGCGTAAGACATTGACAGATGTATATAAGGCAAAATACATAGTAAGTTCGTGTATTTCTGGTATCATACTTTGGATAAATATGGTGGATTGTTCGGGATCAATACCAGCTGCTAAATAATCCAAAGTGATTTGGTATATGTCATTTTTAAGGTTTTCGTCTTTTTCCCAATGGGTTGTCAATGCCTGTACATCGGCAATAATTATATAGGATTCGTAGTCATTTTGCAGTTCTACTCTGTTTTTAAGGCTACCTAAGTAGTGACCTAGATGTAAGTTACCTGTTGGTCTATCCCCTGTAAGAATTCTTTTTTTGTTAGACATTACTCTTCCTCCTTGAAAATAGCTATCTTTATTTTTATGATTGGCTATAAATTTTATATAATTTGCTTAATTTTTTAACTAATAATTTTTTTGTTTTTTGCTATTAATATAATTAAGTAATGAATTTAAAATAACATTATACATCATCTTGTGCAAGTTTTACATCTTAATATTCCCTTAAGGATATTATATTAGCATAATATAACTTAGTGAAATAATTTGAAAATTTGTGATATACTATAACTAATAGTAGTTAAGCTGAAAGGAAAGTGATTAATTTGGATTCTTTAAATAATTATTTGTGTTTTAGTATTCGTCATCTAATGAAAAAGATAGATCGCCAACTGGGAGACAAATTAGAAGGATACGGTATAAGTATCCCTCAGTCGTTTATATTATACAGCTTATTGGAAGATGACGGTATAACTTTAAAAGAAATAGGTACCCGTACTTTAATAGATAGTTCTTCTATGACGGTTTTGGTTGATAAGCTTGAGAATGAAGGCATGGTAGAGAGACGCTTAGACTCTCAAGATCGAAGGGCGATTAGGGTTTTTATTACCGATAAGGGTAAGGATTTAGCTACAGAGGTAACCAGCATAGCCAAAGAATTTAATGTATTTTTATATGATTTATTAGGGGAGGGTAACCAGAAAGAATTCTTACATGGGGTTAATAATCTTATTAATGGTCTAGAGTAAGTCTTTTTCTGGCATTGACAAGGAATAAATGAATAAGCTAAGTAAATAAAGTGATAAGGTAGCAGCAGCTGTTACGCCAGAATCATTAAATATAAAGGCGATGATAGCTGCTATTATTATGCCTTTTAATCCGATATAAATATGCTTAGCCGAAGACTTTATTTTATTTACATTTTGGCTAGGTAGGTAGAAGAAGGTTGTTATACTGATTAATAAGACTAAGAAAATCCAACCTAGGTATTTATAATTAATGATATTAATATGCATTTCTAATTTGCGGATTATTAGGCTGGATAATTCCGCCCAGCCTTGATTGGTAATGAGGCTAATATTTTTACCTAGATGTGATTGTAATTGTGCAGGTTGACTAATGTCTATTATAACTATAGTTAGTAAGACTAATCCTGTTCCGACCATAATAGAGAATATGTCTTTCGCCGCTATTTTAGGCTTATAAAAGGATAACATAGTATAGCCTAAGGCTATAGAAGCAGTTATAGTACCTCCGACATTTATGCCAAAGAGTGGATAAGCTATTAAAAATACTACTAGGGCAAATAATATCGTTGTTACAGTATAGCGGTAGGGTTTAGAAGAATTAGTCAGATATAGGGCCGCCCAGCTAATTGTGGCCCCTATCAATACTCCCATATATTCATTACCTATGCCATAATACCTAGCTCCACTAATTATTTGGTAGCTCATAATCGACTTAGCTATTAAATCTAGACCTAATAGCAGATCCAAAAATATTAATAAAATGGTAATAAAGAAGAGAAAAGATAAACTATTAATTTTGCTTATTTTATTAAGAATAATGGCCAAACCACTTAAGGATAAGCATAGGGCTAGGGCAACTATGATAAATAAATACTTATCATATATCGAAAATAGGGGGATTATTAATAAAGCTATGGGCAGACTGATTATAAAACATAGTATTTTTTCCCTTAATGAATGATATTTCTGTTTATACAATAAATAAGTGTTAAGTAAGAAAAGGATTACTAAGCAACCTATTAAAATAAATAAAACAAAGGGTTGATTGCTATAACTGAAAACGGCCCTTTGGTTTAATTTTATAAGGTGTTTATAAGCATGGGGATTGTTTACTGAATAGATGGGGCTCTTTGTCGCTGGGGAAAAATCGTGTAAAATAGTGTTTTTTAAGTTAGTTAGAAGAATTATACCGTCTCTACGGGTAGAGTAACTAGTTAATAGCCCACCTTCTTCTCCGTCAGGCTTAATAATTATCAAAGGGGTAAGTAGGGCATTAGGGATATAGGAGTTTCTAGAAGGGCTAGGGCTAATGACATAGCGGCTAGTTTTATTTTTATTAAAGCTATTTTCAATATTGGCTATGGAGCTATCTATTTTACCTAATATTTTTCGGCGTTCATTTTTATACAAGGGGCTAACTAGGCTTGTGTGCATAGCTTCTAACCTAGTTAAATCACCATATTCTACTAAAATAACATCTGCTTGGGCAAATTCATTAAATTGTCTGTAAAGTAGTTCATAATTAGTCCAATAATCGTCTAAACTGTAATGGGACTTACTTATATTATCTACCCGCCCTGTGTCTATTATGCCTTTTTCATCCATTAGAATTAAGGCTCCTGGTCGATCAATAATATCAAACCTATCACTATTACCTATCATGGCTGTAGTCAAACCTAAACGCTGCAAAGCCTCTCCAAGTTGTCCAGGCTTTCCTAAGCGTCTTTGTTCATTGTTTTTCTTTATTACTTCAATATTAGTTACTACGATATTTTCTGCTTGGGGGTTATTTCCAGTGGTTCGGCGAAAAATATCAGCTACTATTTCATCATTGTAATTGCTGTCAGCATTGAAATTAAGGTTAGCCATACTACTACCGACTGCTAGTCTGCCTGCCGATATGGTAGTAGCTGCATTTTTAACGGTTCTTTCACCACCAGTAATGGTATTTAATAAGCCTATACTGCCTTTGTTATGTAAATCCCATAAATAAGGAGTATTTTCAGGATTAATATCATAAAGACTTAGGTTATCTATCATATAAATAACTACTTTAGCCTCTTCATCTATTATGGCAGGGCCAGCTAATACTGGTGGGTTAATATATAAAATTAACAAAATAGCTATTATAATAGCCAAAACCTTTTTCATAATTAATTATTTCCCCATTTTAT
>JAAYRQ010000140.1 GCA_012518685.1 Syntrophomonadaceae bacterium | reverse complement strand
TCATCGGCAAATCTAGTCAAATCAGTTTCACTTTGTAAAAAGTAAATGGTGTTTTCTATTCTTAGCTGGCTATCCTTAATATCCTGCCAGTATTTCTCATCTTCTAAGATATTCATACAATCTTGTAAATTCTCGGCACGACCTGTTTCCATATAGTGTTTAAATTTTTCTAAGGCAAATACATCCTGATAATTTTCGTGTACATAGGATTTACTAATAATATGGTTATATATTTCTAGGGTTTCGGCGGCCTTTTTTAACTTTTGTTCGGCTTCTTCTATATCCAAATAACATTTCTCTAAAAATTCTTGGCATATATTGTGCCAATCGTTCAGTATTTCCTTATACCTATCACAAGCCTTTTCGTATTCCCTATATTTTATAAGATAGACTTTGGTATCATAATTAAAGCTAGGGGGAGCTATTTCGGCTTTTCTTTTTATTTTTATTTTGGTAAAAGGTATAACATTATCCTTAGCTATATTGCTGCCTTTTATATTATGTGGTTTTATAGGAATATTGTCAGGCATTGTGGGCATTAAATCAATTTGCGATACTATATTATAGCGACTTTCTAGTAATTTATTAATAAAGTTAATATGTTGATTAATTAGTTTTGTTTCTCGAAATGACTTTAAACACATATCTATATCCTTAATTAGTTCGTCTTTATTTTTAGCAGATTTTTTAGCATTTCTACGATTTTTATAGTAGCCTTGCAATTCTTTGTTGATATTAGGTAAGGCTTGAAAGCCGTTTAATAATTCATAATCATTAATGGTGAAGTATTTTTCTTCGTTGGGCATTTCTTTGACAAAATAAACCCTGCTATTAGTTGTAGAATAATAATAAGGTCCAATTACATCTAAGTATTCGTTTGCAATAAAAAATTCTGCATCTTCGAGCAGACCTATTTCCTCGAAGAGTCTGTACCACCTTAATAGGTACTGGCCAGCCCTGCCGCTTTCGACTATAGATAATAATTCTGTATAAGTTTCTACAGGAATGGTAATAGTAGAATTGTAAAAATACAAAAGCACCCTATCAGGTGGATACTTTCTAATTAGGGGTAAATCAAAATAATTAACCTCGTCTTTATTAAGAAATGTAAAAAACATTACCTAGCCTCCTTACAATATTTGGTAATAGCATTTATGGAGTTATTCTAGATATCTTTTAAAAGTCCTCTTTAAATTGTAAATTTTTTACTAAAGTTTTTGGGGTGTGTTTTATCTAATTTTCCTCATCACTTAACAAACTCTTTTTATTAGCTATAATGGTATTTATATGGTGATTTATATTTTTTACTTTCTAGTGAAGGGGCATAGATATATGTTTGAAGCGGTTTTATTTGATTTGGATGGTACTTTATTAGATATTGATATGAATTATTTTATTCCTAAATATTTTGAAAAGATGATGTCAATGGCTAAGGCTCATGGCATCGATGAAGTGGAAAGAATGGCGAAACAGATTTATAAGTCAACTGATGTTATGATCGCTGATAATAATCCTGCACTAACTAATGAGGAAGTATTTATGCAGGATTTTTTAGAGAAATTTGCTTATGTCAATGCCGAGGAAGCGGCGGTTTTTTTCGATTATTTTTATCTGCAGGGATTTCCCGAGTTGCATATCCATAGTAAGCCTTTTGCAGGTGTGCCTGAAATGATGGCTGACATATATAATAAAGGGGTTAAGGTGGTTATAGCTACTAATTCGGTTTTCCCCCGTAGGGCGATTATGGAACGCTTAAAATGGGCTGGGGTAGGCGATTTTGATTATGATTTGGTTACTTCTTATGAAGTGATGAATTTTTGTAAGCCTAATCCTAATTATTATGAACAGATAGCTGAAGTTATCGGAGTTAAGCCTCATAATTGCTTGATGGTAGGTAACGACATTGGAGAAGATTTAGTGGCGGGGAAGATTGGAATGAAAACATTTTTAGTTAAGGATCGCTTAATCGATAAAGGCATAGACTTAGAGCCCGATTATGTTGGGCATTTGCCTGACTTGTTTACTTTTTTAAAAGGCTTATAAATTAATAATCTTAGCCTGGTCTGGTTATGCTAAAAATACTATGTTATAGGTGGTGGTATTTTTATATGGGGCAGACAAGAAGTAAAAAACCTAAAGAGCTTACGGAAAGGGATTTATTAAAAATTGAGATTGCTAAGGAATTAGGAATTTGGGAACAGGTGGAAAAGGATGGCTGGGAATCTTTAAGTAATGAAGCCTGTGGAAGAGTCGGCGGTATCATGAGTAAAAGACTAAGGGATGCTAAGAAGATAACCTAGTATTAGGCTAGGTTATTTTTTTATGGTAAGTTTATATGAGGTATAATTAAATTTATACTATTTTTAAATGGAGGGTTTGAAAAGAATGGCAGAGATTACAAGGGTAGAAGATTTTCTTAAGGAAAATAATTATAAGCGTGAAATTATAAGATTTAAAGAAGATACTAGCACTTCGGAGTTAGCGGCTCAAGCCTTAGGAACTGATGTAGCTAGAATTGCTAAGTCGATTGTTTTTAAAAATAAAAGTGAGGATTTTTTTATGGTGGTGGCGGCTGGTAATGTTAAAATTAATAATAAGGCGATTAAGGAGCTTACTGGTTCTAAGGCGAAGATGGCTAATGCTGACGAAGTTCTATCTGTAACGGGTTATAGCCCTGGGGGGGTTTGCCCTTTTGCTTTAGCGACTGATTTGCCTGTTTATTTGGATGAAAGCCTACAGGCTTATGACTTAGTCTATGCTGCTGCCGGTACTTCTAATGCAGTATTGCCTATCTCTTATGGGGAGTTATTGGATATTACAGGGGGGATAGGCTGTCGGGTTACAAGTGAGGGATAAAAGTATTATTAACTCGAGGGGAAAATTAAGTATGTTTTTCATATGAATATCTTGTAAGCAGACATTATATAGGGAAAGACTAGGATTAATAATATAAATATATGAAGGTACGAATATATCGTAACTAGACTTCGTGTCGTGATACACCTGCTGCTCAAGTTCGCGAAAAAAGGGTACAGTGCCAAAGTCACCTCCTGTTCAGGATGACACAGGGCGAGGGTTCAGGATGATGATGGTGAAGATTACAGGATGACGATAGGGGAACTAAGGGAGAGTTAATATGGCTAGCAATTTTGTACATTTACATAACCATACTGAATACAGCTTATTAGATGGAGCCTGTAGGATTAAGGATCTTATTGCTAGTGCGGTTGAATTAGATATGCCAGCAGTAGCC
>JAAYRQ010000139.1 GCA_012518685.1 Syntrophomonadaceae bacterium | reverse complement strand
TTAAAATCATCATCTACCAAAGGAAGTTTTTCTATCTTATGTTTCCTTAAAATTTCCATAGCCTCATTCATACTAGTACCGACTGGAGCAGTAACCAGTCCTTCACTAGTCATGATATTTTTAATCGGCTGTAAGAAATTAGTTTCAAACCTAATATCTCGATTAGTTATAATACCTACTAATTTAGGACCTATCGTTATAGGTACACCTGATATGTGATAATATTCCATAATATCTAAAGCATCTTGCACAATATTATCAGGGGATAAATAAAAAGGATCCGTAATAACCCCATGTTCCGAACGTTTTACCCTATCAACCATGCGAGCCTGTTCGGCAATACCCATATTCTTGTGAATAATGCCTACTCCACCTTCACGAGCCATAGCAATAGCCATTTTAGCATCTGTAACTGTATCCATACCAGCACTCAAAATAGGTATTTCAATCTTGATATTACGAGTTAATCTAGTCGCAATATTAACCTGATTAGGTAATACCTCAGACCTCCCTGGTATTAAAAGAACATCATCAAATGTGAGACCTTCCTTACCAAATTTATCATTCACAACTAATGGCCCCCTCTTCTAAATTTTTAATATATTATAATAACAATATTGATTTGACAAGTCATTAGCTACAAAAAATTATAAAAAACTAATCTCCGCCTATAACTGAGCTTATGCCATACCTATAAAAGTGTTCTTTTAATTGACTAATAGTAGGCTGACTTACCTCGAATTTCTCCGACATCTCCTCAATACTTAAATCATTTTTAATAGCTGCTATAAAATCATCAAAATCAACCCCCGCCTCTGCAGTCATTTCCGGCAGAGATTCTGTGCGACTCCAAGGTGGGTAAATTTTTTCGTGATTAGACTTTGACATAACTAGTCCTCCTTTTTTCTTTTGACTAGTATGCCCTATAGTGTATAAATTTATGGTATTTTTAACTTAACTTATGGATAAATAAGCCACTAAGTAACTTAGGTTCAAACCAAGTTGATTTAGGAGGCATTACTTCCCCAGCATCAGCAATATCCATTAAATCTTGGATAGCAGTGGGATACATAGTAAAGGCCAATACCATCTTATTATCATCAACTTCCTTTTGTAATACTTCTATTCCCCTTATACCACCTAAAAAATCTATTCTATCACTTACCCTTGGATCATCAATGCCGAGAATAGGTCCTAAAAGATTATTTTGCAAAATAGAAACATCTAGCCTTTCTACAGGATTATCAGAATCAAAAGTGTTCTTTCTTGCCGTAAGTTTATACCAGCTATTATCTAAATACATCCCAAAAGTATATTTCTCTGTAGGAGAAAAACCTGAACTGTCTACCAGCTGTTCTAACACAAATTTTTCTTCTACTAAAGATAAAAATTCCTCTTTACTATGATGGTTCAAATCTTTTACTAGACGATTATAATCCATTATATATAAATCTTTATCGGGGAATAAAACTACTAAAAAATAATTAAATTCATCATCTATACTATAATTAGGATGGGAAAGTCTTCTTTGTAACCCTACTTCTACTGCTGACTTACTACGGTGGTGTCCATCTGCAATATATAAATCGGAAATATCAGAAAATAATTCTTGTATTTTAGCTATTACTTCATCATCGACGACTAACCATACCTTTTGCAAAACATCATTAGCGATAAATTTATATTCAGGTGCTGCATTAATGCTTTGGTTAATTAATTTTTCAATTTCTTGATTATGTTTGTAAGTTAAAAAAATTGGTCCCGTATTAGCATCACAATAGTCAACATGCCTAATGCGATCTTGTTCCTTATCAGCTCTAGTATGCTCGTGCTTTTTAATTACATTGTTAAGGTAATCATCTATAGAAGCAGTAGCTACTAGGCCCGTTTGGGTTCGCCCCTTCATAGTCTGTTGATAAATATAAAATAAGGGCTTATCATCTTGTAGGAAAACCTTATCATTTATCATATTATGCAAATTATCTCGAGCTTTCTCATATACCCTTATGTCATATAAGTCAATCGACTCATCCAAATCAATTTCTGCCTTATCTATATGCAAGAAAGAATAAGGATTACCTTTTACCATTGCCCTTGCTTCCTCGCTACTCATCACATCATAAGGCAGTGCCGCTACTTTTTCAGCTAATTCCTTTTGCGGTCTTATAGCCTTAAAAGGCCGAACTATTGCCACAAAATCTCCTCCCTATATTAATTACAAGTTTAAAACATCGTTAATATTATTAATTAAATCCTCAACCTCACCTATAGTACAATCAGCCATATGAGCAATCCTGAATGTTTTATCTTTTAAGCTACCATAACCATTAGATATTTGATAGCCTCTCTCCCCCAATTCCTTATTGAGCTTAGCTAGATCAATTTGTCTGGTATTTTCTATTGCGGTTAAAGTATTAGATAAATAATTTTCATCCGCAAACAAGGCAAAATTATTTCTTGCCCAATCCCTTACCAATTCCGCCATTTTAATATGTCGATTAAATCTATTATCAAGCCCTTCCGCTAAAATCAAATCTAACTGATAATCCAAGGCAAACATATGGGATAAAGACGGTGTAGAGGGATATTGATAATCCCTTTTTTGTATATATTCATACAAGGCTAGCAAATCTAAATAAAAACCGCGGTTGGTAACTTGACTAGCCCTTGCTATAGCCTTTTTAGAAAAAGTACATATTGCTAGGCCTGGGGGAAGTCCTAAGGCTTTTTGTGTAGAAGTAATGCAAATATCTATACCTAATTTATCAACTTCTATTTTAGAACCGCCTGCCGAACTCACTGCATCTACACACCAAATAATATCGTCATACTTAGCAATAACTGGTGCTAATTCTTCTAGTGGGTTCATTACCCCTGTAGAAGTTTCATTATGAGTAATCGTTATCAAATCATACTTATTAGTTTCTAAGACTTCATCGACTTGCTCTAAAGGTGTAGGCTTACCCATAGGAACCTCGAACATATCGGTAGCTACATTATTAGCCAGACCCATTTCGTACCATCTTTTTCCAAAAGCACCGATAGAAAATACAGCCGCTTTTTTCATAGTACAAGAACGAATGGCTCCTTCCATTAAACCACTGCCAGAACTAGTGGAAAGTAAGATTTCCTCCTCAGTATATAATACTTGTCTAATTTTATTACTTATTCGCTTCTGTAAACCAGAAGCATCTTTACTGCGATGACCTATCATAGGTGTGGACATTTTTGCTAAAACATCTGGTTTTACTTCGACTGGTCCAGGAATAAACAGCTTCTTATGCATGATAGAACCTCCTAAATCATAATATATCGCTATATTCTTTAATTAAATTACCAGTATATTTAATTGATAATATCACAAAATTAATTAGTAGTGAAACTTAGCCATTAAACTTTTTAAGGTTACCCATAAAATAGTATTATCTTGTCAATTATTGACACTGGTTAAATAGTTATATATTATCAAATCTATAAAGCTTGTGAATTTAGTAACATTTCGCACAAGTAAATTATTAGTTTTTAGTAATTTAAAATGAACAAAAAGGAGCTGTAATTATGAAAATAGTAATCATCGGTGGAGCTGGAGAAATGGGCTCAGTTGCGGTAGAATATCTAGCCACAAAACCAGAATGTCAAGAGATTGTAATCGCCGACTATGATTATGAGGCCGCCGTCAAGCTTAAGAAAGGGCTCGCTAATCCAAAAGTTTCTGCAGTCTATGTCGATGTCACTGATAAGCCAGTTTTAATGGAAGTGATTAAAGATGCTA
>JAAYRQ010000138.1 GCA_012518685.1 Syntrophomonadaceae bacterium | reverse complement strand
TAGGCTTTTATCATTTAAAAACTACTAAGCTTGATTACTCTTTATATAAGGCTGCTATTTCCTCTTGGAAGTTTTTAATAATAATTCTATATTTATTTTTTAGGGTAGGAGTAACTTCATCTAAAGTCTCTAAAAATCTCCGCTTAGAAATATGATATTTCTTAATCTGTTCAAAACCTTCTAATTCTTGATTAGCATTAGCAATATCTTCATCAATCAATTTTCTAACTTCGGGATGATTCGTAAAATCCTCACCTACGCTTACACATACCCTTTCCACACCTTCGCCAACAAATACTATTTTTTCATTATCGAAGGTAATGCCCTCTGATGCCAATACTTGTATGAGATATTCATACTTAGGAACTACCACCGCAGTAACAAATTTTGCATCATCACCTACTACACATATTTGTTCAATATAACGAGCCGTCGAAAACTTATTTTCCACCTTTGCCCTGGGTACATTTTTGCCAGTATCTAAGACCATAATACTCTTTTTGCGGTCAATAATACGATAATAATTATTAGCCTCTAAGACAGCTATGTCACCCGTTTTGAAAAAACCATCTTCTGTAAAAGCTTCTGCAGTAGCTTCGGGATCTTTAAAATAACCCATAAAAACGGTTTCACCTCTAACTAATAGCTCTCCATCTTCAGCTAACCTTTCTTCAGAAAGATATAAAGTAGGTCCTATTGAGCCAGGCAAAACTGCCCTAAGATCATTAAAGTTTACTGCATTCATAGTTTCGGTTAAACCATAACCTTCACATATTCTAATTCCCATCGCCATAAACACCTTACATAAATCAGCAGGTAAACCAGCCGAAGCGGAAAAAGATACCCTGAAATTCCCCCCTAATATTTGCCGAACCTTACTGAAAATAGCCTCATCAGCCCACTTATACTCAGCTAATAGTTCTTCTGACAAACCAGCTGTCATATCAACATCAAAGCCCATATCCACAAAGCCATGCTCATCAGCCCTAGTGTCAACTACCCTAAGTCCGATATCTAATGCCTTTTCAAAAGCGGCTTTGCCTTCTGGTGTTCCAGAAGCTGCATCCCTAATAGCCATATAAATTCTTTCGAAAATTCTAGGCACCGAACAGAACCAAGTAGGTCTAAATGTTTGAAAATCAGCTACCACAGTTTGAGGTTTTTCAGCATAGGCAATAGTACAACCAGCATTAAGGGAAATCATTTGTCCACATTGTCTCTCATAAGAATGTGAAAGGGGTAAAAAGGATAGATTAACATCCTGCTCATCAATCATATATCCAGCATTAGCAAAATTATTATTATCTGCTTGACAAGCGCTCATAAAAGTCTGGTGAGTATGCATAGCCCCTTTAGGGTTACCCGTAGTACCAGAAGTATAAATAATCGTAGCTAAATCCCAAACTTCTATATTATGCCACGCCTTTTCATAAGCATATTGATTTTGGTGTAAATATCTGCGACCTAATTCCTTTAAAGCATTAATGTTAATAAATCTACTGTCATCAGGTAATGGGCAATTATTATCGAATACAATTACTTTTTCCAAAGTTGGCATTTCATCAATACAAGATAATACCTTATCAAGACCTTCTTCATCCCTTACATAGAAGAATTTAGCATCCGAATTATTAATAATATATTTCATTTCATTCGCCGAGAGCGATGGGTAAATAGTGACTGTTACAGCTCCAGCACATAGAATAGACATATCAGCCCATAACCACTCAGGGCAATTATATGACATTATCGCAGCTCTATCTTGTTTAGCCATACCCAATGATAATAAGCCACCAGTTAAATCCTTAACTATTCTGCCGACTTCATCATAAGTTAGGGAGGAAGTTTCGGTTGGTCCAGTCTTAAACCATTGACATCTTCTTTCCCCATATCTAACCACTGTTTCATTAAACATTTGTGGTACTGTGCATATTCTCATATGATCACGCTTAAACATTATAGTTCCATCCTCCTTAAAAAATAATTTAATTTATATAAAAGTTTATCACACAATATTACATATTTCGATAAAAAAAGCCTTTTGTTATAATTTACATTAATATTATCCCAAAAATTATTAAATATTAATATTTAATATAAAATTACATAAAAAAAACATCAGATCAATGACCTGATGTTAAGAACCACTTAATACTAGCAGTTTAACCAACTGCCACCTATAAATTCCCGCAAAATAGAATTAGGAGGAATCTTATCAGTATTAGCTTCCTTAAAAAAGCTTAAAAATTTTAATAATCTCTGAGCTTCCGCATATTCTGGATGTTCCCTACCTATTTCATTTAATAATTTTTCTGCATAGGGCTTAATAATGGCTAATTCATATACTAAAGATGTATTAACCATAATATCGGCATTTTCTTGGAAGGGAAATACATTAATTTCCTCACCCCTTCTTACCGAAGGCCATCTACTAATAGTCTCCAAAGCTGAATAACCCCTAGTTCTACTATCCCTTATCAGGCGTCTTAATAAACGACAGTCTGTTGTAGCTATGCGATTAGAATAGTCAACATTGAGCTGGGTTAAAGCACTTACATATATCCGATACTTATTTTTAGCTGGAATACTATATGTTAATTTATCATTTAAAGCATGGATTCCCTCAATAATAATAGGTTCACCTATGGGAACCCCACACCTAAGTCCTTCAGGCTCAGTAGTGCCAGTGTGAAAATTAAAAATGGGCATAGTTATTTCTTCCCCATTTAACAAACTTATCAAGTGTTCATTAAATAATTCTAATTTTAAAGCTTCTAAAGCTTCAAAATTATAATTACCCTCCTCGTCCAAAGGAGTCAGTTCTCTATCAACGAAATAATTATCCATAGAAATAGAAATAGGCTTTTTACCATTTACTTTTAGTTGAATTAATAAGCGTTCCGCAAAAGTGGTTTTTCCAGAAGAAGAAGGTCCCGAAATTAAAATAATCCTTTTATCTTGGTCAGCACAAATTTCATCAGCTATTAGGGCAATCTTTTTTTCATGTAGTGCCTCATTAATCTGAATAATTTCATCTATTTCATTATTAATTATCTTCTTGTCCAAAGCTGCCACATGTGGAGTTTCTAGCATATCCGCCCATTTCTTGGCTTCTTTAAAAATAGCTGCTAGCTTGGTTTGTTCCTTGTAAGGCTTTTTAAAATCAGGATCTCTTACCCCAGGAGTCCTCATAATTAAGCCATCATTATAAAAAAACAAGTCAAAATCATTTACTATATTAGTACTTGGTGCTAAATAACCATAAAAATACTCATAAAAGCCTTTTAATTCATAGACATGAATATCTTCCTTATCCCTTAATTTCAATAGGGCCACTTTATCATCCTGCCCCTGTTTTTCAAATATATTGATAGCCTCATCCTTGGATAAGACTAGCCTATTTATAAAATCATTATCTTTAACAATATCCGCCATTTCCTGCTTAATTAGATTAACCTCTTCTGGATTAGTATCCCTATCCATAAATTCACAATATAGCCCATTAGATAAGGCATGTTTAATCATTATTCTGCGGTTAGGAAAGATATTGTAGGCAGCCTTAATTAATATAAAAGTAGCAGTACGCCTATATATCCTAGCCCCAGTGTCTGTCGTTATATCTAGCAAATTAATTGAAGCATCTTCGGTTAAAGAAGTAGTTAATTCACATAAATTATTATTAACCGTAGCGGCAACTATAGGATATTGGTTATCATAATCAATTTCGCTTAGAAAATCTAGAATAGTAGTGTTTTTCTTCACTTTAATATCTGGATGATTATTAATATTAACTATTATCTCATTATGGTTCATAGCTACTCCCCCTCATTATTATCTAAAAAACACTAATTATAAAAATAGGAGCATATATCCTCTATTTCATTTATCTTAGTTTACCGCCTAGTTCATTAAGGCTACTTAAAATATTCTTCACTATTTCATTAACTTCCCCTTCAGTAAGGGTTTTTTCAGTTGCTTGGAATTTTAATTTCAAAGCTACACTCTTATATCCATCTGGAACTTGCTCACCAGTATATATGTCAAATACTATTACATCTTTGAGAAGACTAGTACCATTTCCTTTAATATCATTAACAATCCTAGTCGCGGTAATGTCCTTAGCAATTATAATAGCAATATCTCGTTCTACAGCAGGATATTTTGTTATAGTCTCTAACCTAGCTTTAGTAGTAGTGAGCTTATATAATGCATCTAAATCCAGCTCAAATGCAGAGGCCTTCTGCTTAATGTCGAAGTTTTCTAACACAGTAGGATGTACTTCCCCTATAACACCTAATTTTTGTCCTTTAATAAGAATCTTCGCATTTCTCCCAGGATGATAGCTGACATCATTAAAAGCTACAAATTCATACTCACTCACACCTAGTTCAAAAAATAAGTTCTCCAAAATACCCTTTAAGTAGAAAAAATCATAATCGACATTATGTTTAAGCCAATTAATTTCTCCCTGTCCACTTACAATACCGCCTATTTTTAATATTTCTATAGGCAAGCCTTCCGACTTAGGCATAAAAACAGAACCTATTTCAAAAAAGCTTAAACTATTATTCTGTCTAGCTAAATTCTTACTAATATTATCTAATAAACCAGACAATAATAGAGTCCTCATTACCCCTTGTTCTTCAGATAAAGGATTAGCCACCTTGACCACCTGCCTTAAGTCACTATCATTAGGCATTAATAACTTGTCATATATATGGTTATTAATAAAACTATAATTAACTACTTCGTACATATACTTAGATAATATAGCAGTAACCTTTTTCTTATACTTCTGGTATTCATCTAGCCCCCCTTGCGAGGTCGTACCTTGGGGAAGGGTTGCAGCTATATTTTCATAACCATATAATCGTGCAATTTCTTCGATTAAATCAACTTCAATCTCTAAATCTGGGCGATAAGTCGGAATCTCTACAAATAAGTTATACCCCTTTCTTTCGACTTTAAAATTAAGATTCAACAAGTATTTTTCGATTTCATCTAAACTGAGATTAGTACCTAACAAATCATTAACCTTCTTAATTCGTAAAGTAATATGGTGGTTAGGAAGCACTTTAGGATATACATCTAAAACTCCTCCAACTACTTCCCCCCCAGCTAATTCTTGAATTAATTGGCTAGCACGGTTAGCAGCATAAATAACCCCGTTAACATCTACTCCCTTTTCAAAACGCATGGAGGCATCACTTCTTAATCCTACTTTTTTAGAGGTTTTTCTTACACTAATGGCCGAAAAATTAGCTGATTCGATTAAAATATTAACTGTCTTATCATTAATTTCAGTATTAAGCCCCCCCATTACACCAGCTATGGCAATAGGCTTGTCACCATCTGTAATTACTAACATGTCCTTATCTAAATTACGCTCATTATCATCCAAAGTTATAATTTTCTCACCATCAGTAGCCCGTCTGATTAATATTTTTTTATTATCACCTAACAAATCATAATCAAAGGCATGTAGGGGCTGGTTAGTTTCCAGCATTACATAATTCGTAATATCAACAATATTGTTAATAGGCCTAATTCCCGAATTAATCAAAGCTTCTTGTAGCCACTCAGGTGAGGGCTTAAGTTCAGCATTTTTAATAATCCTAACTGCATACCTAGGACATAAATCCGTATCAGCAATTTCGATATCTATGTAGTCAGCTATATCCTCATTATTCTCCGTAATATCAATAAGGGGGATATTAAGCTTTTCACCAGTAATAGCAGCAACTTCTCTAGCAATATTAATTAAGCCTAAACAATCGCCCCGATTAGGGGTTAAATCTAATTCAAATACCTGGTCACCTTGGGCTGCTTCTATCCCCTCAACCGCAACCCCAGCCATAGTTAATTTATGAGCCAATTCCTTTTCATCTATATTAATATCCACATATTTACTTAACCAATTTAAAGAAATATTCACTTACACTTACCTCCTAAAATTGACTTAAAAAGCGTTTATCATTATCAAAAAATAATCTTAAATCATTAACCCCGTACTTGAGCATGGCAATCCTCTCTACACCCATGCCAAAAGCAAAACCCGATACTTTTTCAGGATCATAGCCTCCATTTTTAAGTACCCTAGGGTCAACCATACCTGCACCTAGTATTTCTAACCATCCTGTATAAGAACATACCCTACAACCCACTCCTTTACAATTAACACAGGAAATATCCATCTCTGCACTAGGCTCTGTAAAAGGGAAATAACTAGGTCTATACCTTACCTCAAGTTCATTCCCAAATACCTTTTTGGCAAATAGCATTAAAGTCCCCTTCAAATTAGCAAAAGTAATATTATGATCTATTAAGAGACCCTCTACTTGATGGAACATAGGGGAGTGTGTAGCATCATCATCCCTTCGATACACCTTGCCAGGCACTATTATTTTCACAGGCAAACTTGGAGCAAGCTCCTCCATAGTTCTTACCTGTACTGGTGAAGTATGGGTTCTAAGCACGATATCTGAAGATATGTAAAATGAATCTTGCATATCTCGTGCTGGATGTTCACGAGGAATATTCAAGGCTTCAAAATTATAATAATCTAATTCTATTTCGGGTCCCTCCGCAACCGTAAAACCCAAACCGATAAATATATCTTTAATCTCATCCACCATTTGAGTTAAAGGATGTTTGGCACCTAATGGTATGGGTAAACCAGGTAAGGTAACATCAATCTCCTCTTCCTTAAGCCTAATATCTAATGCCTTTTGCTTAATATTTTCTTCTCTCTCCATAAAAAGCTTTTCTAACTCTATCTTAACTTCATTAGCAATCTTGCCTATCTCGCTTCTTTTCTCAGCAGGAATATCTTTAAGTCCTCTAAGTAGCAAAGTTACCTCGCCTTTGCGACCTAATAATTTTACCTTCAAGTCATTCAAATTACTAATAGAATTGATATTATTTAAATTTTCCTCGACTTTAGACTTAATTAGTTCTAACTTTTCTAACACGACACTTCCTCCTTAAATAAAAATAAAAAAACTTTCACCCCCACAAGGGACGAAAGTCTATATTTGGTTTCCGCGGTACCACCCTTTTTAGCCAACCATTAAGCAAAGATTGGCTCACTTAAAGTCGATAACGGTGACCGCCGGATAGACTTACTTTATTGATTTTCAGCCTTCAACTCCCAAGTGAATTCACTTACCTGCCCCTAACTGTACTTTCAGTTCATAATACAGAGTCCCTGTATAGGTTGTAAGATAAGCTACTTGTCTTGTTCCTAGTCTTATTATTTAAAATACTAATGGGTGACCATCATCTTGTATAACAAATAGTAGGTTATACACCCAGACTTTTCAAATAATCTCCAAAGAGTTTCTGCATCTTTACACATGCCCTTGGTCCACCTTTCCCCTCAAAAGTAGGCCTTTTCGCAACAATTATAACATATTGTAATATATTTTTGCTATATTAAAATACCATTTATTTTCTTGCTTCGCTTAAAATTATACCACAGGCAACTCCTGCATTCAACGAATCCATGGCAGGATTAATTGGTATTTTCACTAATTTATCACATTTATTAAGCAATTCCAAACTAATACCAAAGGCCTCGCTGCCAATTACAAGAATAGTCGGGCTAGTAAAGTCATATTCATAGTAATTAATAGCATTATCTAAAGAAGTACCAACAAGCATATAGCCAGCATTTTTAAAATCTAAAATATCACTTATTGTAATATTCGCAAAAATGGGCAAATGAAGAATTCCACCCATTGTCGCCCGCACAACTTTATGATTATAGGGGTCAACACAACCTTTATTTAGGAATAATCCATCTACATCAAAGGCTGCAGAGGTTCTAATAATGGTACCTACATTCCCAGGATCAGCAATATTATCTAACAGAACTAATAATTTACCCTCTTGTTTTACAGTTTCTATATCCCAAATGGGTTTTTCTAATATAGCTAAAATACCAGAAGGGCTAGTAGTATCGCTAATCTCCTGCATAAGTTTATCATTAATAATAAATATATCTGCAGATAAACTAGTAAAATTATATTTAGCGACTTCAGTTTCCACTACGAATACTTGCTTAATGCTATGAGAACTATAAGTTGTAACTTCGTCATAGATTCTTTGCCCTTCAACAACATAGAGCTTAGTATCATCACGGTATTTTTTCTGTTTAAGTTTAAGACAGTTCTTAATATGTTGGTTATCCCTAGAAGATATGACCTTCACTATCCACCTCTGATTAAAATAGTATAAAAAAATATGGTCAAAAATAGACCATATTTTAAGAACAGCTAATTAGCATTTTGTTTGGCAAGTTCAGCTAACTCCGAAAATGCTTGGGGATCTGTAATTGCAAGATCAGCTAACACCTTACGATTAACATCTACACCCGCTAGCTTAAGACCATGTACTAATCTACTGTATGTAGTGCCATTTTCCCTAGCAGCTGCATTAATTCTACTTATCCATAACTTTCTAAAATCCCTTTTTTTCAGCTTTCTATGCACATAAGCATAATTTCCAGATTTCATAACTTGCTGATTAGCGACTCTATATAGCTTAGACTTACTGCCAGTATAACCCTTGGCAGCCTTTAATACTTTTTTATGTCTTTTATGTGAAGTTACTCCACGCTTTACCCTAGGCATTTCTTATACCTCCTTTTTTAATTTTAAGGCTTAATAGGGAATTAGTTTACTAATTCTTTTTGTTTCCTGCTTACTGACTAGTCCTGGTTTACGAAGATTTCTTTTTCTTTTTGAAGTCTTACCACCTAATAAGTGGCTTTTGTAGGCTTTAGATCTTTTTATTTTACCAGTGCCAGTTTTTTTAAATCTTTTAGCAGCACCCCTATGTGTTTTCATTTTAGGCATTAAGCTTCCTCCTTTTTATCATTATCAGTTTTAGGTACTAGAATCATTACCATGTTTCTACCTTCAACTTTAGGTACTTTTTCAATTACAGAAACATCCGAAATAACATCGGCAAATTTATATGAAAGTTTTTCAGCAATTTCGGGATGGGTTATTTGTCTGCCTCTGAACATTATCGTAACCTTGACCTTATCCCCAGCTTCTATAAACCTACGGGCGTTTTTTGCTTTAGTTTGTAAATCATGGTCCTCAATATTAGGACGCATCTTAATTTCCTTAACCGAAATTACTTTTTGTTTTTTGCGGGCTTCTTTTTCCCTTTTTCCTTGTTCAAACTTAAATTTACCAAAATCCATAAGACGACATACTGGCGGCTTAGCAGACGGAGCAACCTCAACTAAGTCCAAACCCTTTTGCATAGCCATATCAAGTGCTTCTTGAACAGACACTATGCCTAGTTGTTCTCCTGTATCACTGACTAGCCTTACCTCTCTAGCCCGAATTTCCTCATTAACTCTCCAATCCTTGCTGATAAGAAGTTCACCTCCTAATAAAATAAAAAAAGCGAGTTTTATGAAAAATCTCGCTCAATAATAACTAAGAATAATATATAAGAAATTATATATTAAAAATCAGAGTTATCTAGACCTTACGAACTAGCATCGTTGTAAGGTGAGAAGCGAGGCTTCTACTTAAAACCATTTAATAGTTTAACACATCAATAAATCATTTGCAAAGATTTTTATATAATTTTATTTCCTATTTCCTCACTAAGGGTGTTAATAAAATCTTTAACTGATTGAGAACCTAGATCCCCTTTTTTTCGATGTCGAATAGAAATGGTAGCTCCCTCTATCTCCTTATCCCCCACCACCAATAGATAAGGGATTTTCTGCAGTTGACCTTCCCTTATTTTATAGCCGACTTTTTCGCTTCTTGTATCAGCTTCAACTCTGATATTACTATTTTGCAACATCTTAACTATCTCTAAAGCATAAGCATGATGTCTTTCCGCAATGGGCAATACCTTAACTTGTACAGGAGCTAACCAAGCTGGGAAAGCCCCAGCAAAATGTTCCGTTAAAATACCGATAAATCTTTCTATACTTCCATAGATAACCCGATGTATCATAACTGGCCGATGTTTTTCCCCATCCTCACCTACATAAGTTAAGTCAAACTTTTCAGGCATCTGAAAATCTAGCTGAATAGTGCCACATTGCCAAGTCCTGTCTAAAGAGTCCTGTAGGTGAAAGTCAATTTTAGGTCCATAAAAAGCCCCATCACCTTCATTAAGCTTATAAGTTAATCCCTTTTCATTTAAAGCAGTGATTAAAGCATTAGTAGCCTTATCCCACATTTCCGCAGAGCCCATAGCTTTTTCAGGTCTAGTTGAAAGTTCTACATGATAAGAAAAGCCAAATAAACTATAAAACCTATCAACCAAATCAATAACGCCCTTGATTTCATCAATAATTTGTTCAGGTAACATAAAAATATGGGCATCATCTTGGGTAAAAGAGCGAACCCGCATCAAGCCATGTAAAGCACCAGACAACTCATGCCTATGCACCAATCCCATTTCCGCAATTCTTAAAGGAAACTCACGATAACTATGCAAATTCTGCTTATAGACCAGCATACTACCAGGACAATTCATAGGCTTAATGGCAAAATCAGTTTCATCTATAGTAGTAAAATACATGTTTTCTTGATAATGTTCCCAATGTCCAGAGTTTTCCCATAATTGCCTATTTAAAATAATTGGGGTACGAATTTCATTATAACCTGCTTTGGCATGTTCCTCCCGCCAGAAATTTTCCAGTTCATTGCGTAAAATCATACCCTTAGGTAAGAAAAACGGGAAACCAGGTCCTTCATCTAACAAGACAAACAAGCCTAATTCCTTACCTAATTTACGATGGTCCCTCTTCTTTGCCTCTTCAACCTTAGTTATATAATCTTCCAATTCCTCCAAAGTAGGAAAAGAAGTAGCATAAATCCGCTGTAACATAGGATTGTCTTTATCACCTCTCCAGTAAGCACCAGCTAAACTCATCAGCTTAATATGCTTAACCTTGCCTGTGGTAGGTAAATGAGGCCCCTTGCATAAATCAACGAACTCCCCTTGCCTATATAAACTAATATCTTCATCATCAGGAAGGTCTTTAATTAATTCCACCTTAAAAGGTTCATTAATACTAGCGAAAAATTCTACAGCCTCATCCCTAGACATCACTTCTCTAAGAATAGGTTGATTTTCCTTAATAATCTTCTTCATTTCCTTCTCAATTAAGGGCATATCTTCAGGGGTAAAGGTATGGGAACTATTGAAATCATAATAATAACCCTTATCAATAGCAGGACCAATAGCCAAAGCAGTATCAGGCCATAGCCTTTTTACAGCTTGAGCTAAAATATGGGCGGAAGAATGGCGATAGACTTCCTTCGCCCTTTCATCAGAAAAATCCAGAAATTCCACAGAACCATCCGTAAAAAGCTCACTATTCAGATCGGTTTCCACACCGTTAAAAACAGCTACAACAACATTCTTAGCCAGATTAGAGCTAATATCTTTAGCAACTTGTATTAAAGTTGTCCCTTTTACAAATTCTCTTTTTGATCCATCGGGTAAACTAATAGTAACCATAAAAAATCCTCCTTAAATACTGACTAATTACATAGGAAATAAATAAATAAAGCCTAGCTGTACTAAGCCGATAATAAAACCAAGGACACCACCTAATAATTCAATAAATCTTATTTCCGTAGAAGATATGCCCGTAATCATATCCTCTAATTCATCCAAGTCAAATTCATTAATCTTATCTTCTACTATAACACTAATTTTAATTTCTTCCGTAAGATAATCCCTAGCCGAATTAATAACTTGTATGATAATATTCGGTGCCTCTTGGCGTAAGACCCGATTAAGGTTGTCAATTATTAACTTAGTAACCTTACTCGGTAAAAAACTAGGCATAATACTAGCCAATCTATCTTTTAAGACATCACTAATTTTGTCCACAAACTTAGCATGCATTTCGGGGGTATCCACTTCATCAAAAACTTCATCTAGCGATAATAACTGTTCCTCCACTAATTCACCCACACTAGTAGCAATCTCTGCCTGCCTTTTAGGCAAAACCCCTTGTAACTTAAAAAAACCAAGGTTAATAGGATGTTTAGGCCAAAACAACAACTTAATCGCTACTACATTAGTAATATATCCAATCAAAGCACTAATGATAGGAATAACTATTAAATAAAGCATAAAACCACCCTAATATTAATAATATACTTAAAAAATATAACAAATAAACTTAAAAACCGCAATAAAAAAGGCTAGAACTTATCCCTAGCCCTAATTACTTATTACAAAATATATTAAATACTATTAGCTTCTATCCATTTCCCTAATAAACTTATAACATCTTTCACAACTATCACAAAAACTAATTTTATCATCAAAAACCCTTTGAATAGCCTTAACAGCTTCATTTTGATAATAGGCACTAACATTATGCAAAACAATGTGACGCGGAGCCACCGTTATTAAAATACTAATCAAAATATCATCCAGATTAATATCATCTAACAAAATATCATCTAAATAATAATTAATATACTTATCTTCAATAGCTACACCCTCCTCATCCCATAAATAGAAAATGCCGTTATTTGCCATCAATAAATTCACTTCATTAGACTTAGGCAACTGCGTATCAACAAAATACCGTAAAAGCTTGACAAACTCATTGTATTCCTGCTCATTTTTATATTCTTCAAAAGCCAAATCAACCGCTATCCTAATCTCTTCTAAATAATCAGCCAAACAAAAATTAATAAAGCCTTCTAAGACCATCAACTTACTATTATGAATATAATCTAATAAATGATGTGCTAACTTATTTTTACGGTTATACCTAACTAACATATTAAGTGCTGCATTATCATTATAATTCTTCATAAAATTACTAGCCTTAAAATAAACTTCCCTTTTTTCCTCATTAGGAATAGCCTTACAGGTCTTTACTACTTCTTTCCATAATAAATTGTCTTCCCAGTCATCAATAATGTGTTCCGCCAAAACTTGGGCCATTTGATGTTTAAAAATAAAAATAATATCAGCATCATTATAAATGTTTTCATAACTTTTACCATGTAACTCTAGATGATAAGTTTGAGAAAGTTGATTATTATCATAGTTATCAATATTTAAGCAAAAACCCCTTTCTCGTAACCATTTTAAATGTTCTGTAAAACCAGTCATTATATAATTACTATCTTTCATAGTAGTTACTTGATATTCATAAAACATACTAAGCCTCCCAAAAAAAAATTTAGTTTATTATATGTTTTACCTAAAACCATTATTCAAATCATAATTAACTAAAATCCTTACTATTAATAAATGTAAAAAAATCAAAAAAGTTAATAAAATATAAAGATAAATTGCTTCTATTGATTTTTACTTAAATAAGTATTATAATCAATTTGCATTAAGGGTCGTTAACTCAGCGGAAGAGTGCTTCCCCGACACGGAAGAAGTCATTGGTTCAAATCCAATACGACCCACCATATAGAATAAAAAAGCAGGGTATCTAGCCCTGCTTTAATGCTTTTGATAGATATTTTCTTAATGCAATAATTTTAAACGGAATTATATAGCAATTCTTTCAGCTTATCACTATCTATAGTTTCTTCTTCTAACAAATAATTCGCTATTTTATTTAAGGCCACTTCCTTGGCTAATAAGATTTCTTTAGTTTTTCCTTCTAATTCACTTAGTATGTTTTTACATTCTTTATATAGAATTTCGGCAGGAATATCTTCACTATTTACAATACCTAAGGAAGATAGACCTGTATCAATTATTTGTTTAGTTATATGCCAAGCTTGGGCAAAATCATTTTTAGCCCCTGTACTCTTATTCCCATATTTTATTTCCTCTGCTATCGCACCTGCTAAGCTTACTATAATTTGATTTTCTAATTCAGTTTTAGTGTATAGATATTGGTCATCCTGGGGTGATTTTCGCATAAATCCTAAGGCCTTACCCCGAGGAATAATAGTTACCGAAGCTACTGAGCCTGCTTCTACTATATCACTAGCGATAGCATGTCCTGTTTCATGGATGCTAACCCTTTCTAATTCGTAATCAGAAGGCTTCCGGTCTAGTTTCTCCCCTAATATAACCTTGTCAGTAGCCTCGGCAAAATGCCTTTTCTCGATGTGGGTGTTTTCTTCACGCATAGCTAGTATGGCCGCCTCATTACATAGACTTTCTAAGTGGGCACCTGAAAAGCCAAAGGTTGCCCGAGCCACATCCTCCAAATCATCTATATCGCGGATGGGCTTATTACGAGTATGAATTTGCAGTATTTTCAGTCTGCCATGTTTATCAGGCAAGCCTACTTGCACCTGCCTATCGAATCTACCAGGTCTTATTAAGGCATCATCTAGCATATCTATTCTATTAGTAGCCCCAATTAATAAAATCCGAGGATTATCATTGGCATTAATTCCATCCATTTCTACTAATAGTTGGTTCAAAGTCTGATCATATTCCAAATGCCCCGAATGGGAACCCCTTTTACCCCCTAATACTTCTAATTCATCAATAAATATAATTGCACTATGACATTTTTCGCTATGTGCTTTTTTACGAGCTTCGGCAAATAGATTTCTAACTCTTTTGGCTCCTACCCCTGCATACATTTCAATAAACTCACTACCCGAAACTGTCAAAAAGACTGATTTAGTATAACTTGCAGCAGCCCTAGCCAGCAAGGTCTTGCCTGTCCCAGGAGGACCTTCTAAAAGCACTCCCTTTAAGGGTCTTATTCCCATACGCTTCATATTTTCGGCCTTTAATAGAAAGTGCAAAGCTTCTTTTAACTCATTAGCCGCTGTTTCTTGACCCCCAATATCCTCGAAACTAATTCTGTGATTATTATTAACCCCTCTAGCAATACTGCCAACCTTAATACCCCCAGTATAATGGAGAAAAAAATACAAGCCCCCTATAACTAATAATAAAATTATGGCAGGGGTAACATTAACCCCGATAATAGCTAAAAAAATTATCAATGCTATAATTATTCCTGCTAATATTTCTTTTATATTATCCACTTTATTTTTTGCCCCCTACCCTTGTAGTTTATAAATCCTTATTATGTTTGATAGCTTTATATATATAGTTTTCCTCATCAATTAATTGTATAAATAAATAATTATCATCCAGGAAAAAAGCATAAGATATACCTTTAACTTCAGCTATTTCAGCTAGTTTTTCATTAAGCCATACATATTCATGGTTAGCTAGAGCCTGATATAGAGCGGGTTGAAGGGAAGTATAGCTTTCATTTAGCAATAGATTAGGTTTATCCTTAATCACTAATTCATAAGCCTTTCCATTAAGTTTGCTGTCTAAAATATCTTTTATGTCACTATATACTTGTGCAAAATTATTAACTTTTAATAAGCCTACCTCTATTAAATAATCCTTTTCCTTGTTTACTTCTACTTCCTTAACAGCCTCGATACTGCTTATTTCGGAAATGATAGGTTCTACAATGCTCAATTTGTTATATAAAGTAAAACCCACCAAAAATATAGCCAATGCCATTATAAGGGATAAAAGGGCTATCTTAATTTTAAAATCGCTTTTTTTCATCATTCTTCTCCCCCTTTGCCAACTCATTATAACATAGGCTACATAGGTATTTGTTGTGTAATATATGGATATTAGATATAGATAAACAAAAAAAGGGATGTCTGTACAGACATCCCTTTTACCAGTATATATATAATATTTTTAAAAAATCATTTATCTATTATGTTAAATTTATAAAAATATTCTATGCCCGATAAAACTGTAATAACTACTGCTAAATACATAGCCCAAATTCCAATAGGAAAAGCAATGTATGGCTGGTATAGCGAAGGTGCAATTAAAAGCATACAGGCGATTATTTGGGTAACAGTTTTAAGCTTTCCGAGATTGCTAGCCGCTATTATTACCCCATCTTCAGCCTTTACTGCCCTAAGACCAGTCACAGCAAATTCTCGAGCTATTATCACTATAGCAATCCACCCTGACATCCTGCCTAATTCCACAAAAGTAATCATAGCCGCGGTAATTAAGATTTTATCTGCTAAGGGGTCTAGAATAATCCCTAATTTTGTAATCTGCTTTAATTTACGGGCTAAATACCCGTCTAGGGTATCCGTAAAAGAAGCAATTAAAAATACCCCTAAAGCTATTAAATCATATCTCGGAGTATCTACTAATAAAGCTATTATAAATACTGGGATTAATAATATTCTTGAAATTGTTAAGGCATTAGGGAGATTCACTGTCAAATTCTCCAATCATATCATAATTCCTAACCGCTTTTAAGGTAACTTCAGCAAAAGCCCCTGGTTCTAAAGCACAATTACTTTTAATCATTGTAACCCCATCGACCTCAGGAGCTTGAAAATATCCACGACCAATATATAAGTTAGGAGCTATTCGTGACGATACTAGTATTTTTTGTTTACTATTAATGCGGTTAATGTTTTTTTGTCGGGTTATTTCCTTTTGCAGTTTAAGAATTTTGTTTAATCTTTCTTCCTTAATATCTTCATCTAGCTGGTTAGGTAATAAATAGGCTGGAGTTCCCTTTTCAGCTGTAAACTTAAAAACACCTAACCAATCAAAAGCAATTTTCTCTACAAAATCATATAATTCCATAAAATCAGCTTCCCTTTCCCCAGGAAAGCCTACCATAACCGTAGTTCTTAAGACTAAATCCTTAATATTTTCCCGTAAATTATGAATTATTAATGATAAGTCTTCTACCGAATGTTTTCGATTCATACTTTTTAGAATACTACTAGAACTATGTTGAATAGGCAAGTCAATATAAGGTATTATTTTATCTTCTTTTGCCATTATTTTAATAATATCAGCAGTTAAATGGGCTGGGTGGATATACATAACCCTAATCCATTCTAAATCGGGTATTTCCACGAGTCTTTCCAATAAGTTGCTTAATCCTTGTTCATATCCAATATCTTGACCATAGGATGCTGTATCCTGTCCTATCAGAACTAATTCCTTGACCCCAGCTTTAACTAAGAATCTCGCTTCATCTATTAAACTTTCTAGGGAATTAGACCTAAGCTTGCCTCTAATAAGAGGTATAGCACAATAAGTACATTTATTATTACAGCCCTCAGTTATTTTTAAATAGGCTAGCCCTTTAGGTGTTGATAATATACGGGGGCCTTTTTCTATAAACACTTCTGGTGGCTTATTTACTAAAACTATTTTATCGCCCTTAACAACCTGCTCCACAACTTGACCGATACTATGGTAGTCCCCTATACCAACCACAGCATCTAATTCAGGCATTTCCGCCATTAATTCTTTAGCGTATCTTTGTGATAAACAACCTGTGGCTATTATATAGTCAATTACCCCTTGTTCTTTAAGCTGTCCCATTTCTATTATAGTATCTATGGCTTCTTCCTTAGCATCGTTAATAAATCCGCAAGTATTAATTATTACTAAATCAGAACGCTCCACCGTATTTACTATTTTATGTCCATTTTCCTTCAAAATCGCCATCATTATTTCGGTATCAACTTGGTTTTTAGCACAACCTAGACTTATAAACCCTATATCCACTTAATTATTCTCCTGTATTATCTAATGCTGTATAAGTAGCATCCTTCACATCCCCTATATTACCTAAGGGGGGCATTTTCTCACCATTATAAGTAATAGTTATCCCACCTGCGTTACCAGCTGTTAAGCTAATCTTGTTTTCTCCTTGAAAGGCTAATTCTTCACCTGCTGGTAAGGTCGCATTATACTGGCTTTCATTATCTACTATAACACTTAACCAACAATTTTGCTCTGCTTCAACAATAATTTCTACACCCCTTATTACCTTATTAGGTTTAACAACTTCTGGAGGCTTTTCTTCTTCAGGATCGCTCTTTTCAACTATAGGCAGATTATTTTGGGGAGGGACTTTATGTCCTTCAGTAAAATAAGCTATTAAAAAATCTCCCACCCATATTACTGCGATTAAAAACACTAATGCAATAGCAACATTTTTCCAGGTTATGGAGCTCTCTATACCTCTAGTAGGTGTAGAGGTTGGATTCAATTCCATTAACTCTTCTTTTACACTCGAACCATAAGCAGCATACTTAAAAATCTGGGCACATTCTTCCACATCTAAGTCTAAAAATTTAGCATATCTTCTTACAAAACCAGTTGCATATACTTTGGGTGGCAATAAGTCGTAATTATCATTTTCAATCGCCTCTAAGTAATATTTACGAATTTTAGTATCGTCTTCAACTTCTTGCAAAGAATAACCTTGTTTTATTCTTTCGGCTTTGAATTTTTCTCCTATTCCCATTTTTTCACTCCTAACAGACTATACTACTATCCACTGATTATAAGTTAGTAATTATTAAATAGAACCTACCGCTATCCTAATAGCTTGTCTTAAAGGATGTTTGTTTAAAATACCACATATTAAACCTGCCAAAAAAGACGGGATTTTTTCTTCGACAGAAAAAGTTTGGTTAGGTAATAAAGGAAATCTATGTGTTTTATTATCATTGATAGCTATTATTTCCGACTTACCGTCAGTTATAGCAAATACTTGATCTGCGTCTAAATTAAAATCTAAGAAAGTGTTAATAGCTCTTTCACTTTTTAATGTATTATTAACCCCTAGAACTACTACTTTAAATTTGCTTATATAATCAGGTATGTCTGGCAAGTTCTTATCTATAATATAAGTACATAGCTCTGGAAATATATCGGGTTTTTTAGATAATATTTCTTCAACAATTTCGGTGGCAAACTTATAATCAGTTATTAGGCAATCAGAATTTAAAAGCAACCTTTCCTTCGTTTTAATCGCCTCATAATAATCTGAATCACTAATGTCCTCCGCATAAGTTAGGGTATCATTAATATGAACCCTACGAATACTTCGGCTATCATTAAGCTTAAGAATGTTTTGAGTATCTAACTCTAATTCTTGCATTTGTTTAAGGAAGTGTTCTCCTACTTGATCATTTGCTAGGAATGTTATAACTTTTGGTCTTATACCATAATTACCGAAAACTTTACAAATTTCAAGAGGAACCCCCTTATATTTTATATCAATAGTTTCAACATGGGAATTAGTATAATCCTTTTGATATATATTAATATCTAAATAACATTCCCCCACTATAGTTATAAGTGGTCCTTCATTGAATACATAACCCTTACCTCGTATTATACCCTTTTTCATTAGATTTGATATATGAACTGCTACTGACGATCTAGTAATACCAAAAACATCAGCTAATTCCTCTTGAGATATTAGCGGATTTTTCTTCAATATATTTACTATCTCTTGTTCACGCGAGGTAAGCCTCATACTATTACTCCTTTTATAAGAATACCTTAAAAACTAACTTAACTTACGACTAGTCTGGAGTTTTTCTAGTTGTTCACTATCTATTAAGATTTCCCTTCTGCGAGTATTGTCTAATTTGGATACAATACCCTTATCCTCCATAATATCTACCAACCTTGCAGCCCTAGCATAACCAATTCTTAATCTTCTTTGTAATAAAGATACGGAAGCTTTTTGATCTTCTACAAAAATATTTACAGCCTCCCAGAATAATTCATCCTCTTCTAATTCCACATTATCTAAAGAAGCTTCTATTTCCTCCAATTGCTCAGTAGTAGCCACAGCTTCGGCAAACTGTTTAATGTATTCCACCGTTTGTTCAATATCATTATCAGACACATAGGCTCCTTGTACTCGATAAGGCTTAATAGCCCCTACAGGGAAAAAGAGCATATCACCTTTACCTAGTAGTTTCTCAGCCCCTCCTATATCTAAAATAGTCCTAGAATCTGCCTGGGAAGAAACTGCAAAAGCTATTCGGGATGGAATATTAGCCTTTATAATACCTGTTACTACATCCACCGAAGGTCTTTGTGTAGCTACTATCAGATGCATACCTGCCGCCCTAGCCATTTGAGCCAGACGGCATATAGTGTCTTCTACTTCCACAGGTGAAACCATCATTAAATCTGCTAATTCGTCTATTACTATTATGATAAAAGGTAACTTATCATCATTTATTTGGTTGTACCTTGCTATATCTCTTACTCCATTTTGTGCAAATAAACGATACCTCTTTTCCATCTCCGTAACCATCCATCGTAATACTATAGATGCCTTTTTAGGGTTCGTTACCACTGGTGTAAGTAAATGAGGAATACCATTATATACTGTTAACTCAACCATTTTGGGATCAATTAGAACTAATTTTAATTCCTCGGGGCTAGTATTAAAAATAAGACTCATTATAATACTATTTAGACAAACACTTTTACCTGAACCTGTCGAACCTGCAATTAATAAATGCGGCATATCACTTAATCTTGCTACTACAGTATTACCTGTAATATCTTCACCTAATACAAAAGCCAAAGGTGTTTTCAGTTTTATAAAATTAGGTGATTGTAATAAGTTTTTTAATCCCACATTAGATACTTTAACATTAGGGACCTCGATACCTATGGCTGATTTACCTGGGATAGGTGCTTCTATCCTTATACCAGGAGCCGCTAAGTTTAATTGTAAGTCATCAGTTAAACTCAGAATCCTACTCACTTTAACCCCCTTGGCAGGAGTTAATTCATATCGAGTCACAGTAGGACCACAACTAACCTGGTTAACCTTTACTAAAATACCAAAGTTGGAGAATGTTTCTTCTAAAACGGCAATACTATCCTTAATGTTTTTTTTATCAATATTCCTTTCAACATCCATATCAGCTAGTAAATCGAGGGGTGGTTTATGATAAGTGCTGGATTTAGAATCTTTCAATACTTGTTGCAAACCTTCCTTAGTATTAATAGCTTCACCACTAGTAAATTCATCTGTTAAGAGGCTGGGTTCATACACATCAATTTTCGGGGGTACTACCAGCTTTAATTTAGGCTCAGCCGCCGCCGAGTGAATATCCTTAGCATCCAAATCATTTATCAATATAGCTTGTCTAACACTTGCTTCATTTTTACTTATATCTGCCTCCAGAGCTTCATCTTCTACAAAAAGCCAGTCAGAAAACTTTGCCCCTAAAATTTTAAGCTGTTTGTTAAAGAAGTCAGAAATATCTCGTAGTGGCTTATTAATAATCATTAACAAACCTACAATTACAGATAAACATAAAACAATGAGAGAACCTATCCTCCCTAATAATTTAGTCCAAATATAAGCCAAAAACCCTCCTATATACCCGCCACCCATACCTTTTTGTCCAGCTTCTATAGGTGTTAGACCACCAGGTATATTATAAATGCCAATAGCAATAACTATGGCTAAAAACAAGAGACTAACCCCCCACATCCGTAAGGACCAGACCTCTTTTAAAATTCCAATATGAATGGACCATAGCAAAATAAAAAAAGCCACAAAAATAGCCGCTTCCCCTAATGCCAACACTAGACTTTTCATTATGTAGCTACCAAACAAGCCTATAAATTCTATATCTTCAGGTAAGCCTTGAAATTTTGCTACACTAATATAAATGAAAATAGCTAAAACAAATAATAAAATACTAATAATTTCTAGCTTGATATTATTAACCATAGGGGCTTTTTCTTTACCTTTTTCTTTGGGTAAGGATTTTTTAGGGGTAACTTTTTTTTTAACTTTTCTGGTTTGAGATTTTGTTTTTTTGCTTGTAGTTGACATTATTAAAAACCTCGTTTTATTTAACAAAATATTTAACTAAATTATCTGTAAACTTCTATGATGATATGAAAATCCCCTCTTTTATTTTAAAAAAGCAAATTATATAAAAATAATAAGGGAAGCTAATGCTCCCCATATTAGTAATAACATTTAATATTTAAAAAAAGAAATGTGCACCCAAGGTTAATGCCGCTACAGCCCAGCAATAATAAGAAAAATATGACAGTCTTCCTTTTCTAACCAGCCTTAATACGACCCTGATAGCAAAATATCCAAAAATAGCGGCTGCAATAACCCCTATAGTATAAGGCATAATATTAGCAGTTGCTATGCCTACCCCCATGATATCTTTTAATTCAAAAATTCCTGCACCTAAAATAACTGGTATAGATAATAAAAATGAAAATCGGGCGGCAAAATCCCTATCTAATCCAGCAAATAAACTGGCTGAAATAGTAGAACCAGACCTCGATATTCCTGGTATAATAGCTATAGCTTGAATTATTCCAATAAAAATAGCATCCAAGTAAGATGTTTCTTGTTCTTCTTTTAAACCTATATTCTTATTAGCATATTTTTCAGAAGCCATCAAAATAATCCCTGTAAAAATTAAACCTATACCTACTACTAATAGTGATTTAAAGGTTGCTTCAAAATATGAGGCTAACAAATAACCTGCCAAGCCTGCTGGAATGATACCAATAAGTATTAAATAAGTTAATTTGCGAAAAGGTTTTCTTAATATGGAAACTATATCTGGCCAAAAAGCCACAAAAACCGCTACTAATGTGCCAATATGGACTAATACATCAAAAGTTAAAGGGGTATCACTAATTCCAAACAAATGCTGAAAAATTACCAAATGCCCTGAACTACTTACGGGTAAGAATTCTGTCAGCCCCTGCACCGCACCCAAAATTAAAGCCTGTAATACTGTCATTTATTATTCCTCCATAAAATCATTCTTGTAAATTATAGCATACAGACCATTAAAAAAAAGTAGTATTAACGATAAAAAGCTGGTTGATGGGTAATTTATTCTATTGTTGTATTTAAAGAAATAATACTGCCTGGCATAAGATTATCTTTCAAATAATCACTAGGATCAGTGCTAGATATGCTTATTACTTTCAGCTTATTATATTCTTGTAACTCTGCGGTTAGGATACCTCCCGAGGCTAATTTAATATTCACTAAATTATCCACAGGTAAATCCCAGACTTCAAAGGGATAGGGCAAATATACTATCATTGTAAAATACCTCCCTTATCACCCTTTAATTCTTGCATCTTATCAATCGCTTCTTTAATCCCCCCTACTTGATCAATCAGACCACATTCAATGGCATCTTTGCCCACCAATACCGTACCAATATCCCTTGCTAGTTCACCAGTTCTAAACATTAATTCTCTAAACTTTTCCGCACTAATATTGGAATGTTCTACCACGAATTTAACCACTCTTTCCTGCATTTTATCCAGATATTCATAAGTTTGGGGAACTCCTATTACTAAACCTGTTAGCCTAATAGGGTGAATCGTCATAGTAGCGGAAGGCGCAATAAAAGAATAATCCGCACTTACTGCAATAGACGCACCTATCGAATGTCCCCCGCCTACGACAATGGAAACACTGGGTTTGGATAGGCTACTAATCATTTCTGCAATAGCCAGACCAGCTTCAACATCCCCACCTACCGTATTTAAGATTACTAAGAGCCCTTTTATCTGGGGATTTTCTTCTACGGCCACTAACTGAGGAATGACATGCTCATATTTAGTAGTTTTATTATTAGGTGGCAAAACCATATGCCCTTCAACTTGACCTGTTATAGTAAGACAGTGGATGTCACTTTTATATAAGGGTATTTGTATTTGTCCAAATTCTTTAATATTTTCCATCCCTTGGGCTTGTGAAATATCTTGATTATCATCATCATTATAGGGCTCATAATCGTTTTTCATTACTATATATTTCCCCTTTCCTAGCTAATTAAGATTTCTCTTTATTATAATTGCCTTAAAAAGAAAAATAATGCATGAATGAAAAACAAAAAACCCACCTTTTTAAAAAGGTGGGTTAACTATAATCATAGCTTTTTATACTTCCATAATAATAGGAAGTATCATAGGTCTTCTGCCTGTCTTGTCATATAAATGCTTACTAAGCCTATCCCTTACTTGTGATTTGATAGCAGCCCATTCTGTAATATTACGCTTTTCACAAATATCTAAGGCTTCTTTAACCTTAGTTTTAGCATCTTCGATTAATTCTTCCGATTCTCGGACATAGACAAAACCCCTCGAAACAATGTCGGGACCAGCTATTACCCGCCCAAGATTTTTATCCATAGTTACTACAACTATCATAATACCATCTTGGGAAAGTTGTTTTCTATCCCTTAACACTATATTACCTACATCACCTACACCTAAGCCATCTACTAATACATTACCAGCGGTTACTTTGTTAGTTATTAGTGCTTTTTTACGGCTAATTTCTATGACCTGGCCATTATCTGGCACAAATATACGAGAGCGAGGAATACCTAGACTCTCAGCGATTTTTGCATGTTTTTTCAAATGCCGATATTCACCATGCACAGGTAAAAAATACCTAGGTCTAATAAGATTAATTAAAATCTTTAATTCTTCCTGGGCAGCATGACCTGAAACATGCACTCCCATATCTCTTTCATAAATAACCTCGGCACCCTGCTTAAATAACAAATCAACTGTTTTGGATACTAGTTTTTCATTACCAGGAATAGGAGTAGCCGATATTATAACCGTATCACCTGGCTCTATACCTATCCAGCGATGATCAGCTGTAGCCATTCTAGTTAAGGCAGACATTGGTTCACCTTGGGAACCAGTAGTAACAATAACAATTTCATTATGCGGATACTTGTTAATATCTTCCATTTCAATTAAAGTATTATCTTCTATATGCATATACCCTAATTCCACAGAAATACGGACATTATTAATCATACTGCGACCTACTATGGCCACTTTGCGTTTATATTTTTCTGCTGTGGTAACCACTTGCTGGATTCTATGAACATTAGAAGCAAAAGTAGTTACAATAATACGGCCTTCACACTTACCAAATAATTCGTCAAATGTCTTTCCTACTATTTTTTCCGATGCAGTAAACCCAGGTCTATCTGCATTAGTGCTATCGGAAGCCATTAGTAGTACACCTTTTTCCCCTAACTCTGCAAATTTACGAAAATCAACGATTTGCCCATCTACGGGAGTCTGATCTAGCTTAATATCACCAGTATGCAAAATTATCCCTATAGGGGTATGAACCGCGATCGCCATAGCATCAGGAATACTATGACTAACCCTAATAAATTCAATCTCAAATTCACCTATACGCACGATATCTCTAGGTCTAACTGTATTTAGCTTAACATTATTTAAGTTATGATCTTTTAATTTTTCTCTTACTAAGCCCAAGGTCAATTTACTTCCATATACTGGTGTGTTCAATTCTCTTAATACATAGGGTAGAGCACCGACATGATCCTCATGACCATGTGTTAAAAGAATTGCCTTAACCTTGTCTTTGTTTTCTACTAAATAAGTTATATCTGGAATTACAACATCTATGCCTAATAGTTCATCTTCAGGAAACATTAGCCCTGCATCAATAACAATGATGGTATCAGCATATCTGATGGCCATCATATTTTTGCCGATTTCCCCCATACCGCCCAAGGGGATAATCTGAATGCGGGATTCTTCAGACAACAAATACACCTCCTTATATTCAATTTTTCCGCACAATATCCGTATCTAATAATTGTAGTCTATGTGTCTCTTATATACAACACAAAGTTTATCCTTGCTATTGTATGTATAAATAAAAAATACGAGATAGCTGCTATGCTATCTCTTAAAATTCATATTATTTTATAACAACTATAATAAATTATGCTCTTTTAAAAGATTTTTTATAAATTCTCTTTCCTCATCGGAGGCACTGGTTAATGGCAATCTTAAGTTACCTACCTCTTTACCCAAAAGATTTAAGGACTCTTTTAAGGGTACTGGATTAGAAGCTATGAACAGACCTCTGAATATAGGGAATAACTTAATATGCATTTCGGTAGCCTTATTAACTTCAGCAGCAGCAAAAAGACTAATCATTTCTTTAATCTCATTACCGATAATATGTGAAGCTATACTAACTACACCTTGCCCCCCTAAGGCCATAATAGGCAAAGTTAAAGAATCATCACCCGAATAAATCATAGCCCTATCTGCTATTAATGATTTTAACAAAGATACTTGATCCATATTCCCACTGGCTTCTTTAACTGCCACTATATTATCTATTTCCACTAACTTAGCCACAGTTTCTGGCAAAAGATTCGAGCTAGTTCGACCAGGCACATTATAAAGCATTACAGGAAGAGAAAGCTTAGAAGCAATAGCCTTAAAGTGCTGATACAGCCCTTCTTGGCTAGGTTTATTATAGTAAGGAGTTACTAACATGATGCCGTCAGCCCCTAATTTCTCTGCTTCTAGACTAAGTTTAATCGTTTCCTTAGTATTATTGCTTCCTGTACCAGACCATACCTGCATTTTATCTCCAGCCGCTTTTTTTACTGTTTCTAGCAATTGTAATTTTTCTTCTCCAGTTAATACAGGTGATTCACCAGTAGTACCTGATACTATTACCCCATCACTGCCATTACTAGCCAGATAATTAGCTATTTCTCCAGCTTTTTCATAGTTTATTTCTAGATTCTCATCGTAAGGGGTAATCATAGCTGTTAATAAACGAACTGATTCCATTAATATAACACCACCAATGTTTTATTTTCCTAGTTCAAATATATCATGTAATGCTTTAATAGCTATAGTCATATACTCTTTTTTAATTAAACACCAGATATTAGTATAAGAGTCACCAGATTGTATAATCGGGATATCTTTTTTACTTAAGGCCTCTATTACCTTGGCCATAACCCCTGGTATCCCCATCATAGCCGCACCAACCACGGCTACTTTAGCACAGCCAAGCTCTACTTCGGGTAATATGCCCATATTTTTTAATACAGCTTCAGTTTTACTTGTTAAGGTATAAGGAACGGTAAATTTAATATCATTGGTACCAATATTTATAAAATCAACACTAATATTAGCTAGGGCTAAAGCCTTAAAAACCAAAAGCCCCTTACCTTCATTATCCTTAACTAAACTAATGTTAAATTGGCTTAAATCAGAACTGTAAGTTACACCTGTTACTATTGTATCATTAATTATTCTAATATTATCAACATTAGACATTTTATTAGTTACTAAAGTTCCCGTAGTTTGGTTAAAAGTTGACCTAATCCTTAAAGGAATATTAGCCCTCATCGCTATTTCAATCGCTCGGGGATGGACTATTTTGGCACCATCGTGAGCTAGTTGGCATATTTCATTATAAGTTATTTCATTTAATAGTCGGGCATTATCCACAATTCTAGGATCAGCAGTCATAACCCCTTCGACATCGGTAAATATATCTATAAAATCCGCATTTAAAGCCACCCCTAAAGCACTAGCAGTAGTATCACTACCACCCCTACCCAAAGTAGTTAATTCGCCAGTTTCACTAACCCCTTGAAATCCTGCCACAATAGGAATAACCCCTTGATTTAATGCATTAACAATTCTTTCTTTATTTACATATAAAATATGAGCATCACCATAATTGCCATCAGTTACTATCCCAGCTTGCTCACCGTTAAGAAATTGGGTCTCTAGCCCTAATGTAGCTAACTGAGCAGCCAAAATTATCCCTGATATAGTTTCACCACAAGCCATTAAATAATCTAATTCTCGATTAGATATTAAAGGATTAATAGACCTAGCCAAATTGAGTAAGGTATCAGTTGCATAAGGATCTTTATCTCTCCCTATAGCTGACACCACCACTACTACATTATATCCATCATCAACCGAGTTCCTAATTATATCGCAGACCTTAGCCCTCAATTCTGGGGTTGCCAACGAAGTTCCGCCATACTTTTGGACGGTTATTTTCAAATAATTCACCTTCTTTTAAAAAAGGTTTTTCGCAATTACTTCCTCCGCTATTTGAATAGTATTAGTAGCTGCACCTTTTCTAATTTGATCTGCTGCTACCCACAAAGCAATACTATTATCACCTGATATATCTGTCCTTATTCTGCCTACATATACTTCATCAGTATTAGAAGCGTATAAAGGCATTGGATAAATATTATTAGTAATATCATCTTGAACTATAATGCCTGGAGCATTGGCTAAGAGTTCTTTAACTTCAGCAACAGTAGCGGGGCTTTCTAAATCTAAGGTAATGGCTTCAGAATGGCTCCTATATACTGGAACCCGAACAGCCGTTGCGGAAATTCTAAGTTCTGGCGCATGCATAATCTTCCTTGCTTCATATACCATTTTCATTTCTTCCTTAGTGTAATCATCTTCTACAAAAACATCGATATGAGGAATTACATTAAAAGATATGGGATGTTGGAAAGTTTTTGGTATCGGTTTTTGGCCAGCTTGGTATGTTTTAATATGGGTATCAAGCTCCTCTATTCCAGCTACCCCTGCACCAGATACAGCTTGATATGTTGAAACAATTACTCTCTTCAAACCGTATTTTTCATAAATAGGATTAATAGCTACCACCATAATAATAGTAGAACAATTGGGACTAGCTATAATGCCCTTATGGTCTTTAATATCTCTAGCATTAACTTCTGGTACTACTAAGGGTACTCCCTCTGCTAAGCGAAAAGCATTGCTGTTATCTATCACCAAACAATTATTTTTCTGGGCTAAAGGTGCCAGCTTGTTACTAATATCAGTTTCTACTGCAAAAAGTGCTATATCTGCAGCTTTAAATACTTTTTCATCAGCACTTTGTACGATAATCGTTTCACCTTTAAATGATAGCTTAGTTCCCACCTCTGAAGGTGCAGCTAAACATATTAATTCCTCTAATGGTAAATTCCTTTCTTCTAAAATTTGCATCATTTCTTGACCCACTGCTCCAGTTGCTCCTACTATTGCTAATTTAACTCCTCTAGACACAAGAACGACCTCCTGAAAAAAATATCTAACGATTATTTTAGCATACTAACGATACTAGTCTCAAGAAATTAGCAAGGACCTAATATAACAGGTTGAATTTGCTTACCTTGCAGAGCATTAACTATTGTATCTGGTATTTTTTCCATAGCAGATACTAGAGAATTAGCCTTTTCTATAGGATTATCTTGCCTAAAAGGTACAAAATATATATGCTTCATACTCAACAATGTGCCTATATTCTTGGCATTTAGACTTAGAGCATCATTACTCGATACCGCAATTACTACTGGTCTTTGGTTTCTTAACTGTGCTTTTGCTGCCATTAATGCAGGGGTATCCACAATGCCATTAGCTAATTTGGCAATCGTATTACCTGTGGCTGGGGCAATAATAACTATATCTAATAAATGTTTTGGTCCGATAGGTTCAGCACCTACAATAGTATTAATAATGGGCTGTTCTGTAATATCTTTAATTACCCTTTTCAGTTCTAAAACATCATAAAATCTATTATCTGTTTCATCTACAGTATAAGAAAATATTGGATATAATATGGCACCCTCATTTTTTAGTAATATGAACTGGGGAATTACTTCATCAACTGTACAGTGGGAACCAGTTATTACTATTCCAATTCTAACTCCAGTTAAGCGAGCCTCTTTAAGCTTATTCACTACTAAATAACACCTCCCTATTATCCTAAAAGTAAACCTTTATCTATCATAGACATTTCCTTGATAATTAGGCGGGGTATAGTATTAACTAGGACTTTTCCTGCAGAAATAGGGGCAACCTTACCTGGAAGACCTGGAGCTAATATAGCCTTTATACCTAAAATGTTGGCCGCTTCAAAATCAGTTCCTCCAGGCTCAGTAGCCAAGTCTATAATAACCATATCTCGGTTCGCATGCTGTAATACCATTTTGTTAAGCACTAAGTGTGGAATAGTATTAAAACATATATCTAAGTTAGGCAAAATCTTAGCTAGATTTTCTAGATTATCAGTATGGCAGCCCATTTCAAAAGCCCTAGCCTCTTCATTACTAGAATTAGTAACTACAATTACCTCGGCACCTAGTGCCTTTAAAGCTCTAGCCAAAGTAAGGCCTACTCGACCAAAACCTACTACGCAAATTTTGCTATTATGAATTGTAATAGCTGTTTCCTCCATAGCAATTTGTATAGCCCCCTCGGCAGTAGGAATAGAGTTCAAGATTGCCACCTCATCCATTTCTATAATTTCTAATAATTTTATATGGTATTTTTCAGACCATTCCCTTAAAAAAGGACGGGCACGCCCTATAATTATTAGAGCATTAGGAGCTAAGCTACTAATATCTTGTTCAGTTAAAATTAACTCTTCACTTGCATATACAGCCCTAATTACCTTATCAGCATTGACTCCTGGCACAGGCAATATTAGAACATTTGCATTTTTGCAGGCTTCAGCTACAGTGCTGACATAGCTAGCATTATTAGGTATTTTTTCTTTGGGAAAACCAGTTACTGTAACTTTAACTCCCTTTGAAATTAAATCAGAAAGCAATATTAGTTCTCGTTCATCTCCCCCTACAACGGCAGTTTTAATTCTTGAAAGTACTGAATTCACCAATACTCCCCCTTTTGATTACGAATTAGCTACAATTAATAGCATTATATGTATAACTCTTTATCGCGGTGCTTGTACTTACAATCTATTGACATCCTTACACATAAAATTGAGCGAAATGTTTGATTTAGATAAATATACCCCTTTAAAAGCCCCAAATTAAAGCCTAAGAAATAAATACCATGAAAAAAGGGTGTATGACATACACCCTTAGAATTCAGAAAAACTATGATTTTATAGTTAGAATATGAATAAAAATATTAAGCTACATCAAGTTTTCCATGCCATAGATTAAGCCTTTTTGAGTGGCCATTTTTTTAATAACCATAATTACTCCTGGCATAAAACCAATTCTATCAATAGAGTCGTGTTTTATTCTTAAAGTTTGTCCCAAGCCGCCAAAAATTACTTCTTGATGGGCTACAAAACCAGGTAGCCTTACACTATGTATGCGAATTTGATTAAGATCGCCACCACGGGAACCTGCTATCTTTTCGTATTCCCTAATGTTTTTAGGCGTCCTAATAGGACGGTTCTCACTAATCATTTCCGCAGTTTTAATGGCAGTGCCAGACGGTGCATCCATCTTCTGATCATGATGCATCTCGATTATTTCCACATCAGGAAAATACCCTGCTGCCTCTTTGGCAAATTTCATCATCAAGACCGCTCCGATAGCAAAGTTTGGTATTATAGCTATCCCTATATCATTTTCTAGAGCTAACCTTTCTAATTGATTTAATTCAACATCATTAAGACCAGTAGTACCTATAATGGGAATAATCTTATTTTTTAAGGCGGTTTTAGCATTATTAAATACCGCTTGGGGATTGGTGAAATCTACCATTATATCAGGCTTAGTATCTTTTATTACCGCTTCCAAATCATTAGCAATTGTAATATCTTCCTTAATCCCACTAATAATACTTGCTATAGGTTCATACTTACCCCTTACATCTACTACCCCAACTAATTCTAGCCCTTCATCTTGACTAATAGCTCGTACAGTTTCTAGACCCATTTTTCCTAAAACCCCTGTTACTATTACCCGTAATTTGCCCGACATATAAAAAACCTCCCCAAACATACTAAAATCTAGTTTATATATTTTAAGTATATAGTCAAGTTTGCTATAATTACTATCAGATTAACCAAAAAGATTATAAAAATAAAATAATATTTGAGGGGGTAATAATTTTGAGCAATCCTATTTTTAAAAAAGTATTGCTAGCGGTGGACAATTCAGAACAATCAGAGCGGGCAGCACAAAAAGCGATAGAATTATTTCAGGTGGGACAGATTAGTGAAATTGTAGTGTTTAATGTTTATAATACTTCTGATTTAGATGTTACCAAGCTTTCATATCAAGAAAAATTAGATGAGAAAAGGGGCAATTCCTTAATCACCCTTAAACAGTTTGCAGAAAAACTTGATACATTAAATATTCCTAATGAGATTAAAAGGGCAGGCGGGGATCCAGCTTCCTTAATCTTAGACCTAGTTGACAATGAGGGAGACTTTGATCTAATAATTATGGGCAGCAGAAGGCTTAACAAATTCCAAGAATTAGCCCTAGGTAGTGTTACTGATAAAGTAACTAGATTAGTCAATCTGCCAGTTCTAGTCATAAAATAGTTTTTTCAAAATGGATAAAGGTCGTAACTTTTATCCATTTTTTTATACTTAATTATTATGGGACAATCTTAATTTGTAAGCATTTTAGCAAAATGTTATACTCTTCATTAATAAAG
>JAAYRQ010000137.1 GCA_012518685.1 Syntrophomonadaceae bacterium | reverse complement strand
TCGGGAATAACCCAATCTTGGCTTTCATCACCTGTCGCATCCAAATATGTAGCCCTTTCTGCTATCTTAGTAGTAGCTAATTCCCTTACGGTATATATCAAATCTATTTCTTCTTTATTCCAGGTAAAAGTCTTCATCATCCTTCACCTTCCTTAATTAATCAAATTGTGTAGCAATGAGGTTTTTATGGAATTGCTCACTGCCATCAACGATAGCTAGCATTTTTGCATCCCGTAAATACTTTTCCGATTGATGACCGTATAAATAAGCCCTGCCCCCTACTATTTCCATAGCATTACTGGTAACTTCTTGAGCCACGCTACTAGAAATAACCTTAGATTTTGAAGCAGCTTGGGAATAATCTAAATCGTTGTCAATACAATAGCAAGCTAAATGGACACTTAATCTAGCCGCATTAATTTTGGTAGCCATATCAGCCAAATTATAACTAACCGCACTTTGCTCAAAACTAGGTTTCCCCATATACATCCTAGTTTTAGAAGCACTTAAAGCTGTTTCATAGGCAGCCCTAGCTACACCTAGACTAATTGCCCCTGTAAATGCTACATTTCTATCTAAATTTTGCATAAAAACTAAAAAACCACTTCCTAATTTACCTAGAAGATATTTTTTAGCTACCTTAACATTGTCTAAGATTACTTCACTTGCAATACAAGCTCTTAAGCCTAAAGTTTTTTTGTTATTACCTACTACAACACCAGGCGTATCCATAGGCAATACTATTACTTGTAGGTCCTTCTTCTCCCCTTTAGGAGTAGAAGAAAACATAGTAGTAAAAAAACTAGCTGTTGGAGCATTCATCACATAATCCTTATGACCTTTTAAAGTAATATAATCTTCGTCAACATCTAAGACATTAATAGAAGAGTTTCTAATATCCATGTTACCAGAAAAAGCGAATATATCTAAATTAGGTTTATGTTCAATAAGAGCAAGTGCTGCTAGTTCAGGGTTTTTAGTAGTAAGTCTAGGCAAGAATTCTTCCTTTTGCTCCTTAGTTCCTGCAGTTAAGATGGGGCTCACAGCATGTAAATTAGTTGACACAATAGAAGCTACACCAGCACAGCCTACAGCAATTTCTTCCAATATCATAGCCGTTGTCAAGTGACTTAGACCTAATCCTCCATATTCTTTAGGGATATTAGGTGTAAGCAAATTATGTTCGGCTAAGATATTTAAAGTATTAAAATCTACAATCCTATCACTTTTTTCATCTAAATAAACAGCATTAGGAGTAATATAATTATTAACTAATTCCCTGACCATCATTACTAAATCAGAATCATGTTTGGAAATAGTATATCTGAACATCGTATTATCCCCCTATTCTAACGAGTTTTTTGCCAGATAATATAATCCATTACAGAACGCCTTTTCTCCCAAGGTAGTTCATATAGAGCATTGACAATTTGCAATAACTCAGGTTCACCATCTAATACATCATTAATATTACTAATACCTCGCATAGAAGAATTGTCCGATGATTGACTACTAGTACTGCTTTCCAAAAAATATTCAATCGGTTTATCTACTAACTCAGCAATAGTTTCCAGTTGGGTTAAATAAATGCGACGCTTCCCCTTTTCATAGTTAGAAAGCGTAGATTGTGCACACCCCATAAGGCCAGCAAGCTGTTCTTGACTCAATCCTGCCTCTTCCCTTGCCAACTGAAGCTTTTTGCCAATCTCCTTAAATCCCATGGTCTGCCCCTTTCATTCAGTCTTTATCGTTTTATTTCCAATAAATTACCTGTAATTAAATCATTATCCTTATCAACATTAATTAATTTTACGGTGACAAAATCCCCTACCTGGTCAGTTTCTGCAACAAAATTAACCTCTAAATAATTATCTGTCAAGCCATGGAAACTACCATCATCTAGCTTACGCTCTACTAGTAATTTTTTAGTTTTGCCAAGGTTGTCCTTAATGAAAATCTGGCTTTTTTCTCTAGCCAAACTTAAAAGCTGGCTGCTGCGATAGTTTTTACCCTTTTCATCAACCAAGGATTTTAAGTTATATGCCTTAGTAGCTGGTCTAGGAGAATATTTAAAAACATGAAAATGAGTTAAAGGTAAAGTATCAATTAAGGCAAAAGTATCCTCAAAGTCTGCCTCATCTTCAGTAGGAAAACCAACCATAATATCAGTAGCTATAGCTACATCTGGGATAGTTTCCGCTATCTTCAAAACTAATTCATAATAATATTCGCGACTATACCGCCTATTCATATCCTGTAACACCTTATTGCTACCACTTTGCAAAGGTAAGTGTAAATGGCGACATAACTTATCTTCTTCCTTAATCAGGCTAATTAACCCATCAGTTACCTCTAATGGTTCTATAGAGCTTAATCTTAACCTATATTTGTATTCATTAGTATGACTTAAGATTAATTCCAAAAGCCCTAGCAAATTAATATTACCTATATCTATACCATAAAAACCAGTATGAATACCAGTTAAAACTATTTCCTTATAACCTAAATCTAATAAATTAACTAGCTCAGCTAAAACATCCTCAGGGGATTTGCTCCTGACAGGACCCCTAGTCAAAGGCACAATACAATAAGAACAATAACTTACACATCCATCTTGAATTTTAATAAAAGCTCGGGTCCTTTCGTGGAGGTTAGAAAATAATACGGGACTTAATTTATCATTTTTAGTAATATTACCTGCCATCACTATATTCTTTTTTTCATCGTAATCCTCTATAATATCGACAATGTTAGCTTTATCCCTATTGCCAACAATTATATTAAGTCCCTCTATTTTTCTTAGCTCATCAGCATTAACCTGAGGTAGGCAACCAATAGCCGCTACAACAGCATCAGGATTATTCCTGATAGCCCTTCTAATTATGCTCCGCGACTTCCTATCACTAATATGGGTAACCGTACAAGTATTAATAATATATATATCAGCCTTATCTTGAAAGCTGACAATATCATAACCTTTTACTATGAAATCCTCTTTAATTTGCTCAGTTTCTATTTGATTAACTTTACATCCTAAAGTATGAAAAGCTACTGATGGCATATAATACTCCTTTTATTATCCCAAATCACCCAACTCATATAAAACAATAGCTGCCCCGATTAGGCTAGCAGTCTCCGTCCTTAATATTCGCGAACCTAAAGTCGCAATATTAATATTATTTTGCCTTGCTAAAGCTACTTCAATATCACTAAAGCCACCCTCTGGTCCAACCATTAAAAACAAATCATTTTTCTCAATAAAATCCAAGCTTTTCAATAACTCTTTTAAACGAATATCAGTCTCTTTTTCATACAACATTATAGCATTATGGCTATCAATTTCCTTTATTACTTTAGCTAAAGAAGAAATCGGTTTAATATCTAACAAGGTATTACGCTGGCATTGTTTACAAGCTTCAACTGCAACAGACTTCCACCTAGCTACCTTCTTCATGGCCTTGTCACCTTGATAGCTAACTACAGTATGTTCCGTTAATACAGGATATATAGAAGCCACTCCTAATTCTACAGCCTTCTGCACAATCAGGTCCATTTTATCCCCTTTAGCAATCCCTTGCACAAGGGATAAATTAAACTTAGTATTGTTAGGATTAAAAAGCTTGTTAATTATAGTAGCTTCGCCAATTTCCATAGAAGTATTAACTATCAGGGCTTCATATTCATAACCACTTCCATCGAAGACTAGAATTCTATCCCCTACTTTAAGCCGTAATACTTTTTTTATATGATTAAGTTCATTTTTATCTCTGATAAATAATTTATCACCTGATATATCAGTATTACTTACAAAAAAACGGTGCATAAACAAAATCCTTTATTACTATAATTTCTTAGCTACTACCCCAATCCAATCAACATCAGTAAGAACATTCTCGATTATAAAATCATTGTCTTCCAAGGTCTTTTTAACCCCAGGCCACCTACTATCAACAATACCCGAACCGAAGAAATATCCATCCTTAGGCAAAACTTGACTTGCCACAGGAATTAACATATTAACTACCTCAGCAGTAATATTAGCTACTACAATATCAGGCGAGTAAGGAGCTATTTCCTCGATGACATCACCCGATTTAATAAAAATTTGCTTATCCAGCTTATTTAAGGCAACATTTTCCTTAGCCACCTTCACAGCTACATCATCAATATCAAAGCCAAATACTTCCTTCGCCCCCAGCTTTACAGCAGCAATAGCAAGTATTCCAGAGCCGCAGCCAGCGTCAACTATAGTTTCTCCACCTTGAATATATTCATCAATAAATTTCAAACAAAACCTAGTGGAAGCGTGAATACCTGTACCAAAAGCCATACCTGGGTCAATTTCAACTACTATCTCCTCATCATTTGGCAAATATGCTTCCCAAGAAGGCTTAATAACTATGCGATTACCTACTTTAAAAGTATGGTAATACTTTTTCCAGGAGTCTTCCCAATCTTCATCTTTAACTTCACTGACAAAAACCTTACAGCTAATATTAAAATTATCTTGTACTTTAGCAAGACATGCATGAACTTCACTGATAACTTCCTTGTCCTCAGGAAAATAAGCCTTAACAACCACAAACTCATGTTCCAAAAAATCAGGTGACATAAGTTCTGGATTAAATTTTTCCTTATTGACATATTTTCTTGCCGCTTGTGGATCCTCAATTACTACCCCACCAGAACCTAATCTATGAAATATAGCGGCTATAGCTTCTACACAAATACCTTCAGTTAATACTGATATTTCTTTCCATACCATCATTTCAAAACCCCTAACCCATCGCATCTTTTACTTTATTAAATATCCCTTTTTTATTAGACTTATCATCTTCTTCGTAAAACTGTTCTAATAATTCTTTTTGCTTTTTAGTTAGTTTAGTAGGTATCTTAACTTCTACAATAAGTTTCAAATCCCCAGTCTTGGTACTATGCAGGTGGGGCACACCCTTACCTTTTATCGTCAAAATATCGCCAGGTTGAGTGCCTTCAGGAATACTGAGCTTTTGTTTAGAGCCACCTAGTAGTGGTATCTCCACTTCAGCACCTAAAGCCGCCTGTACAAAATTAATGGCAACCGTACTAATTAAAAAATAGCCTTCCCGCTTAAATGTCGCATGGGGTCTCACTACAATAGTGATATAAAGATCTCCTGGTCCACCTCCCCTTATGCCTTCCTCCCCTTCCCCTTGGATTCTTAACCTAGAACCTGTATCAATTCCCGCAGGTATCCTTACATTGATTTTGCGGTTTTTTCTTACCTTACCTTGGCCTCTACACTCAGTACAAGGTTTTTCAATTATATGGCCTTCCCCATGACATTTATTACAGGTACGAACTGTTTCAAATCTGCCGAAAGGCGTACTTTGCACAGATTTTACTTGACCAGTACCTTGGCAAGTGGGGCATTTTTTAACCTTACTATCTGGTTCAGCACCACTACCCTTACACTTAGTACAAGTTTCTACCCTAGCCATCTCTACTTCCTTCTCCAAGCCAAAGACAGCATCCTCAAAACTTATATCCATCCTTACTTCTAAGTCAGAGCCCCTTTGGGGACCAGTTCTCCTTCGACTAGAACTAGCATTACCAAAAATTAAGTCAAATAAGTCCGTAAATCCCCCCATATCCTCAAAGCCACCAAAGCCAGGGTTTTTGGTAGGATCAAAGGCATCATGACCAAACCTATCATAGGCATCACGCTTACTAGGATCACTCAAAACCGTATAAGCTTCACCTAGCTCTTTAAACTTTTCTTCAGCATCCTTATCCTCCTTATTAACATCAGGATGATATTTCCTAGCTAACTGACGGTAAGCTTTTTTAAGTTCATCAGGAGAAGCGTTTTTAGATACTCCTAATACTTCGTAATAATCTCTTTTACTAGACATTATCCTCCACCTTCCTAAAACAGGGTAACCCAGAAACTAGGTATGGAGTTTCTGGGTTAATATACAGCTAATAAAATACCACATTTACACTTATTAGTTTACACTTCCTCATCTTCATCTTCAGGAATATCATAATCAGCATCAAAAATATCATCCCCAAAATTAGCATCAGGATTGGCATTTTCATACATTTGCGTAGTAAAAGTAAAGACTACTGAGGTTAGTGCTTCGGTCTTACTCTCTATTTCATCTATATCATCATTGACCAGAGCTTCACTTAGCTCATTTTTAGCAGTTTCTATCTGTTCTTTAGTATCTTCATCCATTTGCTCAGCATTTTCCTTGATTAATTTATCAGCTTGGTAAATCATACTATCAGCATTGTTTTTCAATTCTATCTCTTTTAGCTTTTTCTCATCTTCTTCGGCAAATGCCTCCGCATCTTTTACCATTTTTTCGATTTCCTCATCACTTAAACCACTAGAAGAAGTAATGGTGATTTTCTGCTCCTTGCCAGTTGCTAAGTCCTTAGCAGATACATTAACAATTCCATTAACATCAATGTCAAAGGTTACTTCAACTTGAGGAATTCCCCTTGGTGCAGGTGCAATCCCTGCTAATTGGAATCTACCTAAGGTAACATTTCCCCCTGCCATCTTTCTTTCACCTTGTAGAACATGAATATCAACCGAAGTCTGATTATCGGCTGCTGTAGTAAATACTTGGCTTTGGGAAGTAGGTAT
>JAAYRQ010000136.1 GCA_012518685.1 Syntrophomonadaceae bacterium | reverse complement strand
GCTTGTAACTTCCCACTCCTGCGGAATCATCCCCAACCACTCAATCCCACTATCCTTCATTTCTTCTGGCTTTCTTTTAACCATTTGTCCCTCTATAATTTTGACTTTGCCTGTTACTACTTCGGTGATTAGACTTTTTTTAGCTTCTTCCAGTTTCTCGATTAAAAGCTGCTTCTTGGAGATTATAGATTCTAGCTGGGCGGTTTTGATGTCAAGGAAATTAGCGATTTTTTGTTGTTCGGTTAAATCTGGAGATGTTGCTAATTTAGATTTTTCTAACACTTTCATTCCAATATTAAGTTGTGTATTCAGATTGCTCAAGCTTGTAATATGATTTATATATCTTTCAGAGCTTAAAATATAATATAATAATTTATAATATATTTTCTTTGCATCTGATTTTATTATTGCCAATGGTGACCAAGTCATAAATTTCCTATCATCAACAATTGCTACTTTTCCAATTGTGGCTGATTTTGAAAACAAAATATCATTTTTCTTTAACTGTGTCTTTTTATTGTATTCATTAAATTTTTCCTCGGAGATAAATTTATTTACTATGTCGAGATTGACTATTTTGCTACTATTACTAAGACTATCAACCGATATAAATGGTACTCCTACATCAACATATTTTGGTGTTTCATGTGGCCCATCCGTAATCGGTTTTTCAAGACTCTGCCTTAAGCTTGTAACTTCCCACTCCTGCGGAATCATCCCCAACCACTCAATCCCACTATCCTTCATTTCTTCTTCTTTTCTATATTTAATTTTATCCATTAGACTAACACCTGCTTTATTTCTGCACTTATTTCTGCTTCTAGCTCGGCTATTTCCAGCATAATTTCCGCGAAGGGTCTTAGGGCTTCATATTTATAAAAATACCTTGTAAAGGGAATTTCATAGCCTATTCTAGTTTTAGTATGGTCGATCCAGAATTCCTTAACATGAGGGGCTACTTCCCTTTCCACATAGTCTAGGATATTTTGCTTTTCCTTTTTAATATGCCCTTCTACATCAAGCACATAATTATCCACATCCATAGCTAAGGGGATAGTTTCCGTATCCCTTAGGGAGCTATCAGCTTCTTTATTTTTACCACTATAGCAATAATCGGCTGTTTCGTCCCTTTCGGATAAGCCCATAAGTACAGCTTTGCCTACTGCAGTAGTTAATTTTAACTCTGCTAATATATTATTTAAGTAAGCCTTAAATTCTTCGCGGTTTTTATAAAGTTTATCGCTAATATTATTATTTAAAATTCCTATTATCTGTTCCTGCAACTCTTTACCCTTATACAGCTTTTCTAGTTGGTTTAATTCATTTTTCTTAATCTGTTTTTTCTCTTTTTTTAGCTCTAATTCTTCGACTTTTTCTTCATCATATAAGTTGGCAAAAGCTGATTCGGCATATAGATTATCTATTCTAGCTTCATCAATTTTAAAATTAAGTCTTAAAGGTCTTTCAATAGTCACTTTCAAATATCCAAACTCATTATTATCAAAAATCTTGCAGTATTCATTTTCCTCGAAAGCACCATATATCCTAGTAATTTTTGCAATATCAACGGGACTGATTTCATTCCTTTTGGAACCTAAAGATTTTCGCATCTTATGGTAAAAGCTAGTAGCATCAACTAGTTGAATTTTTCCTGTTCTAACTGCACCTTTTAAGGGGTCACCATTTTTCCTATTAGTAATAATCCAAATATAAGTAGCAATTCCAGTATTGTAAAATAAGTCGTTGGGCAAGGCTATTATGCCTTCTAATAAGTCACTTTCAATAAGCCATCTTCTAATTTCTGATTCCCCCGAACCTGCATCACCCGTAAATAATGGGGAACCATTAAATATGATAGCCATGCGTGAACCTTTTTCATCCTGATACATTTTAGAAACCATATGTTGCAAAAATAGTAACGAACCATCCGAAGTTCTAGGCAGTCCTGCATTAAAACGCCCTTTAATTCCTAGTTCAGTTGCTTCTTTTTCGATATAATCCTTATCTTTTTTCCAGTCCACCCCAAAAGGCGGATTCATAAGAGCAAAACGCACTTTTAGGTCGGGATGTCCATCTGCAGTAAAGGAATTACCTAATACTATGTTTTTGGAAGTTTGTCCCTTGATTAAAATGTCAGATTTACATATTGCATATGACTGCGGATTAAGCTCTTGCCCGAATACTTCCACTTGGGCATCTGGATTCATTTTTCTTATATAATCTGTAGTAGCTGACAACATCCCCCCTGTACCACAGGCAAAATCCCCTATAGTATAGATAGCCCCTTCTCTAGTTAGCTCATCTTCTAAGTCTATAAATAATAGATTAGTCATTAATTCTATTACTTCCCTAGGAGTATAGTGATCACCCGCTTCAGCATTTTCTGAAAATCGCCTTATAAGTTCCTCGAAAATATAGCCCATTTCTTGATTGCTAACTAGGTCTGGATGTAAGTCTATCTGGGCAAATTCTTTTATAACTAGGAACAAGAGATTGTTTTCCTCCAGCTTTTTTATCTCATTATCAAAAGCAAAATTCTCCATAATCTCTCTTATGTTTGCAGAAAATCCTCGTATGTATTCCTGAAAATTCGCTTTTATATTATCCGAGTCGCCTAGTAATTTATTAAAATCGTATTTTGATTTATTAGAAAACCCATGACCAGTAATACTGTTCAATATCTGTTCTATATCGGTTGTTTTAGCTTTTTCTAAAACCTTATCCTTAGTATCTTCAAGCAAACAGTCAAACCTTCGTAAAACTGCCATGGGAAGTATTACATCCCCATATTGTTCAGATCTATATGGTCCTCTTAATAATTCTGCTATTTTCCAAATAAAACTAACCTTATCATTAAAGTTGTTCAATCTTATAAACTTCCTTTCTAAAGTGGGTAATTTATATATTGGATTAAAGGAATGCTATTTCCTTTATATTAGCAATATCTCATATATTTCTTTTTGTTTAATAGCGGAAAATATTAATGATGACCGAAATGTCTAGGCATAAATTTGGCATACTAAGTTAATATCACATAATTACAAAGTGGCTAGATTTTAGCATACATACTGCTTACCTTTAAAAAGCCAGAAAAACAAAAAAAGGTTTCAGCTTTTTCAATTCGCTAAAACCTCAGTACTACTAAGTTATGGTGTCGGGAGAGGGACTTGAACCCTCACGCCTTGCGACATACGCCCCTCAAGCGTACGTGTCTGCCCATTCCACCACCCCGACATATCTATTGTCTATCACAAGGTATTATACAATAGGGACTTTGCCTATGTCAATCGTGCTATAATTAGTCTTACACCTTATTATCACTTTTATCATTAACATCATCTAGGCTAGGTTTTACTAGCTCAATTTCTGCCCAGTTTAATAATCCTCTGCTATCTACATTCAGGGATTTTACATCCTTGCTAATTAATTTATTAGCTAATTTTTGAAATAGCCATATTTGTGGAGCATCATCGACTATGATTTCTTCTGCCCGTTTTAATAATTTTATTCTTTCCTGCTGGCTTTTAGTTTCTGCCCTAGCTGCATCTAGTATTTTATCGACTTGAGGATTATGATAAGCAGAATAGTTACTAATCCCTATTTTGGAAGAATGATATAAACTATACAAAAAGCTATCCGCATCAGGGTAATCTGATTGCCAGCCTAACTTGAAGCAATTAATTCCTGTCTGTTCCAACTGTTTTTTATAATAATCCCAGTCCAATGCTTGAACCTCAACTTGCAAGCCTAATTCCATCAGTTGCTGTGCCACTGCTAAGGCGATAGCCTGATGACCTTCATCATCATTGTAAGTAATAGTCAGGACTTTTAGACCTTCGCCTTTAGGATATTCAGCCTGAATTAAGAGCTCTTCCGCTTTTTCGGGATCATAAGTATAGCCTCGCATCTGGTTGTTATAACCATTAACACCTATCGGTAGGGGTGATTTTAAAGGACGGTATGAACCCCCTAGTAGATCATCAATTATAGCATTTCGGTCTATAGCATAATTAAATGCCCTTCTTAAAAGATAATTCCCTGCATAAGGTTCACTGTTAACATTAAGTCCTAGTGAATAGGTCTCTAATAAGGGCTTTTCTATATAGAGTGCTTTGTATTTATCATCGCTTTTTAGATTTTTTATTTCCTTAAGAGGGACTGTGTCTAAATAATCTAACCTATTGTCTAAGTAGTCGCCAAAAGCCTCTAAACTATCTACATAAGATTTTATATGCAAGGCGGTTAAAAGCGGCTTACTCCCGTGGTATTTATCATTCCTTATTAATATTAATTCTTCCTTTCCTTTAGTATCCTTATAGATAAAAGGACCTGTGGCTGGTTTTATCTCGACTTGATCATCTAGGTCATAAACCCAGAATATAGGATTAGTAAGCATAGCTAAAAAAACCGCATTTGCTTCCAGGAAAGAAATCTTAATAGTATGTTTATCTAGGGCTTGGATACCAGATATGTCTGGAGCCTTACCTTCTAAGCGTTCATCTATACCTGCTATAGACATAAATAAGCTTATGTTGGTCCAGTCCTTAGTAGTAGAAAAATTATGCTCCCAGGATTTTTTAACATCTAGGGCGGTCAAAGGTTTGCCATTGTGGAAGAGGATATTTTTTTTAAGGGTTATAGTTAAGCTTTTTCCGTCTGTACTATATTTCCAGCCCTTTGCTAGCAAGGGTTTTACCTGTTTGGCAGCTTCATCGTAAGTTACTAAGCCTTCATACATAGCCGATGATATTAATATTTCTTCAGATGTGGTTATTAAAGCAGGATTAAGTTCGGTAACCTCCCCCACTAGTCCTATATTAAATGCCCTACTATCTAAGTTAGCCGTATATTGAGCTAGGTTTTTACTATATATAATGCCAGCTACTAATAATATTAAGCCTATTAAAGAGCTGATTAAAGCGACTTTTTTTAAGGTTATATGCAAAATAATACCCTCCCTATTAATTAAATAGTATAGGATATTATATTAGCATTAGAGTTATTTTATTCCATTTCATCTGAGGCTTTTTTCTTATTCATAAATGGCCTTATAAGCGGCATAGCTTTTTAGTACATTTTTAACATATTCCCTAGTCTCGGGAAAAGGAATATCATCTAGTTCTTCAGCACTACCAGTCCAGACCCCTTCACTAATCCAGCTAGCTACCTTTCCTCGTCCTGCATTATAAGCTGCGATAGCTGTAGGCATTTCCTGATATTCTTGCAAAAGATTAGCTATATAATAACTACCTAAACGAATATTAGTATCAGGGTCATTCAAATCCTTGATATCAAAATCTTCTAGGTTCTTTTGCAGAGCAATCCATTTAGCAGTATCAGGCATTATTTGCATAAGTCCTACTGCACCTACGGATGATCTAGCATTGGGCTGATATTTACTTTCTACTCTAATAATAGCAAACACTAAATAAGGATCTAGCCTATGTTCTTCTGCAGCTAAATACACTATTTCCTCGTAGGGTTTTGGATAAAAGTAAGTTATCCATTTAGGAAAGGTCAGTAAAGTAGCCAAAAAAATCAACAATAATAGCCAAGTGATTTTTGACAATTTACTTTTTTGCTTTTTTTTCATTGATGACTCCTAAAATAAGATCTTATTACTATATATATTAATTAATCTTCTTTAATTTCATTGTAATAATTGGTGGCTATTTTTATTGTTTCTTCTATAGTTTTGCGGTTGTCTATAACATAATCGGCTATTTTAGCCTTTTCATCTAAATCCATCTGCGAGTCAATCCGCTTAACTGCAGAATCTCCACTAATACTATCCCTTCGCATTAGCCTGTCCTTTTGGGTTTCCCTGTCAACCCATACTACTACTACCAAATCACACATTCTTTCTAAATGGGTTTCATATAAGAGTGGTACTTCCATTATAACTATGGCATTAGGGTTATTTTCCCTTATCGCCTGCAATTCATCCTTAAACTTTTCCATTATACGAGGATGGGTTATTTTATTAAGTTTGTCTAATAAGTCAGCATTGTTAAAAACTATTTCCCCTAATCTTTCCCGGTTAATTGTCTTGTCAGCATTTAATATCTCTTCACCAAAAAAACTAATCACATCCCGCCAAGCAGGGTTATTGGGCTCGACAATTTCGTGGGCGACTTTATCCGCATCAATTATGTATGCCCCCAGTTCCGCAAATACCCCTGCAACAGTGCTTTTTCCGCTCGCTATACCCCCTGTCAATCCTACAATTTTCATTATAATCACCTATCTTTTATATATTTCTAACAAGCCTAAGCTAATAAAAATTAGACCCGGCAAAAATGGTAACACCGTTTTGAACTTGGTGTTAGTTAAAAACTTACCTAAGAAAAGACCACTATTAACTAATACAAATTTCAATACACCTACAGTTAAAGTAGTAAATAAAATACTAGCACCCGACATAGCTAGGGCGAATCCTGCCCCTAAAGCGTCTAAGGCCAAAGCCAGCCCTAATATAAAGGCTTCCTTCATACTAATAACCCCAGAACCATCAAAATCAGCCTTAACTGGTTCTTTTAATATTTGCACCATAATACCTAAAGGCTTTACCTTAAAACTAATAAGCTGCCCATCCTCAGCAGTCGGCAAACTGCCTATTTTATCTTTACTTGCACCTAGTAGGAAGTATAAGCCAATAATCATTAAAATACTGGCACCTATAATTATATTCCATTCTTCGGGAATTATATATGCTAATACCTTGCCAGCTAACATAGAAATAGCAACCGCCAAAGCGGAGGCTAATGAAATAATGACTAAGGAAATTGTTGGGATGTTAATCTTTCTAGTTCCATAAGCTAATCCTACCATAAATCCATCAGTACTAACTGCTAAAGCAAATAATACTGTAGCGATAACCCCCATAATTAGCACACTCCTTATAGTAGATATATACCTACTATATGGAAGGAATAAAATATTTGTGCTAACTAGCCTAGAGCATTATTTCTGGCAATCAGGACAAAAATGACTAGCCCGCCCGCCGATTACCCGTCTAGTTAAGCTTGTGCCACAATCAAGACAGCTTTCATTAGTTCGTCCATAGACTTTGAGCATCTTCTGATAATTACCCGTTTTATTGTAGCCATCCCGGAAATCCCGAAAGGTCGTACCTCTTTCCTCAATGCTTCTTGTTAAAACTTCCTTAACAGCCACACTTAATGCTGCCGCTTCAGTCAATGTTAATAAGCCAGCCTTTTTATCTGGCCTAATTTTCGCTAAAAACAAGGATTCGTCAGCATATATATTGCCAATCCCAGCTATAATTCTTTGGTCTAGCAATAAGGATTTAATAGGTATTTTTCGGCCCCTAGTGATATTGTATAAATAATCAGCAGTAAAATCATCTGTCAAAGGTTCTACACCCATTTTAGCAAAAAACTTCACTAGATCCCTAACTAAAAATACTCCTCCAAATCTTCTCGTATCTTGATATATTAGTTTATTACCATTATCAAGATAAATTATAACATGGATATGGGGGGTATTATCTTCACTGTCGGCATCTAAAATATAAAATCTGCCACTCATACCTAGATGAAATATTAAAAAATACTCCCCCAAAGTGAGCAGCAAATACTTACCCCTACGCCCAACCCCAGTAATAGTTTCATTATACAAGAGGTCTAACTCAAATTCTTGTCTTTTTATAATATCTAAACGATTAACTTCGATACTTTTTATTTTAGAACCTACATTATTAACTATGCCCCTTTTTATAGTTTCTATTTCTGGTAATTCTGGCATCTTACTCCCCCCCTAAAAAATGAATTACTTAAAACTTTACTTCTTCTAAATCGTACCAATTCTTACCGCTTTTTATGGATACTACTAAGGGCACCTTTAGACTAATCGCATTTTCCATATTGTCCCTTAGAATTTCGCAAACTTCTTCTAATTCGCTATAGGGCAACTCAAGAATTAAATCATCATGTACTTGTAATAGGATTTTCGCCTGCAAATTACGACTAGTAATTTCGGCAAATACTTTAAGCATAGCCAGTTTAATAATATCAGCTGAAGTCCCTTGGATAGGAGTATTTAGAGCCATACGACGGCCATAGGCTTGTACCATTTTATTTTTGGCATTCAGTTCAGGCAGGTACCTTCTCCTTTTTAAAATAGTTTCAACATAGCCTTCCTGCTTCCCAAAAGCTACGATATCTTCCATATACTTTTTCACCCCAGGATAAGTGTCCAAATAATTATTAATATAGCGTTTGGCTTCTGCCCTGCTTACACCCGTATCCCTAGCCAAACCAAAGTCACTGATTCCGTATATAATACCAAAATTAACAGCCTTTGCCCTGTTGCGTAGCTCCTCACTTACTTCATCTATATCCAGCTTAAATATTTCCGCCGCCGTTTTGCTATGAATATCAATACCTGCGAAAAAGGTGTTAATCAGGGTTTCATCCCCACTAATGTGGGCTAAGGACCGTAAATCTATTTGGGAATAGTCTGCTGCAACTATAATATTTTCTTCATTTTCAGTTATAAAAGCCTTCCTAATCCTGCGACCCTCAGGCATTTTAATGGGAATATTCTGTAGGTTAGGTTCTACACTAGACAGCCTGCCAGTCGCCGTTTGGGCTTGCTTGAATATCGTATGAATCCTTAGGGTATCTGGGTGAATCAAAGGCGGAAAAGCATCAATATAGGTCGATTTTAACTTAGTTAATTGACGATAATTAAGAATATAAGGAATAATATCGTGTTCATCATACAATTCCTCTAAGACTTCAACCCCTGTAGCATAACCAGTTTTAGTCTTTTTCACTACCCTTAATCCTAAATCTTCAAAAAGCACTGCTCCTAATTGTTTCGGAGAATTAATATTGAACTTACTTCCAGCTAAATCATATATATAGTTTTCCGCTACTTCTATCCCTGCCGCTAACTCCAAAGATAGGTTATTAAGAATCTCCTTATCCAGCTTAACTCCGTAAAATTCCATATAAGCCAATATATTAGATAGGGGCAATTCCACTTCATAATACAGTTCTTGTAAGCCCTTAGCCGTAATTTCTAATAACTTATCATGTAAGTTTTTAAGATAAAAGACTTTCAAAGCTATATTATCTGGGGCAATATCAAGCAACAGATACTTAGCTAATAAATCACTTAATTCCTCGCCAGATAAAGCAGGATCATTAACATAAGCTAGTAGCAAGCTGTCATTGTAGCCTTTTAGGTCAAAGCCTTCTTTTAACAAGACTACTTGGGCGAATTTTGCATTATGTGTATATTTTACAATCCTTTCCGCCGCCCATATATCCTCTAACCAAGCTAATTTGGCTTGGCGATTTTCCCCTAAGTCTATCTGGTAAATCTTTCCAGCTACAGTCAAGTAAATCCCTTCTAGCTTAGCCCACATCGGATGGTGATAATTACAGTCTAATAAAAAAGAAAAACACCCTTCCTCATTTATAAGGGCTGCAAGGGGAGCAAACTCCGCCTCCGTATCAATAATTTGCAGCTTATAATCTAAGCTAGCTTCTGCTAGAACTTCACTTTCAGTAAGGTTTTCCAAAGATTTCAGAAAATTATTGAACTCTAACCTTTGGTATAAGGGTATTAATTGCTCATAATCTGGTTTTTTAACCCTAAAATCATCTATTTGATTATTAAGGTCAATATCCCTAACTATAGTAGCTAAATGGCGGCTTAAAAATGCCTGCTCCTTATTTTCTGCCAATCTTTCCTGTAGCTTTTTTCCTTTAATATCAGCTAAATTAGCATAAACATTCTCTAAGTTGTTATATTCCTTAATCAGCTTAACCGCCGTCTTAACCCCTACACCTGGAACCCCAGGAATATTATCTGAACTATCGCCCATTAAGGCTTTGATTTCTATCATTTGTTCAGGTGCTACTTCCCATTTTTCTAAGACTTGGGCAGGATTATATAATTCTGTTTCGGTAATTCCCTTCTTCGTCATCAAGACAGACACATCATCACTTACTAATTGCAGAGTATCAGCATCCCCAGTTAAGATTACAGTTTCATAATTATTTACTTCAGCCAGCTTGCTAAAAGTGCCGATTAGATCATCTGCCTCATATCCTGCGTAATCAATAAAATCCACATTCAAGGCCCTTAAGACCTCCCTTAAAAGTTGAAACTGTCCCCTTAATTCGTCAGGTGGAGCACTACGATTAGCCTTATATTCCTTATAAATATCACTGCGAAAAGTATGCCTATCCTTATCAAAAGCTACTAGGATATGGGAAGGTTTTTCTTCCTTAGTAATGCGGTTAAACATAGTTAAAAATCCATAAACTCCATTAGTATATATACCTTCACTATTATGTAATAATGGCAAGGCATAAAAAGCACGATATAGTAGGCTATTGCCATCTATAAGCATTAATTTAGGTTTTGACATTTAATACACCTCTCAATATAGTTTTATCTTAACCCCTATTATAATAGTATTAACTATATAATCATACAAAAATACCGACTACTAATGTTAGTCGGTATTAATTATCATTTTTAAATTATAACTATTAATGTGATACATCCTCTTCTAGGATTACCCTTACTATTACTGTATTAACTTCCTTATCTAATTCTATTTTTTTAGTGTAACTCTCTTCCAAATGTTTTTTAAGTTCCACTAAGTCAGTAGCTTCATTAGCACTTAATTCATTTTTACCTTCTAACTTGTTAATCAACTTTTTAGTTATATATATCTGTTCTTCAACTTGGGCATATTCATTAGTTATTTCTAACTTATTTTGCACTGGGCTTGCTGCTTGCCCTATATTGTTTAATTGCTTAATCAGGCTTTGACTTTTGTTCTTATCTACCTTTATATTAACCTCTTTTGACTTGTTAGCCGACAATGCTTGAGCATTACTAGCATAGGGCAGGGCCTTATATTCCAGATTATTAGCTGCGGCTATTTGTACGATTTGATCAGTAGCCTCTTCCATATCCTTAACTTTTATCTTGGTAGCATAATCCTCAATATATTTGGGTACTACTGGTAAAGGTTCTTCATCAACTACCTTTTCCCCAGCATTATTTTCATTACTTGTAATCTCATCATCTATTTTAGTTGGAGACTTCTTTTGACTATCAGCTATTTTAACTTCATTAACGACTTCATTATTATCAGTACCCCAACCCTTAATCGATCTAATAATATCCTCTATAGCAATATTATTTCTTTCCTTTTCGGCAGGTTTTTCATCAAAATTAGCTATCCAAGCACCAATAGGTATAATACTACTTACATATATACCAATAGTAAGCGCTATAGCTGCTAAACCTGCTGCTACCCAACCCGATTTTCTAGGACGCCTAAATTCTTTAGCAGAAAATAATCTAGTCTTTTCTTCTAACAAGCGTTTATGAAATTCCTCCGTAAACCGCTCGGGGAGCTCAGGCTGACCCATATTGCCTAGAATGGTACACATTAATTGGAGATTATCGTATTCATGACGGCATGCTTCGCACTCGGCTAAATGAGCAGCTATTATTCTATTTTCTTTAGCATCGGTCATATTATCAACATAGGCTGATAATAATTCTCTTATATGCTCACATTTCATATTACCGTCCTCCTCGTATATTATGACGAGCTGACTAAGGTAAAAGTTCCCTATCCTCTAACTTTTTTCTTAAAGTATTTCTAGCCCTGCTTAACCTGGATTTAACTGTACCTAATGAACAATTTAAGACCTCAGCCATTTCTTCATAAGACAGTTCCATAATATCGCGTAAAACTATTACTGATTTATGGTCGGCCTTCATCTCATTTAATAAACTTTGTATGTACTCTGAAAATTCTTTTTGTTCATATATTATGTCAGGTGTTAATGAAGTATCAGGTAATTCCTTAGCTAATTCATCACCATCAGTAGTTGCTACAGGTTCATCAAGCGAAAGTGGCATTATGCGTCGTTTTCGCCTTCTAAGTTCATCCAAACACACATTAGTAGCCACCCGATACATCCAAGTACCAAAACTAGAATCACCCTTGAATGTTCTTAGAGAACGGTATGCCTTTAAAAAGGCCTCTTGGGTCATATCATAAGCATCTTCTTCATTACCCATATATCTATAAGATAGAGCATATATTTTATTTTGATATTGAATAACTAGTTGTTCAAAAGCTATAGTATCACCTTGTAAACTTCTTTTTACTAGCTGTTCTTCTAATTCCATACAGAAAATCTCCCTCACTTCATAAGTGTTGGCTTGATAAGAATAACATATATTTAATTATAAAACCAAATACAAAATACTGTTAATTTCGGCAGTAGTTAATGAAAACCCTCTTGTTAAGCTTTACCTAATAAATAATAAATCCATACTAAAATTTAATCTAATCATTTTATAATACTAATTACATCCTTCTTGACATACTTTTATACAGAAATTATAATAGTAATGTTAGCCCGAGTGGCGGAATGGCAGACGCACCGCACTCAAAATGCGGCGTTCTTTGAACGTGTGAGTTCGACTCTCACCTCGGGCACCATTTAAAATATTATATTTTAAAAAGTAAAAGTAGTTCTGTCTGTAACTACTTTTTTAATATGCACAGATTAAGACCATATCTTAATTTACCTTAATTACAAAATCAGGACAAGTATTTTTAGCATATATTATACATTTTTATTAATAAACTTTTTTAAAAAGGCGTAAGCTATTAAAAAAGGAGACTATAATTATGCGAATAAGCGATCCAAATAAATTAATAGGCAAAGTAATCAATATTAAGGATGGACCAGACATGGCAGAAGTAGTTATCGACATAGGTGATAATCCCCTTTATGCTACCATCACCGCCAACGCTTTAAATGCCCTTAATCTTAATGAAGGTGATGAAGTTTTTGCCCTATTCAACTCTACCGATGTTACCATAATAAAGAATTCAAAAAAATAATAGATAAAAAACTACCTACTATAAGGCTAACTTTTTAAAATAAAGTAGCCTTTTTTGCTTTATTAATTGCAAAATTTTTCAAAAACTTTTAGAATTAGATATATCAAGCTAGGAGGATTATATATGAAAGATGCTAATTTTTTGTTTATCATATTAATAATAGCAGCGGCAGTAATTACAGGCTCTACTGTAGCAATGGCTAATAATTTTGATTTTATATTTGCCCAGTTAAATACAGCACCTAGTGCAAGTCAAGCTACAGAAAATACCCCACCACCAGCAAATACTAAAACAATAGATGCTGAATTACCTAATATTAATGCACCTATAGTGGAAACTAATCAGCCTGATATAGATGAAAACAATGTAACCTTTACACCTCATGAGCAACAGCAAGTATTAGAAATGTTATACGCCTTAGGTATGATAAAAGAAACTAATTACGAAGAATTCGTGAAAAATTTTCAGACAGAACATAATCTTAACCCTACTGGTGAGCTAGATTCAAAAACCTTAACTCTGATTATTAAACAATCAAAACAGGAAAAAGCGAATAATTCAGTTGATACTAATTAAGCATAATTGTAACTAATTACCCAGCTTTTTATGCTATCATTGAGAGAAGGGCATAAATAACATATAAATATTGTAATTAATCATATAGCACCTTTCTGATAACAATTTTTTAATTAGAAATAACTTGTTTTTAATATATGGGATAAGAACTGATAATTTATCATATCTTGTAAAAAGGTTTGATAATTAAAGGCTTTATAATCAAACTATCCTAGTAAATTTATATATGGAGGTGATGAAAAAGTTCAGCTTAGATTCTATTAATTAAGGACTTTATTGAGATTATAAGGGGGGGCTATTAATAGTGGAAATTAATAATATTGCTGTCTTAGGTGCTGGTACTATGGGTATGGGTATTGCTTGGGCCGTGGCAGGTGCAGGTAAAAAGGTTGTCTTATATGATATAAAACAAGAAATAGTAGAAAAAACTTTGGCTAGAATTGAAAAAGGTTTAGTTAGGGCCGAAGAAAAAGGACAAGCTCCCACTGGTGCCAAAGATTTTGTCTTAGGTAATATTAGTATAACTGCTAACCTAGCAGATATCGCTGACACAGATTTCATTATTGAAACTGTTGTGGAAAACATGAATATTAAAAAAGAACTCTATGCTAAACTATCCGATATTTTAAATCCAGAAATAATAGTAGCTACTAATACTTCTTCACTCTCCATAACAGAAATTGCCGCCGCTTATGCTAGACCAGATAAAGTCGTAGGTATGCACTTCTTTAATCCTGCTATGGTTATGGCACTCATTGAGGTAATTCCAGCTATTCAAACTTCCGAAGAAACAGTCGAAACAGTAATTAAGCTTTCCGAAGCCATTAATAAAAAACCGATTAAGGTTAAAGAAGGACCTGGTTTTGTAGTTAATAGAATTCTAATTCCAGGTATGAACGAAGCTGCATTTATCGCTATGGAAGGTTTGGCAACTATTGAGGATATCGACAAAGCTATGAAACTAGGTGCAGGATGGCCTATGGGTCCTTTCACACTTTGTGACTTAGTCGGGGTTGATATCGGTTTAGAAGTATGTAATGTTTTATACAGTGAGACTGGTGATCCTAAGTATCGTCCAGCAGGACTATTAAAACAAATGGTGCGAGCTGGTTGGTTAGGCAGAAAAACTGGTAAAGGTTTCTACGACTATAGTAAATAATATTTTATTTACCAAAAATTTTAGGAGGGTAATTTATATGTCATATAGAGAAAAAGAATTCAAAACTATATTAGTCAGTTTTGAAGATCCTAATATTGGAATACTACAAATGAATCGTCCCAAAGCATTTAATGCGGTTAATGAACAACTTCTAGATGAAGCTTATGAAGCACTTATTGCTATGCAAGAAGATCCAGAAGTTAAAGTAATCATCGTTTGTGGTAATGAAAATGCCTTTGCTGCAGGTGCTGACCTTAGAGCAGTAGCAGGATACAATGCCTTTGAAGCTAGGAATTTCTTAGATAAAGTACACAGAACTGTATTTGCTATGGAAGATAACCATAAGCCTATTGTAGCTGCTGTTAATGGATTAGCATTAGGCGGCGGACTAGAAATGGTTATGGCATCTGATATTCGTATAGTAGCTGATAATGCTACCCTAGGTTTACCTGAGATTAACTTAGGTATT
>JAAYRQ010000135.1 GCA_012518685.1 Syntrophomonadaceae bacterium | reverse complement strand
TCATTTAAGATTAGGCTATTTTCTATGGCAATACATATAGAGGCTAGCAGCAAAGTGAGTAATTCTTTATCCTCATCACTATAAACTTCTCCTGTTACGCGATTAGATAAGCTAATAAAACCATAATAATCGTCGTCAGACCTTAAATGGGCTATTATAATGGGTTGAAGTTTATTTTCTAGCTGGCTCATTTCTGGAAATAATTGCAGGAAGGTCTCTTTATCTTCTTGATTCGTATAATCAACTATTATGGGGCTGGCTAATTTTGTTCCTGCTGTTTTGACGAAAGTATAGTGCATATTTTCTATATTATTAACTGATTTGATCCTTTTTAATTTAAAGCTATCTTCAAGTGGGTTTTTTAATATGACAGCACTTGTTTCTGATTGAAATATTTCCATTAACATATCTAATGATACAGCTAGGGTTTTGTCTAATTCATTTTCGGAAAAGATGAATTGACTTGCTTGATAAATGCTAGTCAGCTGGAAAATTCTTTTGTCTAGGGCATTATTGTTTTGTATAAGGCTATTTTTAGTGCTATTAAATTGTATGGCATGGTTAATAATATTGTTTAATGCCATAAGGCTGACTTTATCAGATTTGTCAAACTTATAGTCACTTCCCGATATACAAATAATTAGGTAGTTGGTATTTTCCCAAGTTATAGGTGATATCAAATAGGCACCTTTTTCAATTAATCTAGCGTAGTTTTCCTCGCCTATTATATCGGGGGTTAGTTCAACGACAAGGTGAGGGTAGGTGGCTAATTGTCTATTATTTTCAAAGGGACTGACATCTATTGCAAATTCACTACAGTCTTTTACATTAATACCTTTAGCATAAAGCGGGCAATATCTTTCGCCATCAGAAATTAAAGTTATGGCAGAAGGTAGAAGGAACATTTCTGAAATGATTTCCATGTATAGTTGTATGAGCATATCTATACTATAGGGCTCAAATATATTATTAATAGTGTTAGAAAAAAAACTTAGTTGATATTTCAATTTAGATTGGGTTTTGATTAAACTGGGTAATGCATCAACTGCGTGCTTAATTTCTAGTAAACTGCTTGTCTCTTGGATAAAATTATTAGCCTCAACTTCGTTAAATGTAAAAGAATCTTTCAAAGTAAATGAAAAATAGGCCAACAATTTTCCTTCAGTGTTGGATATTTCAATAGAATTATGGTAATTGGCTAAGATAGACGGTTCTGAAGAATTATCTGACACAAGCTGTGTTGGCTTGTAAAGAAGCGAATTTGGCAGCTTCCCTATAACCTCTACTACCTCTAAATTACCACTTTCATCCTTGGTAGGTATTAGTAATAAGGCATCTTGTGGCTTATATAATTGCCCAAATCGATTCATTATTTCACTATAGATAAGATTAGAATTGATTATTTCAGATATCTGCATAAGGTCATGCAAAAAAAGTCACCTCTAGTTCCTATAAAATAACAATGCGTTTTTCTTTATGGTCAAAATACATAGTAACATTTTTAAGCGGTTGGGTGAGTTTAACTTGTTCTTTTTTTATAAAAAAAGATATATCATCATTAACTTGGCTATGTATTTCTATCATTCCGTCTCCTCTGGTTGATCTTAACATATTAGCTAAAGATAGGCGTTCCTCCTTTAATTCTTCTAGTTCTTGCATCATAGGAGTATATTGACGCAATATCCTTTCTAATTCCTTTTGGGAAGTAGGGTCCTTTTTTTCTACTAAAAACCTGATTTTAATAGAATGTGACAACATTTTTGCATCTAGTTCATTAATTTTTTCGTTAAGTTCTTTAATTCTAATATAAATGTTATTACGATCAATACCCTGTACGGTTAAATTAAGTCCTTCAGGGGACTTAACAGAGTTAACACTAATTTTGGCTCCAGCTTCAATTTCGTTTTTTCCCAATAAACGACCTTTTAATCCTTGAATTAAAACAGCATTTCCAGCAGATATATTGGAGTGTAGAATATATTCATTAGCAATAATGTTTTTTCCAGCTTTAATATTGGCCCCTTGGATGAATTTTGCTTCTACATGATTTTTAGCCTGCAGGCTAGCTTTACCATTGCCAAGTACTCCACCATGAACATATATAGAACCTTTAGTAGAAATAACTTCAGCATCTTCTATGCTAGCTATTACTTCTATATCTTCTTCGGCGACAACTGTAAAACCGCTTTTAATACTGCCCTTTATTTTAACTTTACCAGGAAAATCAATATTTCCTTGGGAAAAGTCAATGTCCTTATCTACAAGCATTAACTTGCTAACGGAAACTTTATCTTCTGTCCAGTCTAATGCCCCTGCATATTCAGCATAAGCCTTATTATTATCTACTACTATTCCTTTACCTGTTTTAAAGCTGGCGTTTTTGCCAGGCATGGGGTTAAGAATCTCTCCTTTTACATTATAGCCAGCTTTTCCTTCTGTGGCAGGGATTCTTTCCGCAATAATATCATCCATTTCTATTTCGATAATATTACCTAATTCGTAGTAGTCAACCTTACCATCCTCGGTTAATTGCGGTTTCAGCTCTGGTCTTTCATAAAAATAAGTTATAATAGCATCTTGTCCAGGAGTCGAACGAATTCCTTGGGCGATAATTTGCTTTTTTATATTATGGGGGCTATGACATAACTGGGATATTGTCTCAGTAGCTATACCATAGGTAACTCCAGCGTTTTCTAACTGTAGATAGATTTCTTCAGCTTCTATCCTTTCGTTTGAAGGAATATTAATAGTAACATAAGCTGACATTTTATCTGGTGCAATGGAAATGACGACTTTTTCTGATTCGGAAATATCTCCCACCTTTTATCCTCCTAAAAATATAATGTTAATAGCTATCTTTTACTTCTATTTGTCTATCAATAATTCCTGTAGAATTTTTGTATTGAAAAAAAATATGGGCAAAATTAAGCACTACTAAGGGAATATAAGGTGAATGAAAACTTTCGTTATTGAGATAGAAGGGGAAAAACGAAAAGATAATTATGAAAGATGCTTTGATAAGCATACTAATTCTGTACGCAAAAAAGACTTTTCATAATAGTATGCAGGCAAAAAGAAAAGAAGCTTATTTAATTTATCGGGGACAAATTTTCTTTTTTATATTTTTCATAATGATAATTAGCTAAATATATACTTTTGGCGATTACATTTGCCATATCATATACTAGATGAAGTCTAGTATTTTGTAAGACCATTTGTTCTAAGAACCCTCCCACATTTACTACTCCAGAAATATAGAAATCTCCTACAGCAGGTAAATCCTTTTTTAAAGCTGTTCCTGGTTTGAGGCTACCCCTTTTAACATTAATAAAGCCGATACGATGTGCGTTACCTAAGCTAGCATCTATGGCTATTAGTAGTGGATTAATATAGGTTGATTTTATATCTTCCATAGTAGTAGCGAGATTGTTAGCGTGGACTGGATTTTCTAAGTTACCATATATATTGCCATTAGGCATTAATGATTTTAAGCGGGTGCCCACTAAGGGACCTAAGCTATCCCCTGTGGCCCGATCTGTACCAATGCATAGGTAGATAATTTTCCTGGGTGTATTCGGGCTGGCCTCTAATATGTGGGAATAAATAGCCCCTTCTATTTTGGAAAAAGCTAATGGTTCCTTATAATGGTAAGAGTATTCTTTATTTATATTGTTAGTGCTCATATTTAGCAAAGACCTATACCTCCCAATAATTTTTCTCGTCTTTACTTATTTTGGACATTTGGGAATATTTTTATGCCTTATATTTAAGCTTTTCGCATAGTAATTAAGTAGAAATGGGAAAATGGGGGAGAGGTATAAAATAAGGGGAGTTTTCTTAATCGTTTTTGCCTATATTGGGGCGGTGGTTGGGGCTGGTTTTGCCTCTGGACAAGAAATAGGCCAGTTTTTTGTAAGATTTGGTGCTAATGGTCTAATAGGTATAATTATAGCTACTATTTGCTTTGCTTTCTTAGGTGGGCTACTTTTATATGTAGCCCATTATGAAAAGGCCTCAACTTATCAAGAAATCTTAGGACTTCTATTTAGTAGTAGGGTCTTAGCTATTATAGATGTTGGCTTGGCGGTATTTTTGTTTTTAGGTATTAGTACTATGTTATCTGCTAGTGGGGCGGTTTTCGTGGAGCATTTATTTTTACCTAAAAATCTAGGTATCTGGTTAGCCTTTTTATTAGTAGTTTTTTTTCTTTTAGCAGGCAAGAAAGGTTTAGTCTTTTCTTTTAATATTTTAGTGCCGATTAAGCTAATCTTAATATTGGGCATCAGCTCTTATGCAAGTTTTTTTACTGGTCTTAATAATGTTTCGGGAAGTTGGAGGCTCTTATCTAGTTATCCTATGGGCTATTCTTTATTTTATAGTCTTTTATATGTGGGTTATAACTTTGCCTATGCCTTAGTTGTTTTAGTAGCTTATCAATCCTTAAGTTCAAAAAGAACGGGGGTATATGGTGGTATCTGCGGTGGCTTAGTTTTAGGGCTTTTATTATTGCTTACTTACCTAGCCCTTAGCAAGTATTTACCACTGGTATTAAGCTATGAGGTGCCCATGCTTTTTGTAGCTGGGGAAATTTCTCGGTCTGCTAAGTATATTTATACTTTTGTATTATGGTTGGGAATTTTGACCACTGCTTTAGCAAATACTTACGGCTTTAGCCAAAGGTTGGCCTATTTTACAAAATTAAATTATAAGTTTTGTCTGCTATTATCCTTAATATTAGCCCTACCTTTGGCCAGGATAGATTTTTCGGTGTTGGTAGGGGTAGTCTATCCGCTTTTTGGGCTATTAGGACTAATTATTATCTTGGCTTTAATATATAAGGCTACAAAAGACATCTTAAGAGAATTATACTATTAATAATGGATTTTTATTTTTAATATAGGAGGAAAGTATGACTAGTCTTAAAAATATACCTTCCGTAGATGAATTACTTAATATAGAATTAATACAAGAACAGGTCCTTACTTACAATCGGGAGTTTATGGTTAGCACAGTTAGGCAAGCTATTAATGAAGTACGGCAAATATTACTATTAAACCAAGATAAGACCTATAGTAGAACTGATATAACTAATCTAATATTAGAATCTGTTAATGAAATAATAACGGTAAAAACAGCTGGTAGCCTACATAAAGTAATTAACGGAACTGGGGTAGTCCTACATACGAACCTGGGACGCTCTCTGCTCAGTAGAAATGCCCTAGATTATTTAGTTAGAATGGCTACTAGTTACAATAATCTGGAATTCGACTTGGTTAAGGGTGAGAGGGGTTCTCGTTATAGCCATATTGAAGAATTGTTAGTAGAATTGACAGGGGCAGAAGCTGCCTTAGTGGTGAATAATAATGCGGCAGCAGTTTTATTAGGGCTTAATACTATGGCTAATGGCAGGGAGGTCATAGTTTCTAGGGGGCAACTGGTAGAAATAGGAGGAGCTTTTAGAATTCCAGAAGTTATGAAGTTAAGTGGGGCGAACTTAGTTGAGGTTGGCACTACTAATAAAACCTATTTAAGTGATTATAAGTCTGCTATCACTGAGGATACTAGCTTACTCTTTGCCGCCCATACTTCTAATTATAAAATTGTGGGTTTTACTGAAGAAGTAGCTATAGCCGATTTAGTAAGGCTGGGACAAGCTCAAAATCTCCCCGTAATGCACGACTTGGGTAGTGGGGTATTATATGATTTAAGCGGCTTTGGCTTAGCAGATGAACCACTGGTAAGATCCTGTGTGGCTTCGGGTGTGGATATTTTAACCTTTAGTGGGGATAAGCTTTTAGGTGGACCACAAGCGGGGATTATTGTGGGGAAGAAGAAATATGTGGAAGAGATGAAAAAAAACCAGCTTACCAGGGCACTTAGGGTTGATAAGCTAACTATTGCTGCCTTAGAAGGGACTTTAATAGAGTATTTGGCTGGTAAGCCTATAGAGAATATCCCTACGATTGCTATGCTTAGTGTTGGTTTTAATGTTTTATTAAACAAGGCTAATACTCTAAGGCAACTTTTAGAAGAATCTTTAGCTGATAATAAAGCTATTAAGGCTATAAAAGTTATAGAATTAGAAGATATGATAGGTGGCGGTTCTTATCCTGGTCAACAAATATCAGGGGTGGGGGTAGAGATTCAGTTTACTGATATACATATTGATGGTTTGTTGAAAAAATTAAGACTTAATAAACCTGCACTAGTGGGGCGGGTACAAGCCGATAGGTTGATAATTAGTATGAGGACTATCTTAGATGAAGATATTAGTCTGATTCCCGACTTAATTAAAAATGTTTTAACCTAAAAAAGGAGTTATATATTATATGAAAAGAATTGTAATCGGTACGGCTGGACATATTGACCACGGTAAAACTACTTTAGTTAAAGCCTTAACAGGTATTGAAACGGACCGCTTAAAAGAAGAACAAGCACGGGGGATTTCTATAGAATTAGGTTTTGCCCCTTTTGCCTTACCTAATGGCCAAAAGGCGGCTATTGTTGATATGCCTGGACACGAAAGATTTATTAAGCATATGTTAGCTGGAGCTTTTGGCATTGATATTGTTTTGCTTACTATAGCCGCTGATGAAAGTATTATGCCCCAAACTAAAGAACATTTAGATATAATAGAGTTATTGGGTATAAGTAAGGGTATTGTAGTTATTACTAAAAAGGACTTGGTTGATGAGGAATGGCTTTTTTTAGTGGAGGAAGAAGTAAAGGAATATTTGGCTGACACTATTTTAAGAGAGGCTCCTATTGTTAGTGTTTCAGCTTTAAATAAAGAGGGAATTCCAGAATTATTAGATGTCATTGAAGAACTAACTCAAGACATAGAAGAAAAACCCCTCATAGGGCAAGCTAGACTGCCTATTGACAGGGTTTTTACTATCTCGGGTTTTGGTACGGTTGTAACAGGGACCTTATGGTCGGGACAGCTTAATGTGGGTGATACAATCCAGATAATGCCTGCAGACAGGCTAGTTAGAATCAGAACCTTACAAGTACATAATGAAAAAGTGCCTACTGCTTATGCTGGCAACAGGGTGGCGGTTAATTTACAAGGCATAGAGGTGGCAGATATTAATCGGGGCTATTGGTTAACTAGTCCCAACTTTTTACAAGCTACTTATCGTGTAGATACGAAACTTCATTTAATTAAATCTACAAAAAGGGTTATTAGTAACTGGAGTAGAATTAGATTTCATTTAGGTACTGATGAAGTATTAGGTCGGGTGGTTTTGTTAGATCGTGATGAATTAAGGGGTGGAGAGGAAGCCTATGCCCAGATAGTTATGGAAAAACCTGTCGTATGTTATAAAGGCGATCCTTTTGTCATACGGTACTATTCTCCAGTGACAACTATTGGGGGAGGGGTTATCATTGATTCTAATGCACCTAAACAAAAAAGATTTAAAGAGGATGTCTTAGAACAATTAGCCATGAAGGAAGAAGGCTCTTTAGAAGAGGTAATTTTGCAAGAGATGGAATCTAATCCCTATCTTATTTTTTCTAAGGATGAGCTGGCTAAAAGAACGGGCAATACTGTGGAATTAATAGAAGAAGGTCTTAATCTATTATTGGCGGAGGATAGCATTATTGACTTGCGAAAAGGCGAGTATATTAGTAGTTTTGCTCTGGATTTAATCACTACTGTTATTACCGATAATATTAGTGACTTCCATAAACGCTTTCCTTTAAGGTTAGGTTATCCTAAAGAGGATATGCGTAGTAGGCATTTTAACACTATTAATAGTAAGTCTTTTAACTTAGTTTTGAGTTTTTTAGAAGGTCAACAAATCTTAACTAGTCAAAATAATATGCTTAAATTAGCTAGTCATGAGCCTCTACCTAATCAGCAAGAAGCGGAAATAATAGCTAAAATTATGGTGCTTTTTGAAGATAATCTTTTCTCACCACCTGCCCTTACAGATGTAAAGGGTGGCTTAAAGGTTAGTGAAGATGAATTTATGGAAATTATTAATTACTTATTAGGGCAAGAAAGGCTGATTAGGCTTAGTCCCGATATAATATGTGCTAACAGTGCTGTTGAAAAAGGTAAGGATCTGTTAAATGAATATTTTGCTCAAGAAAAGGAATTAACCTTAGGCACTACTAGGGATTTGTTTAATACTTCTCGTAAATATGCCCTACCTTGGCTAGAATATTATGATAAAATACGCTTTACGAGAAGGGTAGGAGATGTGCGGATTAAGCTATAAATTTTTAGCTTTTTAGCAGGATGATTTAGCTTCGATAGAGAACTTTAGTAATTATGTTTCATGTCGAAATATGGCGTGAGGAAATAAAAATAATTTTAAGGAGGATGTTTATGAGATTTGGTAAGAAGCTGCCTCTAATTGTCTTGATGATGTTTATGCTAAGCATCTTGGCAGTAGGCTGTGGGGGGGACGGAGACTCTGCAGGTGATGGGGCGAAAAAAGGTGGGGACACTATTAAGGTAGGTATCAATGCTGAATTAACTGGTGCAGTAGCTAGTTATGGTACTAATGCTAGAGATGGTGCCTTATTAGCCATCGAACACATTAATGCTGAAGGTGGGGTATTGGGTAAAGAGTTACAAGCAGTAGTAAGGGACTGTAAGTCTACTCCTGATGAAGCTATGAGTGTTAGTGCCTCCTTAGCTGATGAAGGTATAGTTGCCCAAATCGGACCTCTAACAAGTGGTAATGTAGCGGGTAGTACTCCTATGATGATGGAAAATAAGATTCCTTTAATTGCTCCAGCTGCTACTGCAGATAATATTACCTTAGAAAAAGACGGTAGTGTTAAGGATTATATCTTTAGAGTATGTTATAGTGACTCTTTCCAAGGTAGAATTATGGCTGATTTTGCAGCTGATAACTTAGAAGTTAAAAATGTAGCTATTTATAAAGATGCTTCTAGCGATTATGCTAAAGGCCTAGCTGAGTATTTTGAAAAAACTTTTACTGCTAAAGGTGGCAAAATAATAATTGAAGAAGGCTTTGTAAAAGGCGATAGAGATTTTAGGGGTACCTTAACGAAAATAAAAGGTGCTAACCCAGATTTTATTTATGTTCCTGGATATTATGAAGAAGTTGCTCCTTTAATTAAACAAGCTCGTGAACTAGGCATAACTGCTCCAATAGGCGGACCAGATGGCTGGGATTAACCTGACTTAGTAGATGTAGTTGGTGCAGCTAACTTAAATAAGACTTATTTTACTAACCACTATTCTGTAGAAGATGAAAGCCCTAAAGTAGTAGAATTTGTAGAAAGTTATGTAGCGAAATATAACAAAGAACCAGACGCTTTTGCAGCCTTAGGTTATGACTCAGTCCTATTATTAGTTCAAGCTATTAAAGATGCTGGTGAAGCTGATCCTCAAAAAATCCAACAAGCTTTAGAAAAGGTTAAGGATTTTGAAGGTGTTACTGGAACTATGAGTATTGACGAAAAACATAACCCTGTTAAAGGTGTGGTAATTATTGAATCTGTTGATGGTCAACAAACCATGAATACCAGAATTCAACCATAGGATAGCAAGGTAAAGGAAGGGACTAGCTACCCTTCCTTTGCATTTTTTAAAAGGAAGTGGCAACATTGCTGGAATTTATGCAACAATTGATAAATGGCTTATCTTTAGGGGCAATATATGCACTTATAGCACTGGGTTATACCATGGTTTATGGAATTATAAAATTAATTAACTTTGCCCACGGGGAAATCATGATGGTAGGTGCTTATGTAGGTTTTTTTTCTATCAGCGTTTTTGGCAGCCATATTATTGTAGCTATGTTATTTGCTATGATAGCTTGTGCGATTTTAGGGGTTATAATTGAGAAAATAGCGTATCGTCCCTTGCGTGGGGCGACCCGTATTGCAGCCCTGATTACTGCGATAGGGGTTTCACTTTTCTTACAATATACAACAGTATTTTTCTTATCCCCCCAACAAAGAATCTTTCCTCAAACTGCTTTTCAAACTAAAGATTATTTGATTGCAGGTTTATCTATTTCTAATAAGGATGTCTTTATTTTTGTTTCAGCACTTATTTTAATGGCTATTTTGCAATTTATTATTAGAAAAACTAGAACAGGAAAAGCTATGCGAGCAGTATCCCTAGATAGGGATGCCGCAGTATTAATGGGTATTAGTGTAGATCGTACGATTTCAATTACCTTTGCTATTGGTTCTTCCCTAGCTGCAGCAGCAGGAATTATGGTAGGGATTTATTATAGTACAATTAATCCGCTTATGGGTATATTGCCAGGGCTAAAGGCTTTTGTAGCGGCTGTTTTGGGTGGCATCGGAATTGTTCCTGGGGCTATGGTAGGTGGCTTTTTAATTGGGATTTTAGAAACCCTAGTTAGTGGATATGGTAATAGCTTGTATCGAGATGCAGTAGTATTTGGGGTCTTAATATTGATTCTTTTGGTTAAGCCTACTGGTATATTTGGCAAAAATACTGGCGAAAAAGTGTAGGTGATTAGATGAAAAAGATTTTAAAGAATAAGCTAAGCCAGTTTATTATAAATGTAATTATATTAGCGGCTATTTTTACCATAGTACAGTATATGTTAAATGTAGGGATTCTAAATAGGTTTTATGAAATAACTCTAACTTCTATGTGTATTAATATTATACTCGCTGTTAGCCTTAACCTTATTAATGGTTTTACAGGACAGCTATCTTTAGGTCATGCTGGCTTTATGGCTATAGGTGCTTATGTTTCAGTGGTAATTACTAATTATTTTGAATTGCCCCTTATTATTGGCTTAATAGGTGGTTGCTTAGGAGCTGCAATTGCTGGTTTTATTATCGGGGTGCCTACTTTAAGGTTAAAAGGCGACTATTTGGCTATTGCAACTTTAGGATTTGGAGAAATTATTCGGGTTCTTTTGCAAAATATTGACTATGTCGGAGGCCCTGCAGGCATATCTGGCATAGCGAAACAGACTAATTGGGCTTGGCTTTTTGGTTCGGTAATTTTAACTGTTATTATTATTCAAAATATTATTAATTCTAGCTATGGTAGGGCAATTATTTCGGTTAGAGAAGATGAAATAGCAGCTGAGGTTATGGGGGTTAATACTACTAACTATAAGGTTTTAGCTTTTGTAATCGGAGCCTTATTTGCAGGGTTAGCTGGGGGCTTATATGGTCATTATTTTTATATCATTAAACCCGAGACTTTTAACTTCTTAAAATCATTTGATATTTTAGTTATGGTAGTCTTAGGAGGCTTAGGTAGTACAACAGGTGCCATTATAGCAGCCATATTTATAACCGTATTAACCGCAGCCTTACAGGCATTTCCAGCGGTTAGAATGATTATTTATGCTTTAATATTAATATTAGTTATGATTTACCGGCCCCAAGGCTTAATGGGGAATAAGGAATTAACCATACGGAGTTTCGGCAAGATTTGGGGTGAAAAAAGGTGAGTCTATTAGAAATTAACAAATTAAATAAAGCTTTTGGCGGCTTAAGTGCGGTTTTAGATGTTAGTATAAAAATTAAAGAAAATGAACTAATCGCCTTGATAGGTCCTAATGGGGCAGGTAAAACTACTATGTTTAACCTTATAACAGGTGTCTATAAGCCAGATGAAGGGGATATAATCTTTAAGGGTGAAGAAATTCAAGGTTTACCACCTTACACAGTTTGTAAAAAGGGTATAGCTAGAACCTTCCAAAATATCAGGTTATTTAATGATCTTACGGTATTAGATAATGTGAAAATAGCCTTACACAAGGATGTACCATATAGTATGTTAGCAACGGTCTTGAGGTTGCCCAGCTATTTTAAGGGTGAAAAAGCCCTTGAAAATAAGGCCATAGAACTTTTGGATATTTTTAATTTAAAGGATAAAAAAGATGAAATTGCCTCGAATTTGCCTTATGGTGAACAAAGAAGACTTGAGGTGGCTAGAGCCTTAGCCACTCATCCTACCCTGCTAATTTTAGATGAACCAGCGGCGGGTATGAATCCTAATGAAACCCAAGATTTAATGAAGTTAATTAAAAGGTTGAAAGAGGAATTTAATCTTACCATACTTTTAATTGAACACGATATGTCATTAGTAATGGGTGTCTGTGAAAGGATTTATGTTCTTGACTATGGCCAACTTATAGCGGAGGGAAAACCTGAAGAAATAAGGGGTAATAAGAAGGTTATCGAAGCTTATCTAGGTGAGGAGGTAGGATAGTGCTTAAAGTTAATAATGTTGATGTTTATTATGGAGCTATACACGCTTTAAAAGGCTTATCTTTAGATGTTGAACTAGGTAATATCGTAACTTTAATTGGTGCTAATGGGGCAGGAAAAACCACTACACTTAAAACTATTTCAGGCTTATTAAGACCTAAAAACGGGAATATAATCTTTAAGGGTAAAGACTTGGTAAAAATACCTCCAGAAAAAATAGTGGGCTTAGGGATATCACAAGTACCCGAAGGCAGACGGGTTTTTTCTACTATGTCTGTTCTGGAAAACTTAGAAATGGGTGCTTATCTGAGAACTGATAAAAAAGAAAAGCAAAGTGATTTAGAAAATATATTTACTAGATTCCCCCGTTTAAAAGAAAGGCGGAAACAGTTAGCTGGTACCTTATCTGGTGGGGAACAACAAATGTTAGCTATAGGTAGGGCATTAATGGCTAGACCAGAGTTGCTCTTAATGGATGAACCCTCTATGGGATTGGCACCATTACTAGTCAAAGAGATTTTTGCGATTATTAAGGATATTAATGAAAAAGGTACTACCATACTTTTGGTAGAACAAAATGCTCATATGGCACTTTCGATTGCGGATAAGGCCTATGTCCTTGAAACTGGTAAAATAGTATTAGAAGGTAGTGCCCAAGAATTAATGCATAGTGAAGCTGTTAAAAAGGCTTATTTAGGTGGGTAATATAGATAGGGGGAATTATTTGTGAAGGTTAAAGAACGGATGACCAAAAATGTTATTACAGTAAGTATGGATACTAGTATTAACGAAGCATTCAGATTAATGAAGGAAAACGATATAAGAAGGTTGCCAGTATTGGATAAGGGTAAGCCAGTGAGCATAATCACCTTAACTGACTTAAATCAAGCCTCACCTTCATCTGCGACCTCATTAAGTATTCATGAGCTTAATTACTTATTAGCTAAGACCAAGCTTAAAGATATATTACCGAAAAACTTAAAATTAATTACGGTTTCCCCAGATGCTTATATCGAAACCGCAGCTAAGATGATGCGAACCCATACTATTAGTGGCTTGCCAGTAGTAGAAGATGGGCAACTAGTAGGTATTATTACAGAAACGGACTTATTTGAATCCTTAATAGAAATCTTAGGAGTATATAAACCCCATACCAGAATAGACTTATATGCCCCAGATAAACCAGGAGTATTAGCAGATATTACAGGGTTGATAGCTAAAAAGGATATGAATATTCTAAATACGGTCGTATATTATGATAAGAAAATGGATGGGCATAAAGTAATTATCAGAATAGAAGACTTAGAATACGAAGATCTAGTAGAGGAATTAAAGGAAAGAGGCTATTATATTGAATCAGTTATAGCTAGGGATTACGAAGACTAGGAATAGTTGGAAACCTTAGTTAAATTGACATTTAAGCTGGGGCAAGATATAATTTTGTGGGAAATACTTTAGGGAGGCGGATCGGTCCTGGTGGGCCGCCTGGACTTCAAATCCAGCCGTGCGGCAGTGATCCTGTCGTTGGTGTGTTCGATTCGCACACGCCTCCGCCAATAAAGAAAAAATTCGACTCGCTTTTAATTTATTTAAGAGCGAGTTTATATTTTTATCCTACCTTTCGCAAAATAGCGTCCCCCTACTACTAAGGCTATGATAAGACCTATAATTACGAGGGTTAATTTAATATCTTCGGGGTTGAATAAGCAGATTCCTAGACCTGTGTATAAGACTGCCGACGGTATTTTCCCGATAGCCGAGGAAACGAAGAAGGTCGGAAAGCCTACTCCGCCAAAAGCAGCGACAGCATTGATTAATGGTGTTGGTACTACAGGAATTATGCGGGCAATAACGATGCTAAAAAAGGCTAATTCTTCATCTACTTTGGTCACATCGTAATTAAAATGCCTATTTAAGAAGTTTATAATTTTATCGGATGCAGTTAGGCGGCAGAACCAGTATGCCAGGGAAGCTCCTAATAAAGCTCCAAACCAAGCTAAGAAAACTCCTAGCTTAAAGCCAAACAATATGCCTCCTACTGATGCTAATATAATATAAGGAAAGACAGGCAGAGCTGCTTGTATGACAAATAAGAAAAGGGCAATTAATGGTGCTAATAGTCCAAAATCTTCAATATATGAGGTTATGGCAGATATGTTGCTAAAGTTTTGTATAAAATCCATGACTACTCCTTCGATTAATTTTTAAATGGCTATTTTTGATATACCCTAAAAAGTGCTAAATAGCAAGTAAAAACTGTATTTATCATAGTTATAGCTGGTGGCCTAGTATTATTATTTATTATTTTTAGCTAAAAACTTACTATGTTATAATCAGAAATAAAGGAATTATTAGGTATTTAATATGGCTTTTAATATATTAGATTATATTATTATTTTATTTTTCTTAGTAACTTTAGTTAGTAGTTTTAAAAAAGGCTTTATTAAGGCGGTAAGTGGTTTTACCAGTGTAATTATAGCGATTGTTTTAGGTATTTTATTTTACAGTGATTTGCTTATCTATCTAAATTATAATTTTAACCTAAATGAACTATTAACTGAAATAATCTATGAAAAATGGACCCTACCAGCCTTGGTTGTCGAAACTAGTTTATTTACTTATGCCCTACCCTTAGAAACTTATTTTCTGGATTTAAGGGATAAGTTAGTTTGCACAAGCTTGGTGATTATTAGTTTTGCTATCATTTTTATAGTGACTTTCATAATATTAAAGGTCATCTGGTCTTTTATAGGTAAGCTATTTTCTATAGGATTTTTATCCTTTTTTAATAAAACTTTGGGTGCCATATTATTTACCTTGAAGAACTTCCTCATTTTTTTAATATTATTAAGGTTGCTCACTCCTATTTTAGAGTTATTAAGCCAAATTGGCTTGATTTATGCGACTATAGCTTATAATTTAATAGTTAGCTCAGTGATTGCTAATTATTTGCTTCAAGTAATTATCACTACTATAGGTTAGTATAGCTAATTTAACAGTAGGTTAATATAAGGATATTATTAGTATTTTTTATTAGGAGGTATTAGGAATGGAAAAAACAGATAAGCTTAAATCTGCTTGGGATAAGCTAGATAGAAATCAGTTGGATTTGTTGGAGGGAATTAATAAGGAATATCTTACTTTCTTAAATCTAGCTAAAACAGAAAGGGAGGCAGTAGAATACATTGTGGAAACTTCAATAAACCACAATTTTATAGATATTGCTGATGCTAAGCAGATTAAAGCTGGGGATAAGTTGGTTTATCAGCTAAAGGATAAGATATGTGCCTTAATTGTCATGGGGGAAAATCCGCTAGAAGATGGGGCTAATATAGTGGCCTCACATATTGACTCACCCCGTATTGATTTAAAAGCTCAGCCTTTATACGAAGCTGATGGGCAAGCACTCTTTAAAACTCATTATTACGGGGGGATTAAAAAGTACCAGTGGGTCACTATTCCCCTAGCTTTACACGGGGTAGTATGCAAGAAATCTGGAGAAAATGTTAAGGTGGTTATTGGCGAAGAGGCCGATGACATGGTATTTACTATTTCCGACTTATTACCTCATTTGGCTAAGGATCAAATGGAGAAAAAGGCTAGTGAGGTTATTAAGGGTGAGGATCTAAATGTTTTAATAGGTAATTATCCCCTAAAGGATGCCCATAGTGACCCCGTAAAGGCTAACATAATGAAAATATTGCAAGAAAAATATAATATAGAAAATGATGATTTTGCTAGTGCTGAATTCCAGCTAGTACCCGCTTTTAAGGCTAGGGAAGTGGGATTTGACAGGAGTATGATAGGCGGCTATGGACAAGATGATAGGGTCTGTGCCTATACCTCTTTAAGGGCGGCTCTAGAAGTAGAAAATCCCCAGACTACTGCTATCTGCTTATTTGTCGATAAAGAGGAAATAGGCAGTACAGGTAATACAGGCTTACAATCGCTATTAATAGAAAATTTAGTAGCCGAGCTATTTACCAAAATGGGGGAAAAGGATTATTTTAAGGTACGGCAAACCCTAGCTAATTCTTATGCCCTCTCTGCTGATGTTAATGCGGCTTTTGACCCTAATTATCCAGAAGTATTTGAAAAGCTTAATAATAGCTTTATGTCTAGGGGGGTTGTATTAACTAAATATACTGGTTCGCGTGGAAAGTCTAGTTCTAATGATGCTAATCCAGAATTTTTGGCTAAAATACGCAGGCTTTTTGACGACTATGATGTCCTATGGCAAGTTGGCGAATTAGGTAAGGTTGACATAGGTGGTGGCGGAACGGTGGCCCAATATATGTCCTGGTATGGCATGGAAGTAGTTGATTTAGGGGTGGCGGTGCTCTCTATGCATTCTCCTTTTGAAGTTACTAGTAAAGCAGATGTCTATATGGCCTATCGTGCTTATTTAGGTTTTATGCAATCTTTTCTAGCTTAGATATTAGTTGGATTTTAAGGATTATTAAAATATGGTGGGGGTAAGATTTATGAGTAAGGTGCGATTAACCCAAATGGTTAGGGCAGCTGGATGAGCAGCTAAGATAGGGCCGGGTGCCCTAGAACAAATACTAAGTGAGCTTAAGGTGGCTAGCCATCCTAATTTATTAGTAGGCCTTGACACTAGGGATGATGCAGGTGTTTATAAGCTTAATGATGAGACTGCTTTAATTCAAACTATGGATTTTTTCACCCCTATGGTTGACGATCCCTTTACCTTTGGGCAAATTGCGGCTACTAATGCCCTTAATGACATATATGCTATGGGTGGCAAACCTCTATTAGCTATGAATATAGTTTGTTTTCCCGAATGTGAAGATTTCAATATTTTGAAGTCTATTTTAGCAGGGGGCTTAAGTAAAATTGAGGAAGCAGGGGCTTTCTTAGTAGGAGGTCATACGGTTGATGATAATGAGCCCAAATATGGTTTATCTGTAACAGGTATCGTCCATCCGCAAAAATTATTGACCAATGCTAATGCGAGGGCAGGTGATGTGCTCTTGCTTACTAAGCCGATTGGAAATGGCATTATAGCTACGGCGATTAAGGCTGACTTAGCAAAAGCTGAAGAATATAATGAAGCTACCAAATGGATGACTATGCTTAATAAAGATGCAGTAGATAACTTTGCTGATATAGGAGTTAATGCAGTAACTGATATAACTGGTTTTGGCTTATTAGGACATTTATTTGAAATGGCTTATAGCAGTAATGTGCAGGTAAAGCTATTTACTAATAGTGTGCCTTATATGTCTGGAGTTTATGACTATGCCAGTATGGGACTTATTCCTGGGGGTGCTTATACGAATCGGGATTACTTAGCCCCTTATGTAGAAACTACTGCTGAAATAGATCCTATAATTATTGATCTTTTATATACGCCTGAAACGGCAGGGGGGCTATTAATATCAGTTCCCGAAGATAGGCTAGCTCACTTAATAAGGGTCTTTGATAAGGCTAATAGTTACTTTTCTATAATAGGCAGAGTAGTAGAAGATGCTTTTAGTCCGATAAAACTAAGTATTAGCAAATAGGGGGCGGTAAAAATAGTTAGGAAGGCTTTTGCATTAGGCGATATCGTGAAAATGAAAAAGGTTCATCCCTGTGGCAGTTATAATTGGGAAGTTATCAGGATGGGAGCCGATATTAAAATCAAATGTCAAGGCTGTAATCGTATTGTCATGCTATCTAGGTCAGAATTTGAAAAGCGTATGGTGAAAGTAATCGAATAAATAAACCTAACTATTTACTTCTTTTGTGCATATTATATAGTAATATTTTAGCAAAAGAGGGGGTAGAAGGGGATGAGGCTAAAGTTAGTAGCAGGCAGGAATTTTGCTAAGGGAGATTTGGTCCGGATTAATTCTAATCCTAAAGAAGAACATTTTTGCATCATAGCTTTTAAAAAAAGCCCTACATCGCCTGAGCCTATAGCTATATTAAAAGCCTTGTTTAATGACACTTATATTATAGAAAAACCTGTATCATCACTTATTAGCTTACTAGTAAAGGGTAAATTATAAGGATGAATTATTCTAATATAAAAACTTTCTTGCCAATGTGTTAGGTTATTTGCTATAATCAGTTGAAGTCCCTGCCCCGTCTAAAGTCGGGGCCGTACCTATTTATAGGTATAGTCCGTAGGGAGGAGGTGTAACGATGCGCACTTATGAGCTTATGTTTATATTAAAACCAGACTTAACCGAAGAAGATTTAGCTGAAACTAAGGAAAGACTTAAGCAAATCATAGCTGATTTTGCTGGGGAATTCGTTAATGAGGCTGACGGTTGGGGCAAAAAACGCCTAGCGTATAGTATTGAAGATTATACGGAAGGCGTATATAGTCTATGGTATTTTAAAGGACAACCTGAAACAGCTCAAGAAATAGATAGGGTTATTAAACTATCTGATAAATTTTTGCGTCATATAATTATTCGTCAAGATGAAAAATAGATCTCTGGCGGTAAGGGGGAGAATGTATTGTTAAATAGTGTTATTATGATAGGCAGACTTACTAGAGATCCTGAACTCAAATATACTACTAATGGTACGGCGGTATGTCGGTTTTCTTTGGCTGTACAAAGAAAATATAATAAGGATGAAGCTGATTTTTTTGATATCGTTACTTGGCGTGGCTTGGCAGAGAATTGTGCTAACTATTTGGGCAAAGGCAGGCTAGTGGCGGTAGAGGGTCGCTTACAAGCTAGAACTTATGAAGGACAAGATGGGATAAAGCGTAAAGTGACTGAAATTATAGCTGACGATGTACGGTTTTTAGATAGAGGAGGTCAGGGCGGTGCTTCTGCTGGTTCAAGCCGTAGTGCAGACAATGCCCCCGATGATTGGAAAGATTTAGGCAAGGAAGTTAGTCTTGAGGATATAGACATAGTTGATAGGGATGGTAATGATGAAATACCATTTTAGTAAGGAGTGAAAATGGTGAAAAAAGATAGGCGTAAAAGAAGGCGTCAATGTAACTTTTGTGCTGATAAAGTAGAACACATTGATTATAAAGATCTTCCCAAATTAAGAAGATATGTTACCGAAAGAGGGAAAATCCTACCTAGAAGAATTACAGGTAATTGTGCCCTACACCAAAGGCAACTAACTAGTGCAATCAAAAGGGCAAGGGTTATGGCACTTTTACCTTACACATCTGAATAATAGCAAAAATATAAGCCCTCTAAATTAAGAGGGCTTATTTATATCTTTAGGAAAAGGGAAATTAAGGTAAATGTAGAATATTTCCTAAAGAGGTGATAGATAGATGGGCAAAATAAGGGAAATAGATATTGCTAAAAATTTACGAACTATAGAATGGTTAAAAGCTGAATTATTAGAAGGGGTGGCCCTGCTTTTTAAATCACTGCTAAAAACTAATGCAGATACCCTAAGTGATATATTAGCTACAATTATTATGATTGCTTACTTATTAGGCAAAAGGTTAGGACTTAATTTTGCTAGCATAGATGCTAAAATTAAAAGCAAGCTAAAAAGTCAAATAAGTGAAGAACATGAATTAGAAGAATGGTATGGGGATTTATCAAGTTTATTAAATTATTTTGAAGGTCATAAGAGGTGATTTCTTGCATATACTTATTTTTGCTATAATTTCTATAACTTTTTCTTTCCTAATGGCTAATTTTATTGGTTGGGTGTTTTTTATAGCTATTTTCTGGGGTGCGACCCTAATAATAAGTAGCCTTTACCTAGAGAAGCTTAATTTTTTAGTTATTTTTCTGCTTAATCTTGGGGTACTAGCTTATCTAACTAGTTTTACTACTTTATTTTATTATCTATCCTTTTATGGCTTAGCTATACTAGTTATCGGCTTATTAGCTTATGAAGATAAGGGATATTATGCATTACAAAAATGGGGAATTATTACGGCTTTTCTGGGTGTATCTATATTTCTAGGAGCCTTATACTTAGAAGATGGTAATATAGGGCTTAAAGATTTTGAAGAGCAGTTAACTGCCAGTGTAGCAATTAGCATACAAGAATATGATGAATCAGGCATGTTTGAATTTTACGAGAAAAGAGGCATAAGTAAGGCCGATTTTGAAGCTAGGGTTTATAATATTGTTAAGGTAATATCTTATCACCTACCTGCACTTTACTACTTGCAAGCGGTTTTGGTAGTATTTTTCATGCTGCTTTTAGCGGCTAGGGTGAGCCTAAAAAGAAATATTAGTCGTCTAAAGAAAAGACCATACATTAAGGAAATAATGCCCTGGCAACTAGCATGGCTTGCTATAGCGGGGTTAATCCTATGGTTGATAGGTCGAGAAAATATATCCTTCATCTATTATATAGGCTCTAATCTATTAGTGATATTATTACCTATAACTATGTATTTTGGCTTAGCTGCCTTAATATTTATCTTTCGCCAGAAACAATTATTTAGAAAGAAGTGGTTAATAGCATTGCTAGTATTTTTAGCGATTATATTTCCCTTGTCCCTAGTTTTTTTCTTAAGTGTTTTTGGCTTATTTGATGGGTTACTAGATTATCGCAAGCTAAGAATAGAAAGTGAGGATGTATAAATGAAAGTTATATTATTACAAGATGTAAAGAACCTTGGAAATGAGGGCGAAATTAAAGAGGTATCCGATGGGTATGCGAGGAATTTTTTAATTCCTAAAGGCTTAGTCATTGAGGCTACCAAATCTAGTCTAAAGCAGAATCTAGAAAAGAAAGAACAAATTAAAAATATTAAAGAAAAGGAAAAGGCAGCCGCTAAAGTCATAAAAACTAAAATTGACGGTCAGACCATAGAGGTTAAGGCTAAGGTAGGTTCTGGTGACAAGCTTTTTGGGGCTGTAACTGCTAAGGAAATTGCCCAAAACATAGAAAGACAGCTTAAAGTCAATATTGATCGTAAGAAGGTTGACTTAAAGGAGCCTATAAAACATATAGGCGAATATCCTGTAATTATTAAAATTTACCCCTCTATTTCCGCAGAAATTAAGGTCCTAGTTGCATCAGAATAATACTAGGAGGTAAATCGTGCCGTATTTAGTGAAGCAATGGAGACTAAAATCAAAATCATTTACCGATGATGACCAACAAATATTATGGCGGATAGATAATTTATATGAGAATGTGGAAAAATTTTACGGGACTCAGGAATTTATAATCATAGCTTCTAAGTTAGAAGTCTTAGATATGATAAGTTCTAGTAACCTAGGTGATAGGCTAATGGCTATTAAAAAAGTCTTGTTAGGTAAATCTTCTAAACTGGAAAGTATAGACATCCCCATACTGCTTGAGGAATTAGAAGAACTAATAGCGGAAAAATATGCTAAAAGGGCTGTAGAGGAAGAATTAAATAAGCTAATTAATGAAAAAATTACCGCAAGCTATGCTGAATATGTAGAAGAAATAAGGCTACAGGTTTTAAAAGAAAAAAATACTAACTGCGAAAATGCCCTAACCTTTAGAAAATTCAGCCAGTTAGAAAAGATGGAGAATAGCTCCCTTAGTAAATCGGCTCTGGAACTGCTAAGACCTAATAGCTTAAAGGAGATCGTAGGACAAGAAAATGCTATAAAATCTCTAATATCTAAGCTTAACACCCCTTTTCCCCAACATATTTTGCTATATGGCCCCCCAGGAGTTGGCAAAACTACTTGTGCTAGACTGGCTCTAGAAATTGTAAAGGGCAGGAATTCTAATCCCTTTAGCCAGGCGGCTCCCTTTATCGAGGTTGATGGGACCACCCTCCGCCACGATGTGAAGGAGGCTACGAATCCCTTGATAGGTTCAGTACATGACCCCATTTATCAAGGTGCTAAGAAGGAATTGGCAAATGACGGAATTCCCGAACCCAAGTTAGGTCTAGTATCAGAGGCCCATGGGGGTATTTTGTTTATTGATGAGATAGGGGATATGGATTATATTTTACAAAATAAATTATTAAAGGTTTTGGAGGATAAGCGAGTTTATTTTGAATCCTCTTATTATGACCCCGACGATGAACGGGTGCCAAAATATATTAAGCAAATGTTTGATAGGGGGGTTCCTGCTGATTTTATTTTAATTGGAGCTACTACACGCGGCAAAGAAGATATAAACCCTGCTTTTAGGTCGAGATGTATGGAAATATATTTTGAACCCTTGTCAACAGATAACATTAAGAAAATTGTTAGCCTGTCTGCTGATAAACTTAATATTGACATTGCGGATGATATAGCTGATATCATTAGTCTTTATGCGGTTGATGGCAGGTCTGCTAATAAGCTATTAGTAGATGCTTATTCCCTAGCCATCAATGAGGGAAATACGAAAATTAATAATGCTGGGAAAATTAAGGTATTCTCTAGTCATATTAGGGAGGCGATTAGAAGTAGCCGCTTGACCCCTATTGTAATTAATAAGGCCTCCCCTAATTCGGAAGTGGGCAAAATATTTGGCTTAGGTGCAGCCGCCTACCAAGGCAGCCTAATTGAGATAGAAAGTATAGCATTTGTAAGCGAATCTAATGAAGAAGGCAGAATTAGGTTTAATGATACGGCAGGCTCTATGGCAAAAGACTCTGTATTTAATGCAGCTTCGGTCTTACGCAAGGAAAAAAACATTAATATTAACCATTACGACTTACATATTAATATTGTGGGGGGAGGCAAGGTAGATGGCCCTTCGGCTGGGGCGGCTATTTATCTCGCTTTGTTAAGTGCGATTAAGAATAAACCCATTAGACAAGATGTAGCTATTACTGGAGAATTAAGCATCCAAGGAGGTATAAAGCCTGTGGGGGCTATATATGAAAAAATAAATGGTGCCAAACAAGCAGGTATTAAAAAAGTCTTAATCCCTGATAGTAATAAATATGATATTTCTAATAAAATGTCAGGGGTGGAAATAATCCCGATTAAATATGTATATGAAGCATATCCTTATGTTTTTGGTAAAATAGGTTAAATAAACGCAAATTGACCAAGTTAAAATTTTGTTTTAGAATTTAAATTGATGCGGAAGTAGCTCAGTGGTAGAGCACTGGCTTCCCAAGCCAGGTGCCGCGGGTTCGACCCCCGTCTTCCGCTCCATTAAAGAAGTGTGAACGAAGTGAACCTGTGATCAGTGGTGCCCAGAGGGTGCTCCATTAAAGAAGTGTGAACGAAGTGAACCTAATACTTAGACTTTATATTAAAAATCATATATTTACTTAATAGCTAAAAGGAAGGAGGAAGTTCATAATGCAAAAACATATTAAAACTATAGTAGGACCTAACTTAAAAAATGATAAAAATATTAACTGCCGTGAATGTGCAACATCTTGCCAATCGGCTTGTAAGACTTCTTGTACTGTAGGTAATCAGGTCTGTAAAAATTAAGAAACGAGGGGCCTAGCCCTTTATTTTCATAGGAGGCAACTGTTAATGCATAGTTTGGCAGGATATGATTTTACTGCTAATATCCATTTGTACCAATATGAAGACTATAATATACTACTAGATGTTAATAGTGGTGCCATTCATTTATTAGATGAAATAGCTTTTGCTTATATTAATAATTTAATTAAGTATGAAGGCGACTTTTACCGAGCTTTGGAATTTTGTACTTTTAAGTATGGTGAGGAAGCCTTTAAGGTCATGGAAGAGTTGTTAATAACCTATGGAGATGGGGCTATATTTACGGAGCCTTGTAATGAATATATTGATTATAGCCAGATGACAGTTAAGGCTGTATGTTTAAATATAGCTCATTTATGTAATTTAAGGTGTAAGTATTGTTTTGCTAGTCAGGGTAATTTTGGGCAGAAGCCTGCCTTAATGCCTTTTGAAATCGGCAAAAGGGCGATAGACTTTTTAGTGCAGGAAAGTAAGGGGATAAGGAACTTAGAAGTGGATTTTTTCGGTGGGGAACCCTTACTTAATTTTGCGGTAGTAAAGGAAATCGTAAGCTATGCTAGGGAAATCGAGCAAAATACGGATAAGGTTTTTAATTTTACCCTAACTACTAATGGGGTTTTATTAGATGAAGAGATTATAGATTACATAATAACTGAAAACATAAGTATAATTTTAAGTCTGGATGGCAGACCAGAAACTAATGATAGGAATCGGGTAACCCCCGAGGGTGAAGGTACCTATAATACGATATTGCCTAATTTTAAAGAAATGCTGAACCGTAATCCTAGTAGCTACTATATTAGAGGTACTTTTACTAGGGATAATCTTGATTTTAGTCAAGACTTAGCACATATAGTTGATTTAGGCTTTAACTCTTTATCCTTAGAACCTGCCATAGGTGATGATGAATATGCTATTAGGGAGGAAGACTTACCCCAAGTATTAGCTGAATATGATAATCTTACTAAAAAACTATTAGAATATTATAGGGCAGGACAAGAGATTAGTTTTTTTCATTATAATCTTAACTTGCAAAAAGGTCCCTGTATCGCAAAAAGACAGACTGGTTGCGGGGCAGGGGTTGAATATATAGTAGTTACCCCCGAAGGTGATATATATCCTTGTCATCAATTCGTCGGGGAAAAGGATTATTATATGGGGAATGTTATTGACAGGTCCCTAGACAATAATATTAAAAACATCTTTAGTCAGCATACTTTAGCTAATAAAGCAGAATGTCAAAGATGTTGGGCGAGATTTTTTTGTGGAGGTGGTTGTCACGCTAATAATTTAAAAGCGACTAATTCTTTAAATAAGCCTGATAATATTTCCTGTATTATGCATAAAAACAGACTAGAAGGTGCGATTTTTTTAGATTTACTTAAACAAATCGGCTAAATATTTGTTGAAAGTTATTTTATAAGCAGGAATTTTAAGATTAGACATAGAATAAAAGAAATTGATTAAAATATTAAATATTTATGGAGAGTATTATTAATTATGGAATATTTAATGCAGAATAAAGCTAGACTTACTCCTATTATTATAGGTATTAGCTTAGTTTTAATAGCTAGCTTATTATGGGCCTTTGTTTTTAAGACCCCAGCTTGTTCAGTAGTAGTTGATGGTGAGAAGAAGTTTGCAGTTACTAATAAAAGCCAGGCTGAAAAAACTATTAATGAAATCAAGCTGGCTGAAGAGAAAAACTGTGCTAAGAAACTAGAACTAGCTAATAATATTGAATTTAAAAGAAGCCTAGTTAAAAAGTCAGCTATTATTAAGACGGCTGATTTGGAAAAAGAGTTCCAGCAAATCTTGAAGTTTAAAACTATGGCAGTTGGCTTAGAAGTAAAAGGGGAAGCTATTGCTTATGTAACTAACAGTGCCCAAGCCGAAAAGCTGCTAAAAGAAATCAAAAGCACTTATGAAGAACAAGATGAAGGTGAAAAGCTAGTCGAATTAGCTTTTGTGGAAAAGGTAAAAATAGTTGAAAAAATGGTGGAAGTTGACGAGGTAATGTCTCCAGAAGACGCTTATACCTTAATTACTACTGGCACTAAAAATCCCGAAAAATACATAGTCGAAGAAGGCGATTCCTTATGGCTTATAGCTCGTCGCAATGATATGTATGTGGATGAAATAGTTAAAGCCAATAGCTTAACTAAAGAGGACTTATCCTTAGGACAGGAACTAATTTTAGTTAAAAGCAAGCCATATCTTAATGTTATGGCTAAGGTAGAGGGGGAAAAGGTAGAAGCCATTCCTTTTGAGACTGTAGTAGAAACCGACAAAAATTCGACGACCACTATTAGGATTAAGCAAAATGGCAAGGATGGGCAAAAACAAATAGCCTATAAAGCAACTAAAATAAATGGAATTATTGAAGAAAGGGAAATCACGAAAGAAACTGTTTTAGAAAAGGCGATAGACAAAATTATCGTCAAAGGTAGTGCCGTAACAGTTGCTTCCCGTGGTGGCTCCCCAGTAGTAGGTTCAGGGGCTTTGGATTGGCCGACCTCGGGCAGTATTACTAATGGGTATAGAAGTGCACATACTGCCATAGATATAGCTACAAAATTAGGTTCTCCTATTAGAGCTGCTGATTCGGGTTATGTTACCTTTACAGGTTGGCAAGGTGGATATGGCAATTTTGTTATTGTTGACCACGGTAACGGCATAGTTACAAGATATGCCCATTGTAATAGTATTAATGTTTCAACTGGACAAAGGGTTGTGAAGGGAGAAAATATTGCTACAGTGGGTTCTACAGGTAGAAGCTCGGGACCCCACTTGCATTTTGAGGTCTTAGCAGGTGGTAGCTTTAAAAACCCCTTATCATATCTGCGTTAGAAGATAATTAAAACCCTGACCGCATAGGGTCAGGGTTTTTCTGTTTGCTAGTAAAATAGTAAAAAGTTACACATAATAGAGTGAGTTACATTAAGTTGTAAAAAGGCTTACTAAGAAAGGAGTATTAACTATGTATGATGTTATAATAATAGGAAGTGGAGCCGCAGGCTTTAGTGCTGCTATTTATACAGGTAGGGCTAAGTTAAAAACCCTCATCCTAGAAAAGGGTGTAATAGGAGGGAATACAGCCCAGACTGACTTAATAGATAATTATCCTGGTTTTCCTTTTGGAGTTAATGGGGTTGATTTAATGGAGGATTTCCGTAAACAAGCTGAAAGGTTCGGAACGGAAATAGAGATGGATGAAGTCGCTAGTATAGAAGAGGTAGCTGAAGGTAAGAAAATCATTACTAGCTCTGGTAAAGAGTATTTGACTAGGGCGATTATTATAGCCGTAGGTGCTAAGCGACGAGAGTTAGGAGTGTTAGGCGAGGATGAGTTTATCGGTCGCGGTGTGTCTTATTGTGCTACTTGTGATGGTGCTTTTTTTGGGAATGCTAAGGTAGCAGTAATAGGTGGTGGGGATTCAGCGGTTAAGGAGGCTTTGTATTTAGCAGATATTGCCGATAAGGTGTATTTGGTACACCGCAGGGAAGGCTTTAGGGCTAATCAAACTGCCATAGACAAGATGAAGGTTACTAATAATATAGAATTAAAGCTTAATAAGGTTGTAAGCAGTATAAAAGGTGATAGCCTTATGGAAAGTCTGGTTTTAAAAGATGTTAATACTGGGCAAGAGGAAGATCTATCCGTAGAAGGGGTCTTTGTCAGCATAGGATTAGTGCCAGCTACAGAATTTTTAGCAGGCTTTTTAGAAACCGTAGATGGCTATATCCCTACTAATGAAAATATGGAAACTGCTGTGCCTGGGGTATATGCTGCAGGCGATATTAGGGTTAAAACTGCTAGACAGGTAGCAACTGCCGTAGGTGACGGGGTTGTAGCAGGTATGGCAGTAACAGAATATCTCAAAGAATAGTACCATTATTTACTTATCCTTTCCTTAGATGATTGATAGTATAATTAATTACTAAGGGGAGTGATATGTTATGTTGGGGATAAGAGATATCAGTTCACCCAAGGCATTAGGCTTAATTTTAATAATAGGCTTAATAATTTTGTTCATTATTACTAAAAATAGTCAAGCTGTAATGCGGGCTATGGTAGGACAAGAAATTAGTTGGCGAACGGCTAGCTTTAATACCGTTGAATCAGAGTATTTCATAATTAAGTATAGTGACGAAGATATTCAATATATTGATGAAATAGCTGCCGCAGCTGATAGAAGCTATCTAGAAGTGACTAGGATATTCGCCTATAGTCCAGACAAGAAGACTACCATTGTAGTGTATCCTGATACCGAAAGCTTGGCTCAAAGTTTTGGTTGGGATAAGAATGAACAAGCTATGGGGGTGTATTGGGCGGGTTCTATCCGTATATTATCACCTGGGGCTTGGCTTACTTATAAGCTAGAGGATGAATTTTACAGAGAAGGACCTATGGTGCATGAATTTGCTCATTTATTAATTGATGACCTTACTAAGGGCAACTATAATCGTTGGTGGACAGAAGGGGTTGCCCAGTATGTAGAAAAAAGGGTGACTAGTTTTCAGTTCGATAATCCTTTTGTTAAGGGAAACCCTTTAACTATTATGAGATAAAAGACTTAGAAAAAAGTTTCGATAAATTAGATCAATCCATAGCTTATTGGGAATCCTTGCAATTAGTAGAGTATTTGGTAGATAATTATGGTGAGGACAAAATTTTTTTAACCTTGGAATATTTAGGTCAAGGTAATTCTATGGCAAATGCCCTAGAAAAGGCTACAGGTAAAAAGTATCATACATTTATTAATGATTTTTATAATATGTTAGAAAAAAACTATTAGGGCGAGAGGTGTGTATTTTGCTAAGTGCTTTACAAATAGAAGGGGGCTATCCCCTGTTAGGACAGGTTCGGGTAAGTGGTGCTAAAAATGCAGGCTTAGTATTAATGGCAGCTAGCATCCTAGCAGAGGGGGAAGTTATATTAGATAACCTGCCCCGTATTCGAGATGTGGAAATAATGGACAAAATCCTTAACGATATCGGTGTTACTACTCATTGGCGACCAGATGGCAGTCTATCTATTTGTCCGCCCAATAGTTCTTTAAAAACTAAGACTTCTTATGAATTAGCCAAAATGCTAAGGGCCTCTAACCTATTCTTAGGGGCCATGTTAGGCAGACAAAAGGAAGCGATTATTTCCCTACCTGGGGGATGTGATATAGGTTCTCGTCCTATGGATTTGCATATAAAAGGAGTACAGGCACTAGGCTCAGAAATACAGATAGAACATGGCTACATCTATGCTAATGCTAAAAACCCTACTGGCGCTAGTGTTTATTTAGATTTTCCTAGTGTAGGAGCCACAGAGAATATTATCATGATGGCTGCTAAGGCTAAGGGTACTACGATTATAGAAAACTCTGCTAAAGAGCCAGAAATAGTAGATTTGGCTAACTTCCTCAATTCTATGGGAGCTAGGATTAGAGGGGCTGGTACTGATGTGATTAAAATAGAAGGGGTAGATGAATTAATAGGTGGAAGATACAGTATTATCCCTGACCGTATTGAGGCAGGTACTTTTATGATAGCAGCCGCAATTACAAAAGGGGAAATATTGATAGAAAATGTTATCCCTACCCACTTACATCCAGTAATAGCAAAGTTACAAGAAACAGGTGCCTTAGTAGAAAATACAGATAGTGGCTTAATCGTAAAGGCAGGGCAAGCTATTAATCCTATAGACATCAAAACCCTACCTTATCCAGGTTTTCCTACTGATATGCAGTCACAGATGATGGCCCTCTTATGTTTGGCAGAAGGACCGAGTGTAATAGTAGAAAATGTATTTGAAAACCGTTTCCAAATAGTAGATGAATTAAAAAGGATGGGTGCTAAAATTAAGGTTGAAGGACATACGGCTGTAGTGGAAGGAGTAGATTACTTGCACGGCACGACCGTTAAGGCTACTGATTTACGGGCAGGAGCTGCCTTAATACTAGCGGCATTGGCTGCTGAGGGTGAAACGAAAATAGAAGATGCCATCCATATCTTTAGAGGCTATGAAAATGTTAGAGAAAAATTGACTAACCTTGGAGCGAAAGTTTCCTAAAAATATAATAATTTAGTAAAAAGGCGTTTCTTAGCTAAGGAACGCTTTATTTTTAAGGAAAATAGGAGTTTTTTATGAAATATTACCTATATTCAGTAGGGAAAATAAGAGAACCTTTCTATTTAGCAGGTATTAATGAATACTTAAAAAGGCTTAATCCTTATATGGCTACGGAATTAGTGGATGGTTTTGAGGAAAAGCTAAGCCCTAATGCGAATAAAAAGGAAATTACTAATGCCTTGGCTAAGGAAGGGCAAAAACTACTAAAAAATATTACTGCAGACGATATTGTTATCCTATTAGACATAGGAGGCACGACTTTAAGTTCGATAAAATTCGCTCGAGAATTAGAAAAGTATAATTTATCAGGTAAAAAACGGCTAATATTTATTATCGGCAGTTCTTATGGGGTGGCTAATGAAGTAAAATTGCGGGCTAATGCGACTTATTCCTTCTCAGCTATGACATTTCCACATCAAATGGCGGTTATGATTTTGGTAGAGCAGATATATCGAAGTTTTAAAATATTAAGAAATGAACCCTATCATAAATAACTTCATATTTTTGTAAAATCCATTAAGGGTGCTATTTTCTCACTATTTTTGATACAATGTAAAGAGAAATAATGGGGGTGGAAGCTTAATGAAAAGAAATCCACTTGTTGCCCCTGTCGTTAAATGGGTAGGGGGCAAAAGGCAATTATTGCCAGAGATTGAAAAATACATTCCAGATAAAATATCGACATACTATGAACCGTTTCTGGGTGGTGGGGCAGTTTTTTTTCATCTACAACGAAAAAAGGCAGTTGTTAATGACATTAATGAAGAATTAATTAATCTATATAAAGTTATAAAAGATAATGTTGATGAACTAATCGAGGATCTTCAAAATCACGAAAACACCTCAGATTATTTTTATGAAATAAGGGAACTTGATCGAGATAAAGAAAGATATGAGAAACTAACGGATATTGAAAGAGCATCAAGAATACATTACTTGAATAAGACTTGTTTTAATGGGCTATTTAGGGTAAATCAACAAGGAGAATTCAATGCTCCTTTTGGAAAATATAAAAATCCTGACTTTGTTAATGCCATAACCTTAAAGGCTGTTAGTAATTATTTTAATAAGGCTAATATTACTTTTAGATGTGGTGATTTTGAGGAAGCAGTTAAAGGCATAAGAAGGGGTAGTTTCGTTTATTTTGATCCACCCTATGATCCAGTTTCAGATAGTTCCAACTTTACAGGGTATGACAAAGGTGGATTTGATAGAAATGAGCAGATTAGACTTAAAAAATTATGTGATAAGCTAAATGATAGAGATGTAAAATTTTTGCTTTCTAACTCAGCAACTAATTTCATAAAAGAACTTTATAAAGATTATAAAATAGAAACCGTTCAAGCAAAACGAGCTATAAATTCAAAAGGTGATATGAGGGGAGAGGTTGATGAGGTATTGGTGAGAAACTATGAGTAATACAAAAAACAATAAGGCTTGGAAAGAATTATTTGATAAATATAATATCCTAAACAATATTGAAAAAAACGCCATCTTTGAAATAGCCTCAGAACAGATCAACGAGTTTAGGGAAGCAAGGTTAATGACTAAGTTCGATCATAAGAAGAACTTACCTAAAATATTTACGGATAATCAATTGTCCATTTTGCCAATTACAAGAGGAAGCTATTTAATATCACACTTTGAGGCTTATAAAAACTTTGAAGAGATTAATTCAGATGTAATAAGATTCCCATTTCCAACCCATATCGAGAGTATTGATTTTGAAAATATTACGAGTGAAGCAACTGCCTTAAACTGTGCTTATGTTTCAGGTATATTAGCTGACTTTATGGGAGATGAGGAGATTTTACCGACTGTTAGTGGCAGAATGAGCTCTAACTCTTTTAATTTTAATATTATGAACACAAGGACAAAGACTAATGTGAGTGTTAATGTTGCTAACTCCCAAATAGAAATAGATGGGGGTTATGAAGGGTTGGAAACCTTAGCACTTATAGAAGCGAAAAATTCTATTTCAGATGATTTCTTAGTTAGACAATTATATTACCCTTATAGGTTGTGGAGTAATAGTATTAGCAAAAAGGTTAAATCCTTGTTTCTAACCTATTCTAATGGTATTTTTTCGTTCTATGAATATGATTTTGGGGAACCTAATAATTATAACTCACTAATTTTATTAAAACAGAAAAATTATAGTATAGAACAAACGGAAATTAGCTTAGAAGATATAATACAAGTTTTTCAGCAAATAAAATTAATAGTAGAGCCAAAGATTCCATTTCCACAGGCCGATAACTTCAAAAGGGTTATTAATCTTTGTGAATTGCTAAATGAGAACGATTTCACTAGGGAAGAAATTACCACAAATTATGATTTCGATCCGAGACAAACAAACTATTATACTGATGCAGGTAGATACTTAGGTTTGATTCAGAAGAGAACAGAAAATAGGCAAATAATATTTTCATTAACTGATGAAGGACAAAGACTATTTAGATTAAAATATAAGCCAAGGCAGTTAAAGTTTATGGAGTTAATTTTAAAACATAAAGCATTTAATCAAGTATTTAAAAAATGTATAACTGATGGGGAAATGCCGGGGAAAAGGGAAATTGTAGAGATTATGAAGAACAGTAATCTGTATAATGTAAAATCGGAGGATACTTTTTATAGGAGGGCATCATCCATTGTTGCGTGGATTGATTGGATTCTAGGTTTGCAGGTTTAGATTTACAAAAGTAATATAAAAAAAGGGGATGGGAAGATGGTGGGTTATTGTAAAGTATGTTTAAGATCTCTCGAAGTAGCACAGTACAGTGTAGATGGGAAACTAAAATCTTGCCCTAATTGTTCTACTAGCAATGGGGAAGAACATATCTTCTATCATTGTGATGATTTTGGTTATACAGATCATAGAATTACAAAGAATAACCCAGATGGAATACAAAGTTGGTGTCCTCCTTGTAGGGGCAAAGGCAGTTCTACAAGAAATGGAATTAAATGTAGTACAATAAATATAAAATAAGATCTTAAAGGCACCCACTAAGGTATCTTTAACTATCTTAACAAACAATAATTAAGGATATTTGATATCTATGGGGTTAAAAGAATTAAAATGAACCCTATCATAAATAATTCTGGCTATTTACCTATTAAATTCAGCTAGAATATCCCTGATGGCGGCTAGGTGCTTTAAAGGATTGTAGTGAGAATCCCGATAATTAATATTAAGTTACAAATCTTATTAGGAGTTGAAGCTATGCGACTAATCAAATCCAAATATATAGCCCTAATCACCCTAGCCTTTTTCATGATGGGCTTGGTAAATATAGGAACCCTACCACCTGCAGTGGCTAGTGATAACTTAGCTAACATCTGGCAAACTGCCTCTGCTTATATGGATAACGAAATAACCATAGTAGAACTATCGGATATAACTGACTATAATTTTGAAGAAATATACATAAACCACAGAGGACAATTACTGGTTCCTAATGCGGACATTATCGGTAAATTAGTGGTAAGTGAAAGTGTCTATTATACAGGTGAAATTACAGATGGAGTATATGGGGAAATAGGGATAATAATAAATGATATAAGGCTAGGTGAAGGCAATTTTAACCTAATAACTAATATTAAGGGTGTTTATACTGCCCACAAGGCCAATGATAATCGGGTGTGGATACCCTTAATCGCAGATACAAGCAAAGACCATCATTATAAGGATAATCCCCTACAGGAGATATCTATTGCCTGGGAAACACAAAATTACGGGTGGACAAAACTTAATATTCTGCCTGTCTCGTCAGCAGATACAATTTTAAGCAAAACCCATCCCGCGGCAGATCTAAAGCTAAGCCCCTTAATGTATGATGATAATGATAATATTTACAGTGACATAGGAGGAAAAACAGGTATCTTAACCATGGCAGATGCCACTACCCCCTTGAAAATAACTTCCACAGATTTATTAGTGCAGCAAGCTGCTAGTCTTACCCTTAATTATGCGGATAGTCTAGCTAAGGTACAGGATTCTGTTTATGAAAACCATGGAATAATAGTTTTCCTAACTGAAACGGAAAAAGATATAAGTAAGTTAATTATCAAGCCAGAAAACAAGGAAGCATATTTTTTTGAAACTGATTATACAGGCATTGCTGTACCCTTATTAGTCAATGAAAAGTTTCCTTATAATGCCAAAACTAATCCTATATATAGAGAAATAGAAGTAGCCTGGCAAGAAGAGGGGGCTGAGGAGAATGTTTGGCAAAGGGTAAGTATTAAACCTGTTTTGAAAACGGATGATTTCTTCAAAAGGGCTGAAGTATATTCTGCTAAGCTAGAACTGCACCCTTCTATATACCATCCAGATACTAAAATAATATATAGTGATGCAAGTGTGCCAACAGGGGAATTAAAAGCTAAGGATGCTACTACTATTACAAAAGATAATTTAATTAGTCAAAGTGGGGGCATAATTAGGCTTAATTATGCGGATAGCTTTGTGACAGTAGCTCAGAAAGTATATGACATAAATACTACTGGCTACTTATTATTTGAACTACCCGAAAATATAGCAGATAGTGATCCGCGTTTTATTATTAAGGCTGGGGAGCAAAATCCCGAATTAGTCACCTTAGAAGGGGACTTTCTGCCAGTGCCTCTACTAGCTGGTGGGGACTTGCTAGAGGAAATAGTTATTGCTTGGCGAAGCGATACGGGTGATTGGTTAAAAGTTACTATTAAACCAATCAAGGAATATAAGAAACCTAAGGTAATTAGTTTACATCCCACAGGGGAAATAGTGGATGAGCAAGCATTTAAGCCTGAATCGATTAATGGTAAGGAACGCTACTTTTTAAGGGTAGTCTTTGCGGATGATGGGGGGCTTACTTATGATTCTTCCTTAATTGGTAAAATGCACTTGACAGATATTTTTGCCGTAGGTGGGAGTAGGCAGACTATGCTAGATGGAGATTTATTAGAATATGCCTCAAAATTAACTAGTGAGGAAAGGGAGGCATTTATTGAAAGATATTTATTTAGAAAAGAGGCAGGTACAGCAAGCCTATACATTCCAGTCAGAAAATTATTAGCTCAGGCTAATTATAATGTCGAAGTACCTAGTGGTCTGGTATATTATCCTGAAGGGGTCGGCAATGACTTGATTATGTGGAGCTTTGGCACGATTGGTTCCCCACAGATAACTGACATCTCTATAGGCAGTATTGCGGAAGATTATGATGTTAGGGAGCCTATTTTAATTTATGGTGATTATTTTGTAGGCAGTAATATTGATGTAAAGTTCAATGACATTAAGGCTTATGAGGTTAGGCTAAAGGAGCAAGATGGGAAATACTACCTAGAAGTTTTTCTACCTCGGGGTAGGGATAAACTAAAACCGGGTTTATATAATATTTTAGTTATTAAAAATGATAATGAAATATATAGCCAAACTATTTACGGCAGTTTCAGCGTGGTTAAGGCATCATCTATGCCCATGCCTGAAGATGGCATTAGGGTAAAAGGGGAATATAGGGTGGGGGATGTAGTCTCCTCAGTGAAAACTAATGCTGATACTCTAATCTTAAATGCTAGGTACAATAGCAGCTATATAGATTTAGACTTAGATGACTTAATGGGTGAGGATGTCTTAGTCAGAAAAATTAGGTTGCCGAGGAACTGGCAAAATACCACTTGGCTATATACTACTTCTCGATGGGCGAATGTGTCAGTTTATCAGCTACAACCTAATGATAATGCCTATAATAATGATGAGGTGGAATTAAGACTAGGGCGGGCTGAACCGAGTCTAATACCTACTTTAAAGCGGGGCATGCTTAATAGTAACTTTTTATCGCCCTTTATAGAAATAGGCGGAGAAAATATAGATTTTAATTATGCACAGGTAGAAATACCCTATCAAAACAGCGATGGGCAACGAATTAAAGTCTTACGCTATGATGAGGATTATCGTCAGTGGTTTGCACAAGCATTTACTAAGGACTTACTTAATGCTAAGGTAAGTTTTACCACGAATAAAAAGGGAATCTATGTAGTAGTAGAATAAACATATTAACCAATAATGCCCCACATATAAGTTGGGGCTTTTTTTTATGGAACTATATTTTACTATCAAACAGCGTAGATATAGATTTCTTAAATAAAATAGTATATACTGATAGCAGGATAAGTAGGATAAGTAGGATATATAGGGGGTGCAAAAATGGAAATTGCCAAAGTAATGTCAAAAGGACAAGTGACCATACCAGTTAATATAAGGAAAAAATTAAATCTTAAAGAAGGCGATAAAGTCGTATTTATAGAAAAAGACGGTAATATGTTGATAGCAAATTCAGCCATGTTAGCCCTAAAAAAGATTCAAGATGAATTCGCAGGGGAAGCTGAAAGGCTAGGACTAAAAAACGAAGATGATGTGGTTAATTTAGTCAAGGATGTTAGAAAAGAAATACAAGCTGAAAGAAATAAGGAGTAAAAAATGAGGATAATGTTAGATACGAATATATTAATTTCAGCTATTGTTTTGAACAGCTTGACCTTAAACAAAATGATTGAAAAAATACTAAATGAGGATAAATTAGTCCTATCCTCTTATGTCGTTTCTGAACTAAAACAGGTTGTCAATAGAAGATTTAAAAATAAGATGAAATATGTTGACGAATTCCTAATGGCTTTTCCCTTTGAACTAGTATATACCCCAGACATAATACAAGAAGGACTTTTTGAAATTAGGGATGAGATGGATTACCCAGTATTATATACGGCTATAATTGAGGATGTAGATATATTAATTACGGGTGATAAGGATTTTGGGGAGCTGAAGCTAGAAAAACCTAAAATTTTAACCCCTAGAGAGTTTATAGACGAATTTTGCTAAGGATTCTATTAAAGATTAGCAAATATCCCCACCAATAATGCCCCACATATAAGTTGGGGCTTTTTTTTATGGCTAATAATAATTATTAATTATGCCTATTAGTTTTTTTAAGCAGGGTTTTATTTTTCTTTTAGTGAATTTATAAATTACTTAATAATCTGGCAGAATTAAGAAAGGAGTATTTTTTGTAGCAAATTACAGAAATTCTTGACAAGAAAGTGAAAATTATTTAAAGGAGGCGTTTTATAATGGATAGACCCTGGTATAAGTATTATGACGAAGGAGTGCCAAAATCTATTGATTATCCAGGTAAGGCTATGAAGGACTATTTTAATGAATGGGTGGTAAAACAACCAGATAAGCCTTATTTAATATGGGCTAATGAAGAATTAACCTATGCCCAAGCGAATGAAATGGCACAAAAAGTGGCTAATGCCATTATAGCAACTGGTTATGTAAAAGGTGATCGGATTGCCTTAATGACTTCTAATTTAGTAGAGTATGTAATACTTCTTCAAGCTTGTTACAAAATTGGTGCCGCCATTGTTCCTACCAATCCCATGTACACCGTCAAAGAATTAACTCATCAATTTTCAGACAGTGAAACTTCCATAGTTTTTGTAGAGGATCGTTTTGCTGATAAGGTCGTAGAAGTTGCTAAGTCGGATGGTTCTATGATTAAGTTGATAGTAGTAGTTGATTCTAAAACTAATAGTAAGCTAGAAAATACAGATAAGATAATAAATTATGCTGACTTCTTAAATAAAGGTGAGGCAGTAGAACCTAAGATAGATGTTAAGTCAGATGATTTGGCCATGCTTCAATATACTGGTGGAACAACGGGATTGGCTAAAGGCTGTATGTTAAGTAATGCCAACTTAGAAGCGATGGCTTGGCAAGATGCCTATTGGTTCTCTCCGCCTTATGAAAAGTTTTCAGATATGCGAATAATGTGTGCTATGCCACTTTATCATATCTATGGCTTTAATACTAGTATTAATATTAATATGGTAGCAGGAGGCAATGTAATAGTAGTTAATGATCCTAGTCCTAATGGATTATTGTTAAATATTAATGAACATGAGCCTAACTTTTTTGCGGCTGTTCCAGCTATGATTTATGGGCTTAATAACCATCCTGATGTAAGTAAATCTAAAATCAGGAATATTAAGGCTATGATATGTGGTTCTTCACCTTTGGCTGTAGAAGGGATTAAGCGGTTTGAGGAATTGTCTGGGGCTGCCATTACAGAGGGATATGGCCTATCAGAAACTTCTAATGTATTAACCTGTACCCCTATGTTTACTAAGAGAATAGTAGGAAGTGTAGGAATACCTTGGCCTGATGTAGACATTCGTATTGTGGATTTGGAAGAGGGTAGTAAGGATATGCCTACTGGTGAGCCTGGTGAGTTAATAGCTAAGGGTCCTCAAGTAATGGAAGCTTATTGGAAGAATCCTGAAGAAACAGCGATAGCCCTTAGGGATGGCTGGCTCTATACAGGCGATATTGCTACTATGGACGAAGATGGCTTTATTACCATTGTCGATAGGAAGAAGGATATGATACTGTGTAGCGGTTTTAATGTCTTTTGTCGGGAAATTGATGAAGTCCTCTATACCCATCCTAAGGTACTGGATGCCTGTGCCATAGGTATCCCAGATGAAAAACGGGGTGAAACTCCTAAGGTCTTTGTCATCCTAAAAGCAGGTGAAGAAATGACCGAGGATGAAGTGAAATCACACTGCCGTGAAAGTCTAGCACCTTACAAGGTGCCGACTCATGTGGAGTTTATTGATGAACTACCTCGTACAAGCGTAGGTAAACCTATGCGTAATGCTTTAAAACAAGAGGAATTAGCTAAAATGAAGCAATAGTATTAAATAAAGAGGGGGTGATTTTTAGATTACCCCCTCTTGTCATTCTGAGTGTTAGCTTCCTTGTCATTCTGAGTGTTAGCTTCCTTGTCATTCTGAGCGGCAGCGAAGAATCTTAAAACGGACATAGGGGGGAAAGATCCTTCACTTCGTTCAGGATGACACAGTGTGGGGAGTTCAGGATGACACAGTGTGGGGGGAAGATCCTTCACTTCGTTCAGGATGACATAGTGTGGAGAGTTCAGGATGACATAGTGTGGAGAGTTCAGGATGACATAGTGTGGAATGATAAAAAGGCTGGATTAGGATAAAAAAAGGCAGGATTTCTAGTAAAGTTTAGTTATAGGCAGCTAATATTAAGGGCGATTAGTAAAGAATTATCTGGTAAATAGCGATATAATATATTAAGTCTTCATTTGTAATCGAAAGATGTTTTTATAGATAAATTATGGGGAGGATTTTCATAAATGACTTTAAAAAGGACTAAGAAACTTAATTTAATCGCTTATTCATTAATTATAGCTTTTTTCTTTACGGTAATACC
>JAAYRQ010000134.1 GCA_012518685.1 Syntrophomonadaceae bacterium | reverse complement strand
GGAAAAGACCTTGCTGAAGCTATTTTTATGGCTAGGGATGCTATTGGATTATGGGGGATAACTACGCAAGATGATGGGCGTTTAATACCAGAACCCTCAACTTCAGAGCCAGCCCATAAAGCAGGCGAAATAGTGTCATGGGTGGATATTGATTTTGACAAATATCGCAGGGCTAATGACCTGAGTACTATGCGAATTAATGTATCGGTTCCTAAATATTTAAAAACATTGGGTGATGAGGCAGGTATTAACTTTTCTCAAACCTTACAGCAAGCATTAAAACAACAACTAGAAATTCCAGAATAGGCAAATAATAGCCTAGAAAATTTGTAAGTTTAAAGCACTCCCCGCTTAGCGGGGATTTTTTTATGTCATAAATTAAAAGGAGGTATAGAATGCGAAAATATTTTACTTTAATATTACTAAGCATTTTTTTATGCACTAACACCTTAGTAGTATTAGCTGATGGAATTGGCAATGACCAACTAGAGAACTATCTAGGGGTAATAGATTATAGGGATTTTTCTATTTCCAATAACCTAGACCACCTACGCCCCAAGGCGGGCTTCGCCCTACAAATCAACTCTAATGGTGTTTTAGCTAATGAAATATTGTCGGAAAATGGGATGAAGAGCCTATCTTACCCACCCAAGACAGCCCTAAGATTACCGCCAATGCAGGGGACAAGATAGTTATAAGTGACCGTAGCAGTATAGGTAGTGGCAGTAAAATAACCCAATATGATGTTCAGTATAGATTTACCCCTATAGGAGGCAATAGGGAAGATTATAATATTTCGGAATAGTTTAGAATTCTTGTTATAATGGGCGATTAATATAAGCCAATTATTTTAAAATAATAACTTAAAAGTACTCGACAGCTTAATAGCTTTAAAGTATAATATTATTAGTAGGAGGAAGGGTTAATTGTATGAGGTTTTTTTCTACAAAGACAAAAATGGTAACAGCCCAATAGCTGATTATCTAAGGGAATTAACCGCAAGGAAAGATAAAAATAGTCGTATAAAGGCAAACAAAATTAACGACTATATTCAGTATTTAGCCCAAGAAGGAAAGAATGCTGGTGGACCTTATATTAAACACCTTGATGGTGAAATATGGGAACTTAGACCATTAAGAGATAGAATATTATTTGCGGCATGGGATGGCGACAGTTTTGTGCTTCTGCATTATTTTATAAAAAAGACACAAAAAACTCCAAAGAGAGCAATTGACCAAGCTATACGGAATTTTTCAGACTTAAAAGAAAGGAAAGATAGCGATGGATAATAAAACAGAATATAAAAAAGGGCTTACCCATGCTAAAGAGAATTTAGCTGACATACAAAAGCGTGGGGCTGATGCAATAGGGGGAAGTTGGAACGAATTAAGAAAAGAGATATTTACACCAGAGGAAAATGCAGCTAGTGATCTTAGAGTAGCTATGATGGCTGAAGTTGTACGTGCAAGAAAAGAACTTGGCATATCTCAAAGAAAACTTGAAGAATTAAGTGGTGTTAAACAACCTATTATAGCTCGTATGGAACGAGGAAGCACTAGTCCGCAAATTGATACCGTGTTAAAGGTTTTAGCTCCCCTAGGTAAAACTCTTGCAGTTGTGCCTATTAAGGATAAATAAAAATATAGAATATTTAAAGGGGGAATCCTTATGATGAAAAGGACTAAGATTTTAGCATTAGTATTAATGTTTGTTTTCATAAGTACTTTAACTTATCAGCCAGTAACCGCTAACGATGAAGTTATTGCAACTAGTGATAAGTTAATCGTATTCAAGATTAACGATAAAAACTACTATACCCAAACTATAGGTAGTGAGGATATAGCAGTAAATCAAATGGATACCGCCCCTATAATCTACCTAGACCGTACCTTTGTACCCGTAAGATTTCTAGGTAATGCACTAGGGGTAACTGATAGCAATATTGAATGGAATAACAATACCAGAACCGCCACCTTGCAAGGCAGTAATAAACTAGACCTAACCATCGGCAAGAGTGCTATTACCGTGAACGGAATAAGCGAAGATATAGATGTAGCACCCATGATAACTAACAGCAGAACCATGTTACCTGCTAGGTATGTAGCTGAAGGCTTAGGCTTTACGGTGGATTGGGACGCAGATAACCAGCTAGTAATCGTATATCAAGGTGAAAGACCAGATGTATCAGCCATAGTAGCCAAAATTAAGGG
>JAAYRQ010000133.1 GCA_012518685.1 Syntrophomonadaceae bacterium | reverse complement strand
TACAAAATCTAAAGAACAGGAATAATGTAAAACAAATAAACCTTTTCTAGTCCTATCAATTCCTATCATTTTCCACGCTGCACCCATTTTAATTATCCTTTGGTTTAAATCAATATCTTTAGCATCAGCATTGTTAGGAACGGTTATAAGAACTCTACTGGCTGGTAGCATCATGTATCTATCTGAACTTATATCAAATACTTTAGAATCAATAATAGCAGGAAATGATTTTATAATGCCTGAAAAATTAAGTTTAATATTATGGTTAATTGCCCTCATAATTCCTTTATTTTATCATTATTAAAGCAGTCCATTTTAAATATAGCTTCGCTTGCCTCTTTATCTCCTAATATTGCTGCTTCCATTATTTGCTCCACATTTTCATCTGTGATTATTATATTATTTGAACCGTCTGAGCTATCGGAAGCACTTACAACAAAAGGTAGGGCGAAAATTAAAATTAGGGATATAATTAAACTAAAACAATAATGTTTTTTAAACATTAAAACCAACTCCTGTTTAATTCTTGGTTACCAGAAGGATTTTTGAGGTTTAACATACCCCCTTTAAAATAAGTGAATTTCTATGCCAAGCCACCCAATGGATAATATTAACAATCATTCTAGAAGGTATATAAATTATTTCAATAGATATGTGGTATAATAGCCATTTTCAATGGTGAACATTCCTATAACATTGTTGACTTTAATGAGAATTTTGAAAAAATAGACCAAAAAGCAGTTAAAAAAGGAGAAGGTGTTGCAGAGCTGTCTGGGGGCACTTTAGCCGATAGACCTAGTCCAGGAATTGTGGGCAGATATTACTTCGCCCAGGACACAGGGGAAATCTATTTAGATACTGGTGCGGAATGGATATTAGCTGCTGCAGGTAGGGCTGATTTAGATAATTTACAGCAACAAGTTAATACGCATTTGGCAGATATTATGTGACAACTTAAATGAGCTTAAATTAACCCAAATAGCTATAAATCTAGATAAATATTTAGATCAAATTAGAATGATATTTTTACTGACAATATGTTAGCTAGTGCTATCTTAGATAGATTGGTACACTATTCTAGTATAGTAAATATTTTAGGCAATTCTTATAGAACCGCTGAAGCTTTATCTTAGGTACAAAGGAACAATTGATTGTACATTATAATATTAGCACTTTTGTACAAAATTATATTGACATTAGTAATTAGCTTGTTGTTTTTATGCTCGATATGATAACATTATTAACATCAAATAAAGCTGAATTATTATATCTTTCAATCCATGTTTTAACTGTATATTTAGCTATTCCTTATTAATATCTGCTAATGTCTTTCCATTATTATACAAAGCTACTATTTGTTTTTTAAATACTTCTTCATAATGCTTTGCCATTTAAATTCCTCCCCATGGTATATACCATGGGGAGGAATTTCCTTGTCCTATTTAATATAGCCTATCTATATCACCCTGTGACCGTAATGCTACTAAAATTGAACCAAGAATCCTTGGAAAGTAGCAAACCCGAACGGATGTAATTGAGTAAACCACTAAGAAGCCCAGCATTGCTGGGCTTCTTAGTACATCAAAGATTAAATGTTTAGCCCCAGTGCTATATCTCAGATCTTTTATTAATTTCCTCTAAAATAGATTTTTTAACAGCTATGTCTTCTTCAAAATAATTAGAAATTTTTTTTGTCAATAATCTTTGCATTTTAATACGTTGACGTTGATTTTCAATAAAGAGTAATAGAATAAACAGACCTAATAGTACCACACTTGTACTCATTTGCATTTTCCTCCATAATCAAAACATACTAATATTATAACTTTAATCTAATTGTAGTAATTGCAGTTTATAAAAAAAGTAGGTAAACATCTAAACATCTGACGGGGTTTACTTATTTGGATTATTGTGTGATTCTACAAATTACTCAAATCCCCCGCTTACATTGGACGTTCCTCCTGCATAACAATTAATTCTGATATAAGGATAAGAATTTTGTACATTAGTAGTGAACTCTCCTTGCGAATAAGTATACTTTGAAGTTGGGTTCGAAATCCAGGCCGAGTATTCATCTATAACACCAGTATAAGTCCACCCTGGCCATATTTTTGATGCCCAACATGATGTTGTAAGACTTGTTATCCCATTAGCATCCCATTCCCAAGTTGCTCTTTTGTTAAAACGCCAGAATACTAGTCCAGCAGTTTTATTATCAAGGTAATATGTTTTATTTGTGCTTCCTGGAGTGTAAGATTCTTTAGTATTAGCATTTGATTGATTTCCAATATTTTGCACTGACGTTTGTTTCTTTAGTTGATCGGAAATTTCTGCATGTAATTCTGGAACAACTATCTTGGAAATATCAAGAGCTTCTGGGTGCCAAAAAATACTTGCTCCAGCATTCTTTTGATTAATAGCCCATTTTAACTCGCTTTTTATAGCAGATTTAAAATCTTCATTATTCATTGCTACAAGTTCTTCTGAGGTTTTATTAATACAACCATACGTAGGGATATTATCTGGGGTATCTTCATTAATCTCACCTATGACGTAGTAAATAGGTGTATTTACTACCCTTTGTTTTTCTTGCAGGTTTAATGAATCGCTTGCTTTTGCAGGTGTAACACCGACTATTGAAAAGCCAAAAGAAAATATGGTAACCATTAAAACTAAGCAAACTTTTTTCATTATATTCTTCATGGTATAACCTCCCTTAAAATATCATTTAATATTTTATCAGACCTTTATTTTACAGTTTCATAGGCACCACCTCCACCTCCAATTCTAATTTATCAGCTTCCACAGTAATGACTAAATAAATTTTCCCCTTATCTATTACATTACATTGCATTAGTCGTTTAAAATCATGATTTTTTTCAAAAAACCTAATTAAAGTTTTAAGTAGAATTATTGTAACGTATAAAAAATGGAAATGATACCAATATGTGGTGAAAGGTACATTTCGGATGGTGAACGGTCCAAAAGATTAAAAGAAAAAGGGGAACTTATAAAATAAACGGGTGGGGAATTATGGTGAGTAGAGAGGATAAGACATATGGCTGGGACAGGGTTATTAGCACCATTTTGTGTCAACACCTCCGTCCCCTTATTCTTCTATGATTCTAGAGTAAATGTTGTGTAAGCGTCAAACCCTTCACACCTACCTCTTAAGCATTTACTAAAGTATCATCATCCTTAACAGGCATTTTGCATATTTCAGGTAGAGTGTCTGACCAAGACATTAAACTGTCAATAGTAGAAGGATCATTAATACCAATATTAGGCAGTTTCTCAAATAGAAATACTAGGTATTCATAAGGCTTAAGTTTATTTTCTTTAGCTGTTTCAATTATACTGTAAATTATAGCGCTAGACCTGGCTCCCTTAGAAGTATTTGAAAAAAGCCAGTTCTTTCTGCCAATAACAAAGGGTTTAATAGAACATTCAGCCTGGTTATTATCTATTTCTAATCGGCCATCTAATAAAAAGCTATTGAGATGCCCCCACTGGTTTAAGCAATAAGTAACAGCTTGACCAAAGGCACTTTTAGGTAAGGCATGTTGTTTTTGCCTCTTAAGCCAGGTGTAAAATTCATCTAGTATAGGTTTAGATAATTCTAGCCTTTGATTATAGCGTTCTTCAGTGCTTAAGTCTTTTAAATTACGTTCTATGGCAAATAACTTATTACAGTAATCTAACCCTATATTAGCTGCTACAGGTTTATCTTTTTGTTCAGCTGAGCTGGCAAAGCCTTTAAGGCTTCGGTAAATTTACGCCTTGCATGGGCAAAGCAGCTGACTAATGTAATATTAGTCAGATTACCATAGCCACTATAGCCATCTGTTTGTAGATAGCCTTTAAAACCAGATAGAAATTTATTTGGATGTTTACTAGCCCTAGTAGTCTGATATGCATATAAAATTATGGGTGGACCGTCTCTTCCAGTACGGTATAACCACATGAAGGATTTGG
>JAAYRQ010000132.1 GCA_012518685.1 Syntrophomonadaceae bacterium | reverse complement strand
GAACTGGTCTGCACCCTAAAAAAGAGACAACCTAGGGACGGATAATATATACTACAAAATAAGGGGGTTTTATCAGTGGTCAGAAAATATACTGATGGATTTAAATTAGCAGTAGTAAAAGACTATTATCAAAGCACCTTAGGTGTTAGGGCAATAGCAAATAAGTACAATTTGCCTTCTAAAAACTACATTAATAACTGGGAGAAGCAGTTAAAAAAGAAAGGCCTATTGCCCCCAGATGCAACAAAGCCAAATAAAACTGCAGGTAGAAGCACAGAAGCTATTACACGGGCCGATACAAGAACACCTAGGGAAAAGCAATATGAGGAGGAAATCAGGTATCTTAAAGCCAAGGTAGCCTATCTCGAAAGCCTAGAATCATTACAACCATTTCTAAAAAAAAAGTGACTCCTAGAGAATTAAAATATAGGGCTATAATGGATATAGAATTAGAACATCCAATTTACTTGTTATGTGAAATTGCTGGAATAAGCAGATCTTCATATTACAAGTACAAAAATAAACCGATAAAACAAAATTCAGAAATAGAAGAAAGAATAATTCAAATATATAACAAATCTAATAAAAGAGCTGGTTATAGAACCATTACACAGATATTAAGAAACAACTATAATTTAATTGTCAACCATAAAAAAGTACTTAGGATAATGCAAGAAAATAATATAAGTTCAATAGTAAGGAGAAAATTTAGAAAACCCAAAGGCTCAAGTATAATCAAAGCAAATATATTGAATCGCGATTTTACCGCTGCTAAACCAGGAGAAAAATTTGTAACAGATATAACATATATACCGACATCTAGAACAATGACATATCTTTGTACTGTGATAGATTTATTTAATAATGAGCCAGTAGCATGGAAAGTAAGTGACACTCAGGATAAATATTTAAGCATAAATACAATAAAAAAATTAGCTAAAAATTATAATCTGGAAGGAAGCATAATACATAGCGACCAAGGTATTCATTACACAAATGAAAAATATGTTAAATTACTAGAGAAGTTAAAAGTTAAGCAAAGCATGTCTAGGAAGGGAAACTGCTGGGATAATGCAAAGGCAGAAAGCTTTTTTAGTCATTATAAATGTGAATCCATTCATCTAATGAAAAAGAAAATTCGGGATCTAAATGATGTGATACAGATAACAGAAGAATATATGGATTATTATATCAATCATAGACCACAAGAAAAATTAGGGGGTGTCCCCCCTAGTAAATATAAACAAATGAAAAGTATTTCATAAAAATTCAATGGATTTTAACCGTACCCATCTTGTCTACTGTTTGGGGGGCACTCCAGACCGTCCCTTCCAATACGGTATAACCACATGAAGGATTTAGTTTCAGCATTTCTACCTGGCTCCTTTAATACTTGCAGGGTAGTTTCATCTGCATGTAAGATATCCTTTTTAAGTAATTCCAGATGGAGCTTATCATATATTATTTTAAGCCAGGGATCAGAAGCAGCTAGTAACCAATTAGCCATGGTCTGACGAGATAGCTCTAAACCTAGCCTAGCTAATTCTTGTTCCTGCCTATATAATGGCATACTATTTACATATTTTTGTTCCATTAAGCTATTATGGAGGGGGAAGCTAGGCTTCCAGGTAATATGGGACTTGGCATTTTAGCCTTTATTATGGGTGTAGTAGTATTTTCTTTTTCACAGTGGCGTCAAGCATATTTGTATTCCATATGCTTAACTAGTATTACTTGGGCTGGTATTATCTTTAGTTCTTGCCTAATTTCAGCCCCCATTTTATGAAGGTTTCCTTGGCAGCAGGGACAGATTTGTTCACTTTCTTCTAGTTCGTATTCTATTTCTTCCACTGGTAAGTCTTTTAATTTAGCTTCCCTTTGACCAGGATTTCTTTTTTTGCGTTCATAGGTAATAGTCTCGATACCTGGTTCGCTAATTTTAGGGTCAGCAGTATCTTCAGCTTCATTAAATAAATTAAGCTGCATAGAGTCGGTCTTCTCACTGGAAGAACCAAATCTTTGTTGCTGGCTTAAACGAAACTGTTCTTCATACCATTTTACCTTAGCATCTAGTTCAGCATTTTGCTGTTCTAAACCTAGGATTTTATCATTTTGTTCAGTTAGTTTTTCATTTAGCTGTTTAATTATTTGAGCAGCATTATTAATCGTTTTCATAAGTATAATTATAGCAGTAATACGGCGATTTATCAAGTATTATTAAGCATTTATAATATATTTTAATATTATGACTTCTTGTGGTGTTTTATGATTTTTTAAGTTATCGCTTATTTAAAAATCTATTTATACTAGGCTAATTAGATTATGGTTCGTGCTTTTACTTCTTTATGGGCTTTTTGCTGGTTTAGAGGTAATCCATCTAGTAACCAGCGCAATTCTCTATAGCTAATGTTTATGGTTTTACTATTAGCATTTGGCCATTTGAATTTGCCTTTTTCTAAGCGTCGGTAATGTAACCAGAATCCGTTATGCTCCCACTGGAGGATTTTTAATTTATCGCGTTTTTTATTGCAAAATACAAATAGGCAAGGGCTGAATGGATCTAGTTCAAAAGATTCTTTTACTAATATTGCTAGTCCGTCTATGGATTTTCTTAAGTCGGTACTGCCACTGGCTAGGAAAACCGGGCGGCTTGATATTTCGTTAATCATATATTTTTAAGTACCTGTATTATCTGGCTAAGTTGGTCTCGATTAAAGTTCTGGGGTATTTCTATTTTGGCTATCCCAATAGTTACTGTTATTGCTGGACTAGGTTCTGGGTTTTCTATTTCTACTGGTAGCCATTGTAATTTTTCTTTAGGTTCATTTGTTTCTGATTGTAATTCCCT
>JAAYRQ010000131.1 GCA_012518685.1 Syntrophomonadaceae bacterium | reverse complement strand
TGCGTAAGACTAGGCAGAAAATCGGTATGATATTTCAACATTTTAATTTATTATCATCCCGTACCGTTTATGATAATATTATGTTTCCTTTAGAGATTGCTAAAATTCCGCCTAAGCAAGCCCAAGCTAGAGTTAATCAACTATTAGAGTTAGTTGGATTAACGGATAAGGCTAAGGTGTATCCTAGCCAACTTAGTGGAGGGCAAAAACAAAGAGTGGGCATAGCTAGGTCTTTAGCTAATGAACCCAAAATTTTATTATCAGATGAGGCTACCTCAGCCTTAGACCCAGATACGACTAAATCTATTCTAAAACTACTCAAAAACATTAACGATGAGCTTAACATTACCATTCTTCTAATTACCCATGATATGAATGTAATTAAACAAGTATGTGATAAAGTAGCTGTAATAGATAATTCTAAAATAGTAGAAGTCGGCGATGTCCTAACTATTTTCTCCAGTCCAGGTACCCCCACTTCCCAAAGCTTTATTAATGCTATAGTTAATAAAGAAATCCCTGAAGACTTAATTAATATGACCCCCAAAGATGCGGGGATTTATTCCCGTTTAGTTAAAGTATCTTTTATTGGCAAGTCTGCTGGTGAGCCTATTATTTCCTCTATGATTAGCCATTATAATATTAAGGTCAATATTTTATATGGCAATATAGACCGCGTAAAAGACACCCCTTTTGGCAATCTAATCTTAGAGTTAATCGGAGAATCTGCCATAATTAATGAGGCTTTAATATATTTACATAATCAAGGTTTAGAAGTTGAGGTGCTGAAAAATGTTTGAAGTAATTGCTGCACTAGATATTAATAGTTTTTACAATCTTTTTGGTAACAATGCCTGGCTTGCTGAAAAGTTATTAATAGCTACTTGGGAATCTATCTATATGGTAGCTATAGCTACTTTTTTAAGCTATCTATTAGGGCTTCCTTTAGGAGTAATTTTAGTAATTACTGATGAAGGACATATTTTAGAAAACATCGCTTTTAACCGAACCTTAGGTGTTATAGTCAACACAGTTCGTTCCATTCCCTTCATTATATTTCTTATCCTTATTATCCCTTTAACTAGATTAATTGTAGGTAGTTTCATAGGTACAGCAGCTTCCATAGTACCTTTAACATTAGCTGCTATTCCCTTTGTAGCTAGATTAGTAGAAACATCGATAAAGGAAATAGAATGGGGCTTAATAGAAGCTGCCTTATCAATGGGAGCTAATGCTTGGCAAATTATATCCAAAGTATTAATACCAGAAGCACTACCTTCTATAATTTTAGGGGTGGCTATAACCACTATAAATTTAATAGGTTATTCGGCTATGGCTGGTATTGTTGGGGGAGGTGGTTTAGGAACATTAGCCTATTATTATGGCTTCCAACGCTATGAATACACTATACTTTGGGCAACAGTTATTATCCTAATAATAATGGTGCAGTTAATTCAAGTCTTTGGTGATAAAGCAACAGCAAGTATCGTTAATAAGAGGAGGTAAATTAAATTGAAGAAAAAACTAATAATACTATTATGTTTAGTCTTATCTTTAGGGCTTTTAGCAGGGTGTGGGAATAAATCTAATAGTGATGCTTTAGTAGTAGGTGCTACTGCTAAGCCCCATGCGGAAATCTTAGAAGTAGTTAAACCCATGTTAGCTGAAGAAGGAATTAACTTGAAAATCGAGGAATTCACTGACTATATTTTAATTAATCCAGCCTTAAATGATGGACAAATCGACGCCAACTTCTTCCAGCATACACAATACTTAGATGAATATAACGAGAAAAATGGCACTGACCTAACCGTCTTAGTGAAAGTCCATAGCGAACCTATGGGTGTATATTCTAAATCAATTACGAATTTAAATGAATTAGGCGAAGGCACTACAATAGGTATTCCCAATGATGCTACTAATGGCGGTAGAGCCTTACTATTACTAGAAAAGGAAGGCTTAATCACGCTTAAGGACAATGCCGGCTTAATCGCTACTGATGCAGACATAGTAAGCAATCCTAAGAAAATTGTTATACAAATGATGGATGCTCCTATGTTAGTAAGGGCTTTAGAAGATTTACCTATATGTGTAATCAATAGTAATTATGCTATAGAAGGTAATTTAGACCCTGTAAATGACGCCATCGCTAGGGAAGCCGCTGACTCGCCTTATGCTAATGTCTTAGTGGTAAAAGCAGGGGATGAAAACAATGAAGATATGCTAAAGTTAGCTAAGGCCCTGCAGTCAGAAGAAGTGAAAACTTTCCTAGAAGAAAAATACCAAGGTGCTTGTGTTCCAGCTTTTTAAGGGCTGGAACACATATACAAGCAAAACAAAAGCGACAGATAGGCTTATCTGTCGCTTTTTAAATTCTGCATTATATTACAAACAAAATTACATAGAATAGGGCCAAAGTAATTACACCAATAGGAAGGCCTATCTTAGCCCATTCTGTACTAGTGATTTTGAGTTTTGAAGCTGCTATAATATTAGGTATGTTACCAGGAATTAACATACCACCAGCAATAATTAAGCCCATTAGGATAGCTTCAATTTGCATAATACTCATTTTGTTACTAATTTCTGCTGCAGCCAAGGTAGCATTATCTAAAACCGCCGAAATACTATTTACCCAATACAGCAATCTGTAATCAAGGGTTAAAATATATTTATCAATTAAGGGGGTAAAACCTTGTCCTAAAAAGGTAAGGGCCATTACGAATAGGAATACTTTTAAGGCTCTAATAGTAATACCAGCCCAAGTTTCCTTTTCAACTTCAGGATCATCAGCTATAGAATCATCTAATGTAGCCTGACCCTGTCCCTTCGCAGCCCTAGCAGTATATAAGCCTGCTAAAAGACCGAAACCAACAACTCCAGGAATAATGAATCTACCTAACAACCTTAATAAATAGAAAAAGTCTTCATTAAGCTTAGCTATAGTAATAGTAGATAATGGTTCACCAATCGGTGTTAAAGCTGCACCTAAGCCTATCGAATAACAAGACAAAATGACTACTACTATTTTGTTTTTCCTTTCCAAAGGAAGTAGAAAAATAATCTCCACTAATACTATGGCAGCTATAATAGCAGTGATTATACTGGATAATAAGCCTAGTAATACTACAACTAAGAAAACTACCACTGATAAAGGAATACTCTCCAGAACTTTAGACATAAAAGCTTGAAACTTATCCTTGAAAACATAGAAAAGAGCCCCAGCTATAAAAACAGCCGTTGCTATTGGTATGGGGTGTTGTAGGGCATCCATTATTAAGGATTTTGTCATCATACCCGAAATCAAGGCTGCGGCTATCCCCATTACAAAAAGGAATGCTTCAAGTTGTTCTTCTACTAGTTTTACTGCGAATG
>JAAYRQ010000130.1 GCA_012518685.1 Syntrophomonadaceae bacterium | reverse complement strand
TGTAGAAGAAGGTTTACCTAGTAATATTTTTGCTAATCCGCACCATGAAAGAACTAAGGCCTTTTTAAGTAAGGTATTGTAAGTTTAATATTGTATTACGAAGAAGTTTTTTATGGGATTAAATGTATGCATAAATATACATGAGCTGAATTGAGATAGGGTTGACTTATAATGGAGTATTACTATGCCTAAAAACAAGGTTATTAAGATATTAGATATTTTGGAAAAAGATTATCCTAATGCTACTACCATGTTAGAGTATAATTCTTTATTTGAACTTTTAGTAGCTATTGTTTTATCTGCTCAAAGCACCGATGCTCAGGTTAATAATGTAACACAAAAGTTATTTAAAAAATACAAGACTCCTTATGATTTAGCCCAAGTAGATATAAATGAACTAGAAGAATTAATAAAGGGGGTCGGTATATATCGCAATAAGGCTAAAAACATTAAGGCTTTAGGCAAAATCATTAATGAAGATTATAATGACATTATCCCAGATAGTTTAGAAGAATTGATAACCCTACCTGGGGTAGGGCGGAAAACTGCTAATGTAATGTTAGCTGTAGGCTTTAATAAACCTGGTTTGGGTGTAGATACCCATGTAGTGAGGCTTGCTAATCGTATAGGTTTAGTAGCAACTAAAAATCCTACAAGTATAGAATTAAGTTTAAAAGAAATTATCCCTATGGATAGATGGGGAAATGCCCATCAGTTATTAATTTATCATGGGCGAAATATTTGTAAGTCCCGTCAGCCCAACTGCCAGGAATGTAGTATAGTGAATTATTGTCAGCAACTTATTGCTTAGATTTTAAAGGTTTGGACAAGTTTTTTTACGATTTCGGCTTGTTCATTTAGTTCCTCACTTTGTTTGATAATCCCTTCTAAAGCTTCCTCTTGATTAGTAGTTAAATTACAAATACCATAGGAATTTTTAGCAAAATGCTCGGTGAAGTCTGACAGGCCTTTTACCGAAATAACTACCTCATCAGTAGCTACTGCCATTTGCTCAGTAGCTGCAGATATTTCGTTTATTTCTATATCTATATTTTGTACTAAGTTAACTATATTATTGAATATGGTACTAGTTGTATTGATAGCGGCAATCTGTTCATTATATACATTTTTAGTAACATTCATCTCACTTACTACCTTTTTAGTATTGGTCTGCATTTGCCTAATTAAAGCTACGATTTGATTAGCAGATACGGCCGATTGTTCTGCTAGTTTTCTTACTTCTTCAGCAACGACGGCAAAGCCTCTTCCTTGTTCTCCAGCCCTAGCGGCTTCAATGGCAGCATTTAGGGCTAGTAGATTAGTCTGATCGGCAATATTGCCAATAACTTCAACTATTTGTCCTATTTTAGAGGAGTTACCATCTAATAATTCTATGGTTTGACTAACTTCTTCTATAGCTTTGTAGCTCTCATCGACTTTTATATTTTGTACTGCTACTGCCTCTACTCCTTCGGTAATAGCACTTTTAGTATTTAGGGACATATTAACAGTTTTTTGATTGTTGCTAGCTATAGCTTCTACGGTTTGTGATAGGCTATTAATTAAGTTATTTATCTGCTGGGCAACTGTAGCCTGTTCTTCTGCACCCTTACTGTAATCTGACATAGAATTATTTACTTCAATGGCTGCCGCACCAGTTTCTTCTGATAAGGCTAACAACATATTAGAGGCATTACTTACAACCAAAGCCGCATTATCAGTTTGGCTTATCAAACTTCTTAAATGCAATACCATTTCATTTAGGGAATTAGCTACTAATTGCATATAACCATCGGGTATATTGTCTATCTCTTTTGTTAAATCTCCATTTCCAACTTCATTAGCGTAGTCGGCAATAATTAAGGCTGGATCCACAAATTCCTTGATATTCTTCATCGAGGAAAATAAACCGATAAGCCCGCCCCCGATGCAGGAAAATGGTGCCGCGATTAAAATAGGATGGTAATAAGGTTTTTTCAATATTATGAAACCTATTATTAGCCCTAGAATGGCTGCACCTATAGAAGAACGAAGAATTACCTTGATTACCATACCTCTTTTTTCTTTTTGAGAATTTCTTGAAGCCGTTTTGTCCATTTTATTATTTCTCCCCCTATAATTTACCTCAGGCTTAAAGCCATATTTCAACTTTTAAGAATATTTCGCTTTTTATGTAATAATATCCTTTTTTTATTATATTATTTTGATATTCATTTTTAGACTAGCAATAATAGGCTTAGGTTGTTTATGCTAGTGGTATATGCTAAAATTAAAGACGATTTTAGGCTATTTTTTAGCTTATTACTTGATTATCACTATTTTTTAATATAAATTTAATAGTTGGAAATATAAAGTTTGTTTTTATGATTATTTTTAGATTACTAAGATATTATGAATTGAAAAATTAAAAGAGGTATTTTGGTATTCTGATAATATAGATGAAATTACTGGTGAGGTGGTTATTTTAATGGCTAAAGGAAAATATGATGAAACCTTAAATTTGCCTAAAACTGATTTTCCTATGCGTGCAAATTTACCTAAAAGAGAACCCGAAATATTAGCATTTTGGGAAGATATTGATATATATAGTAAGGTACAAGATAAGAATAGGGGTAAGCCCAAGTTCGTATTACATGATGGGCCACCTTATGCTAATGGGGATATTCACCTAGGGCATACACTTAATAAGGTTTTAAAGGACATAATAGTAAAATACTACTCGATGAATGGGTATGATGCTCCTTATGTTCCAGGTTGGGATACGCATGGATTGCCTATTGAACAGCAAGCCATTAAAAATATGGGCTTAGATCGTAATAAAATTGATGTAGTGAAATTCCGCAAGCATTGTCAAGAATATGCCCTAAAATATGTGGATATCCAAAGGGAACAGTTTAAAAGATTAGGTATTAGAGGGGAATGGGATAATCCCTATATTACTTTAAAACCTGAATTTGAAGCAGTGCAAATTAAGGTTTTTGGAGCTATGGCTAATAAGGGCTATATCTATAAGGGTCTTAAGCCAGTGTATTGGTGTGTTGACTGTGAAACTGCTCTAGCAGAAGCGGAAATAGAGTATAATGACAAGACTTCTGCTTCCATTTATGTGAAGTTTCCTATTGTTGATGGTAAAGGGCTACTCCCTGAAAATGCTTATATGGTTATATGGACTACTACTCCTTGGACCTTGCCTGCTAACTTAGCTATTTCAGTTCATCCTGAATATGATTATGTATTAGTTAAGGTGGATGAGGAAGCGTATGTTTTAGCTAAGGGCTTATTAGAAGATATAGCTAGCGAAATGGCTTGGGCAGACTATGAAGTTATCCAAGAATTTAAAGGTGAAGCCTTAGAAAGGCTTGTCTGTCATGAACCCTTATTTAACAGGGAATCTTTAGTCATATTAGGTAGGCATGTTACTTTAGAGGCTGGTACTGGTTGTGTTCATACCGCCCCAGGTCATGGGGAGGATGATTTTTATGTAGCGAAGGAATACGATTTAGGAATAATTTCGCCAGTTGATAATAGGGGTAGGTTTACTGCTGAAGCTGGTAAGTATGAAGGCCTGTTTGTGCAGGATGCTAATAAGGTTATTATTGAGGATTTAACTAATGGTAATAGCCTGCTAAAAGCTAGTAATATTGAGCATCAATATCCTTATTGCTGGAGATGTAAGCAACCTATTATATATAGGGCAACTGAGCAGTGGTTTGCCTCGATTGATAGTTTTAGGCAAGATGCCCTTAATGCTATTGATAGTGTGCGATGGATTCCTGCTTGGGGTAGGGAGCGTATTTTTAATATGGTTCGGGATAGGGGAGATTGGTGTATCTCTAGGCAAAGGACTTGGGGTGTCCCTATTCCTATTTTTTATTGTCAAGAATGCAACGAAACCATAGTTAATGAAGCTACGATTGACTGGATTAGCGATTTATTTAAAGAACATGGTTCAGATGTATGGTTTGCCAGGGAAGCAAAAGATTTAATTCCGCCTGGCACTAAATGTACTTGTGGCAGCACTAATTTTATTAAAGAAACTGATATTATGGATGTCTGGTTTGATTCTGGTTCAAGTCATATGGCAGTATTAGAAACCCATCCAGATTTACATTGGCCTGCAGAAATGTATTTAGAAGGTAGTGACCAACATAGGGGCTGGTTTAATTCTTCTTTATCTACGGCAGTAGCTGTAAAAGGCAGTGCACCTTATAAGAGTGTATTAACCCATGGCTTTTTAGTTGATGAAAAAGGTAAAAAAATGTCCAAATCACTGGGTAATGTAGTCGATCCTTTAAAATTAACTAAGGAATTAGGAGCTGATATTCTAAGATTATGGGTATCATCAGCCGATTATCGTACTGATGTATCAGTATCTAATAATATTATTAAGCAGACTGCAGAAGCTTATCGTAAAATTAGAAATACCTGCCGCTTTATTTTGGGCAATATTTCCGATTTTAATGTAAATAAAGATTTAGTAAGTTATGATGATTTAACTGAATTGGATAAATGGGCACTAATCAAGCTTGATAAGTTGGTAGCTAGGGTTACTAAGGCTTATCAAGAATATGAATTCCATATAGTATTTCATACGATTCATAATTTCTGTACGGTTGATTTGAGTAATATTTACTTTGATATTTTAAAAGATAAGTTATATTGTTCAGTACCTAATGATAAGGAAAGACGGGCAGCTCAGACGGTGTTATATCATATAATTAATGATTTGGTAGTATTATTGACACCTATTTTAGCCTTTACAACTGAAGAGATATGGAGCTACTTAAAAGGTGAACATGATCCCCAAAGTGTGCAGCTTCTTGAATGGCCAGAGTTAAAAAATTATAATGATGAGGAATTAGTAGCTAGGATTGAAAAGGTATTGGCTACGAGGGAAGTAGTAACTAAGGCTTTGGAAGAAGCTCGCGGTGAAAAGGTGATAGGCCATTCCTTAGGTGCTTTTGTTACTATATATGGGGATTCAGAATGGCTAGACTGCTGGCAGAAAACTGCAGACCTAGAAAAAATGTTTATTGTATCAAAAGTTGGATTAGGTAGCCTAGCTGATAAACCTAGTGATGCTATAACTCTAGAAAACATTCCTGGGGTTTTTGTAGCTGTTAGGGCTGCAGAAGGAGGAAAATGCGAACGGTGTTGGATTATTGAAGATACGGTAGGGTTAGACACCGAGCATCCTACTCTTTGTAATAGATGTAGTAATGTTATTAAACATCTATAAAAAGGAGGGCATACATGGAAGAAGGCAACAAATTAATAATAACAGTATTAGGTAAAGATAGAATTGGTATTATAGCAGGTATTTCTAATATTTTAGCTGAGGCGAATGTTAATATACTAGATATTAACCAGACTATATTACAGGGTTTTTTTACTATGACTATGGTAGTTGATAATAAAAATAGTTCTTTGGATATTACTACTCTAAGGGAAAAATTAAGTAAAAAAGGTGAACAACTAGGGCTACAAATTACCACTCAACACGAGGATATTTTCAAGTATATGCATAGGATATAATTTTTAGGGGATATAAGATATCCCCTTTGTTATATATTTTTTTAGGGGGCTAGTTTATGCAATTTAGCGTTAGCAAAGAAGAAGTTTTGGAAACGGTTAAAATGTTACAAGCGGAAAACCTAGATATTAGGACTATTACTATGGGGATTAACATATTGGACTGCTATGCTGATAGTGGAGAGAAAATCGGTCAAAAGATTTATGAGAAAATCGTAAATTCTGCAAGCAACTTAGTTACCGTAGGGGAAGATATAGCGAAAAAGTATGGAATTCCTATAGTTAATAAAAGGGTATCTATAACCCCCTTAGCTATGTTAGTCAATAATTTACCTGCAGATGAGGTAGTCATTATAGGGAAGTATCTAGATAAAGCCGCTAGTGCGATAGGCATTGATTTCTTAGGGGGATTTTCTGCCCTAGTACACAAAGGCTTTACTAAAGGAGATATAGCTTTAATTTCTGCTATTCCAGAAACTCTAGCTACTACTGAGCGAGTATGTTCCTCGGTCAATGTAGCAACTACTAAAGCTGGGATTAATATGGATGCTGTTTTAATGATGGGGCAAATTATTAAAGATACGGCTAAACTTACTCAGGATAGGGATGGCATTGGTTGTGCTAAACTAGTAGTTTTTTGTAATGCGGCGGAAGATAATCCTTTTATGGCAGGGGCTTTTCACGGACAGGGAGAGCCTGAAACAACTATTAATATTGGTGTAAGTGGTCCAGGTGTAGTATTAAATGCAGTGAAAAAACATCCTACTGCTGATTTTGGGACATTAGCTAATATAATTAAGAATACGGCTTTTAAAATAACTCGTACTGGTGAATTAGTAGGGCGAGAGGCCTCAGAAAAGTTAGGAGTACCCTTTGGTATTATTGACTTATCTTTAGCCCCTACTCCAGCTATAGGCGATAGTGTAGCTGATATTTTAGAAGCTATGGGGCTAGAAAGGGTAGGGACTCATGGAAGTACCGCTGCCTTAGCTATGTTAAATGACGCTATAAAAAAGGGTGGAGCTATGGCCTCATCCTATGTAGGAGGTTTATCAGGTGCCTTTATCCCCGTAAGTGAAGATGAAGGTATGATTAGGGCTCTTAATGCAGGTAGCTTAACCTTTGATAAATTAGAAGCTATGACTTCTGTTTGTTCTGTAGGATTGGACATGGTTGCAATAGCTGGTGATACAACCGCAGATACTATAGCGGCTATCATAGCTGATGAGGCGGCCATAGGTATGATTAACCGTAAGACTACTGCTGTAAGAATAATCCCTGCACCCAATAAAAACGAAGGTGATATAGTGGAGTTTGGGGGATTATTAGGCAGGGCTCCAGTTATGAAGACAAATCAATTTTCTGCTACTAGTTTTGTCAATCGCCAAGGCAGAATACCTGCTCCAATTCATTCCTTGAATAATTAAAAATGATTATTAATAATTATTAAGGGGATAATATCTATATCTTGGGGTGAAATTCTATGAAAAATGGGAAAAAACCAGAAGATGAAAAAATAGTCCTAGAAAAGCTTAATGAAAAACTAGTAGAACTTTCTAACAATATGGAAAGAATGAGATTAGCCGAATATGTAGAAATGTTTGCCAAGCCGAAGAGATTATTTTATGTTAATTTTCTAATTGGATTGGCACGGGGATTTGGTAGTGCTATAGGGTTTACAATTTTAGCTGCTTTGGTAATATACATTTTACAAAAGGTAATCCTATTTAATATACCGATAATTGGGGAATTTATAGCGGATATTGTATTAATAGTACAAAATCAGATGAATGTGGGAGGGCACTAAATATAAAAGAGGTGCATAAATTGGATTATAGGGATCAGCTATTAGCTAGAAGAGCCAAGCTAGAACAAGTAATTAATGAAAAACAAGCTAGACTTACTACCCCCATTAGTGAAACTACTGATGAATTGTCTATCTATGATCAACACCCAGCAGACATAGGTACGGAAGTATTTGAAAGAGAAAAAGACTTGGGCATGTTAGAAATGATGGAGTTTGAAAAGGAAAAAATAGATAATGCCCTAGCCCGCTATGAACAGGGCTTGTACGGGGTGTGTGAAAATTGCGGTAAAAGGATAGATCCTGCTAGATTAAGTAGGGTAGTTAATACTACTTTATGTATAGAATGTGCTAGAAATAGGGAAAACAGGTATAATTATAATAACGACACTATCAGTAATGGTATTCTGTCAATATCTTCTATGTCTGATAAAGGAGAAGCTTTTCAAGTAGCAGGATATGAATTTTACGAGGAATAAGTAGCATTTTGTCTTAATTATTTAATTTTTTTTTAATAATAATATAGTATAGTAAATAATAGTTTAACAAAAGGAGGCACTATCGGTGAGGATTGGAATTTTTACAGATAGTTATAAGCCATATACAAGCGGTGTAGTGACTTCAATATGCACTTTTAGGGATGAATTAGTAAAGCTAGGACACGAAATATATATATTTGCTCCTAATTATCCCGATTATCATGAAAAGGAAGAAAAAGTTTATCGGTTTTACTCCCTTCCTTCTCCCACTAATCCCGACTATAGCTTGGCTATCCCTGTTTATCCAGGAATGAATATATTACTTAAAAAACTTGATTTAGATATTGTTCATGTTCATTCTCCCTTTTTAATGGGGAGGGTAGGGCTTCGCCATGCTAAAAGGTATAATATTCCCTTGATGTTTACTTATCATACTCTGTATGACCAGTATGCCCATTATGTACCAGTAGCTCAGAAATTAGCCAAGGATATGGCTATTAAGTATAGTAATCATTTTTGTAACCAATGTGACCATGTGGTTGTACCTTCAACAGAGGTAGAAGAAATCTTAAAAAGTTATCATATCAGAACTCCTGTTTCAGTAATACCGACAGGAGTCCCCCTACATAAATTTACAGGCAAAAAAAATAATTGGCTACGGGAAAACTATAATATTCCTGAAGATAATAAAATTCTTTTATTTGTCGGCAGGCTTACTAAGGAAAAGAATTTAGAATTTCTAATTGATGCCTTCAGTTTAGTTAAAAAATCACAGCCAAATACTACTTTAGTAATAACTGCCCAGGGTCCTTTGGAGCATGAGTTAAAAAGGCAAGCTACTCGTCTAGGCTTATCTTTAGAAACAGAAGTAATATTTACAGGTGCCCTACCTTTTGAGACTTTAGTAGAAGTTTATTATTCATCTGATTTATTTGTATTTTCCTCTGTCACGGAAACTCAAGGCTTGGTTTTAATTGAGGCTATGGCAGCTGGCTTGCCAGTAGTAGCTGTTAGTGCTTATGGGGTGCAAGATATGGTTGATTCTGGGGTAAATGGTATTTTAACTAATTGTGACTTGGAGGAATTTTCAGCAGCCATTATTAAAATTCTATCTAATCCAGATTTATATAAGAAATATCAAGCTAATGCAATTATTAAAGCTGACAGCCTTTCAGCTGTTAATACCACGCTTAGATTAAACGAAGTTTATGAAGACTTATATAATCAACAATATAGACCTAGAAGAAATAGGATGATAGATTTTGGTTCTTGGTTCGGTTCCTAATAGCTAATAGGGGCTAACAGGTCTGTAATATTTGCAGACCTGTTTATTTGTGATAATTTCTAATTATGTTAAATTAGGAAATAGAATAGTTTAAGTTAGTGATTAAATTAATGAAAAAATGATAGGAGTATTCTAGTGGGTAAAATTAGACTAATTATAGCTATTATAGTAGGCAAATTAATGATTTGCCTTACTAAGCTGACGGGTAGTCAAGGTACAGTTTTTCCAGGTCGCATAGCCCTTATAATTTGTCCAGAAATATTAAAAATTTTAGGCGAAAATATTTCTGAGGAAATTATAGTAATTACAGGCACTAACGGCAAAACTACTACTAGTAATATGGTGGCTCAAATATTAAAAGAACATGATTATTCCTTAGTACATAATGCGGCTGGGGCCAATATGATAACGGGGATAACTACAGCTTTTATTGATAAAACCAATTTAATAGGTACGAAAATCTTTCATTATGCACTTTTGGAAACTGATGAGGCTAATATTCCTTTATTATTAAAAGAGCTTACTCCTAAAGTAGTAGTAATTACTAATTTTTTTAGTGATCAATTAGATAGATTTGGACAGTTAGATAATATTATTAATTTGGTAAAGGATGCCTTAAGAAATACTAAGATAGAATTAGTATTAAATGCTGATGACCCTTTAGTAACTCATTTTCAAAGTGACACAGGCTTACATTGTTGGTATTTTGGTTTTAAGGAAACCGATTATGATAAAAAAGAAAGCTTCCATAACAATAAAGTGGGTAAATATTGTGTATTTTGTCAAAGCGAATTAGTTTTTGATAAATACCATTATGCCCAGTTGGGTAAATTCTACTGTCCTAATTGTGGTAATAGAAACCCCGAACCTAATTTTGTAGCTCACAGTCTAGTTATGAACCCAACGATTAGCTTTTGGGTAAATGACATTTATATAGAAAGTCCCTATCAGGGTTTTTATAATGCTTATAATATACTAGCAGCGGTAAGTATTGCTAAATTAGTGGGCTTAAAAGACGAGTTTATCACTAATGCTATTAAAATCTATCAACCTCAAGCGGGGCGAATGGAGAGTTTTAATATTGCGGCGAAAAAGGTCATATTAATTCTAGTTAAAAATCCTATTGGGCTTAATCAAGCTATGGCGGCTTTAGAACAGGAAAGTCAAAGTAAAAACATTTTATTTATATTAAATGATAATGCTGGTGATAGTAGAGATGTTTCGTGGATATGGGAAACAGATTTAGAAATGTTAGCAACTAATCAACTTAATATTAATAATTTTATCTGTGCTGGTACTTGTAGTGGCGATATAGCAGTAAGGTTAAAATACTCTGGTTTCCCCGCAGGAAATATCGTCTTAGTTAAAAATTTAGCTGAGGGAATTGAAGAACTAATTACAAGAGATAGTGAGGTTTGTTATGTGTTTACTACTTATTCAGCATTGTTTTCGAGTCGGAAAATGCTAATTAAATATCAAGATAAATATAAGGCGGACATATCAGCACTTAAGGTTAAAGATTTTATGGGAATGGGAGAATAAAAATTTAAGGTGGATTTATCATGGCTACATTTAAAATAGGATTTTTATACCCTGAGCATATGGACCTATACGGGGATGACGGTAATTTAATTATTATTAAAAAAAGGCTAGAATGGCTTGGCCATTCAGTCCTAATAACAAAAATTAATTTAGGTCAAAATTATGACTTAAAAGAATATGATTTTCTATTTATGGGGACAGGCACTTCTTATAATCAAGCAAGGGTGACTAAGGAATTAGAACCGCAAAAAGACACCTTGTTTGCCTTAATGGAAGAAGGAGTGCCTATGTTATTTATGGCCACTGCCTTTCAATTATTAGGTCAATCTTATGTTATTGATAGAGGGAAAAGTGTAACAGGATTAGGCATTTTTAACTTTTATGTGGAAAATGGGCTTCATCGTCTTACAGGTAATACCTTAATATCTGCTATTCTTAACGGACAAGAGGTAAGCATAGTAGGCTTTGCTAACCATATGGCTAGGATTTATAGCGAAGATGAAAATCTATTACCATTTGGTCTAGTTGTTAAGGGGCAGGGTAATAATAATGACAAATTAGAGGGGATAAGGTACAAAAACTTTATTGGTAGCAATTTGCATGGTCCCTTGTTAGCTAAAAATCCAATACTGGCGGATTATTTTATAGATGTGATGTTTAAGCGTAAAAATATTAATAGGGATGTAATCTTAGATGATGCTATTGAATTATTTGCCCATCAGCAAGCCAGAACTAGGTTAATATAAGTATTTTTTACAAGCTATTTTACTTTTTTCTTATTAAATTAAATAATCTTTTCTAAATCATTTAATGATCTTTTTTGTATTCACCATTGCTTTATTGGACTTAAGAATACTATAATAGTAGGCGTAGGATGGTAGCTAAGAAAATATTTTGTAGTATGGTAGGATGGTGGGAATACATCTATTAGGATAGTATGCCATTAGTGCTATGGTCACTTTTGGCTTTTTGTTTCTCATCTCCTAGAAGAAGGAGGATTTTTAAATGATTATTGTAATGAAAAGGTATGCACCAAAGCATGAGGTGGAAGGGGTCTGTGATAGACTTCAGGAAAATGGTTTCCAAATCCATCTATCCGAAGGGATAGAAAGAACTATTGTTGGAGGTATAGGTGAAAGAACTAATGAGATAGTGGATTTGCTTTTAACTATGCCAGGTGTTGAAAATGTGGTGCCAATAGTCCAACCCTTTAAATTAGCATCTAAGGAGTTTAAAAAGGAGCCTACTATTATTAAAGTAGCTTCTAATTTTATTGGTGATGGCTCTTTGCAAATAATGGCTGGTCCTTGTGCAGTAGAAGGACGGGATAAGTTTATAGAAATTGCCAAATTAGTCAAGGATGCTGGTGCTACGATGCTCAGGGGTGGGGCTTTTAAACCTAGAACTTCTCCGTACTCTTTTCAGGGTTTGGAAATAGAAGGGCTAGAGATATTAAAGGAAGCCAGTCAAATAACAGGTCTGCCAGTAGTTACTGAGGTTATGGATCCCCGTATGATAGAAGTGACTGCTGAGTATGTTGATATATTACAGGTGGGTGCTCGTAATATGCAAAACTTCTTTTTGTTACGGGAATTAGGCAAAATTAATAAACCTGTACTTTTAAAAAGGGGTCCTTCAGCCACTATTGAGGAATGGATAATGGCTGCAGAATACATTATATCTAGTGGCAATCCTGAGGTAATTTTATGTGAAAGAGGTATTAGAACTTTTGAAACATACACTAGGAATACTCTAGATTTAAGTGCGGTTCCCTTAATAAAAGACTTAACCCACTTACCGATAATAGTTGACCCAAGTCATGGTACTGGTAAATGGAAACTGGTTAAGCCTATGGCCTTAGCTGCAATTGGGGCAGGATGTGATGGTTTGATGGTAGAAGTACATCAAAAGCCTAGTGAAGCCTTATCAGATGGACCTCAATCACTCACCCCTGAGAATTTTGCCGATCTGGCTAGTAAAGCTAATGCATTAAAAAATGCTTTGGCTTAAAAAGAAAGTGGTTAGTAAATGAAGGCTGATATTTTTATTATTGGTACAGGATTAATAGGTGGGTCTTTAGGCTTAGCCCTTAAAGGCTCACCTTTAATAAATTGCATTTATGGTTATGATTCCCATCCTGAATCTCTACAGACGGCTAAAAATATCGGGGCTATTGATGAGGCAGTTAGCTTAGTTAATGGTGCGAGTAAATCAGATATTATATTTATCTGTAGCCCTTTAAGCCATTACCAGTCAATAATTACTGAAATTACCCCCGTATTGCAGGAAGATACCATTATAACTGATGTAGGGAGTACCAAAGAAGAGGTAATGGAGATTTTTAATAGTTTACCTAATAATATATGGGGTATAGGTGGTCACCCTATGGCAGGTTCGGAGATTACTGGTATTAATGGTGCTGATAGATATTTGTTTGAGAATGCTGTTTATGTTATTACCCCAGCTAAAACTCCTAGTGAACAGGTCAGTAAATTAATAGCCATTCTTAAAAATACTGGTGCTAAGATAATTATACAAGATGCTAAAACCCATGATGAACTAGTGGCTACAGTTAGCCATATTCCTCATTTAGCTGCTGTAGCTCTAGTTGCTCTTACCCAAGGTAAGAGAGATAATCTAACCTTAGCTGCAGGAGGCTTTAGGGATACCACGAGGATAGCCTCCTCTAATCCTGAATTATGGGAAGACATATTACTATTTAACCGTAATCATATACTTAATAAGTTAGATGAGCTGGTGCTAATATTACAGGATATAAAAAATACTATACTAGAAGAGGATAATAAGAAATTATTAAGCATTCTTAGTGCTGCTAAGCAGATTAGAGATGAAATACCTAAAGCTAGAAAGGGTTTAATCCCCAGTTATCATGATGTAGTCTGTATAGTACCCGATGAACCTGGCATTATAGGTAAACTCGGTTTCATACTGGGAGAAGTTAATATTAATATTGTTGATATTGAAATATTAAGGGTTCGAGAAGGTGATGGTGGTACTATTAGGTTAGGTGTCACTGATGCCGCCGCCGCTAGAAAAGCCACGGAAACCTTATTAAATAATAATATAAAAGCTTGGATTAGGTAGGTGTATAAAATGCAAAAGATTATTAAAAAAACTCCTAATTTTAAAGGTGAAATTAAGGTAGCCGCGGATAAATCAATTTCCCATAGGGCTGTCATGTTTACTGCCTTAGCAGAAGGTGAAAGTGTAATCAACAATTTCTTGCTAGCCGAAGATACTATAGCCACCCTTAATTGCTTTAGATGCTTAGGCATAAATATAGCCCAAAATAATCAACAATTAGTAGTTCAAGGGCAAGGTTTAAATGGTTTGCTAGAGCCTACCCGTATTTTAGAATGTGGCAACTCAGGTACAACTATGAGATTACTTACTGGTTTACTTTCAGGTGTAAATTTTTTTTCGATATTATCAGGTGATGATTCTTTAAATAAGAGACCAATGTCTAGGGTAATAAAGCCTTTAACTTCTATGGGAGCAAATATTATGGCTAGGGGTAATGGGGTATATGCCCCTCTGGCTATAAAAGGCCATAATTTAACTGGTGTTACCTATCATACACCTATGGCCAGTGCTCAAGTAAAATCAGCCCTAATTTTAGCTGGCTTGTACGCTGATAGCCCTACCAGCATAATAGAAGCTAAAAAATCAAGAGACCATACGGAAAGAATGTTAAGTGCCCTAGGTGCAGATATAGTAGAAACAGATCTAACTGTGACTATCGCTCCTCAACCCCAGCTTAGACCTCAAACTATTAATGTTCCTAATGATATTTCTTCGGCTGCCTTTTTCATAGTGGCAGCAAGTATTATAAAAGATGCCCAAATATTAATTAAAAATGTGGGAATTAATCCTACTAGGGCAGGGATATTAGAAGTATTATATAGTATGGGTGCCAATATTAAAAAAGAAAACGAAATGATAGTAGGAGGGGAAGCAGTCGCTGACTTAATCGTTACAAGCAGTAATCTTAAAAGTGTAGAAATAAAGGGTGATATAATTCCCCGCTTAATTGATGAATTACCCATACTTGCGGTAGCAATGGCAGTAGCGGAAGGTACTTCACTAGTAAAAGATGCAGCTGAATTAAGGGTTAAGGAAACAGACCGCATTAAAGCTATATGTACTGAATTAGGCAAAATGGGAGTTTCTATTAGGGAAACCGCAGACGGTTTTAGCATAGAAGGTGCTTACGATAAGCTAAAGGGGACTATAGTAGATAGTTGGGGTGATCATAGAATAGCTATGAGCCTAGCTATAGCAGGACTAGTTGCCGATGGGGAAACTATTATTAATAATGCTGGAGTCGTGGATATATCCTTTCCAGAATTTTGGGAAAAAATTAGACAATTAACTAATTAATCAACATAATTTAGCTATTATATAGTTTATTATGTTAAAATATATATTAATATCAATAAGGTGGTTTTTATGCAAATTGCCATAGATGGTCCTGCAGGGGCAGGCAAAAGTACCATAGCCAAACTCTTAGCCAAAAAACTTGGCTTTATATACATAGATACAGGAGCCATGTATCGGGCTCTTGCTTTGAAAGCCTTAGCGAATGGTATCGACTGTGATGATACCGAAGCTATTGTGGCTATGGCAAAGTCTTCAAAAATACATTTTACAAATCATAAGGCTATTTTCCACATATACTTAGATAATGAAGATGTTACTGATAAAATTCGTACACCTGAAGTAAGTCGTTATGTTTCTAAGTTAGCTTCCCACCCCTTAGTAAGGGAAATTATGGTTGAGGAACAAAAAGAATTAGCCAAGGCTACAGCGGTGGTAATGGATGGTAGGGATATTGGTGAATGTGTTTTGCCCAATGCAGATTACAAGTTTTTTATTACGGCTAGTTTGGCAGAAAGGACTAGCAGAAGAATTCTAGAATTATCTAAATTAGGACATAATATTGATTATGAAGAATTAAAAGATGAAATAGCTAAAAGGGACAAAAATGATGAAAATAGAGAAGTAGGGGCCTTAAAAATATTAGATGATTCTATTGTAATAGATACTACAGGGAAAAGTATAGAAGAAGTATTAGCAGAGGTAAGTGGGATTATTCGGGAGTAGAGGAATGTTATATTCATTTTTAAGGCAACTAGGTAGAATTTTTTTAATACCTTTAGGATTAAAAGGCAAGGGAACACATAATATACCATCAACAGGACCTATTATAGTGGCAGCTAACCATGTAAGTGTATGGGATCCAATTATAGTTGCATTAATTATTAATCGCCCCATTAATTTTATGGCTAAAGCTGAGTTATTTAATTATAAAGTTTTGGGTAAATTACTAGAAAAGACTTATGTTTTTCCTGTTAAACGGGGTGCTGCTGATAGAACAGCCATTAAAAAGGCTATATTAGTTCTTGAAGAAGGTAAAGTATTAGGCATATTTCCCGAAGGTTCTCGTAATAAATCAGGTGAAGAGATAAAAGCCCAAGCTGGAGTAGCTATGATTGCTTTAAAGGCAGGTGCACCTGTTTTGCCAGTAGCTTGTGTAGGAACTGACCGTATTTTACCGATAGGTTGGTTTTCACCTTTTGAAGTTAGGATAGGGAAACCTCTTACTTTAGAAGAATTTAAAGGTGAAAAGGCGAATTCTAAGCTTATGGCAGAAGTTTCCGATTTAATTACCCAGGAAATTAATACTCTTTTGCAAGAATAAGCAGGAATTTACTTATTTATTGAGAATATATTAATATTTGTGAGGTATTTTTAGTGGAAATAAGTTTGGCTGAATATGCCGGATTTTGTTCAGGTGTTAAAAGAGCTTTTAATATAGCAGAGACTTCTTTAGCAGAAGTAGGTATTTGGTATAGTTTGGGTCCTTTAGTGCATAATGATTTGGTTATAAACTTTTTTGAAAATAAAGGCTTATTAAAAATAGAAAAACTTGCTGATATTAACAGGTTTAACGAAACAAACGAAAAAAACGGTATTATTATTAGAAGTCATGGAGTATCTCCTGATATAATTAATAGTGCAAATGAACTAGGATTGGCCATAAAAGATGCAACTTGCCCCTTAGTAAAAAGGGTTCACGACATAGTAGTAGAACTAGATAATGATAATTATGATATTGTAATTTTTGGAGATGCTAATCATCCTGAGGTACAGGGCATATTGGGATGGTGTAAAAATAAAGCTACTGTAATTGAAAATGTAGAAGGGGCTAAAAGTCATGCTAAAAGAAAAAAAATAGGTTTAGTATCCCAGACTACGAAAGATGAAGCTGAATTTTACAAGGTAGCCCAGAGTTTATTGCCAAAAGCTAAAGAATTAAGGGTTTTTAATACTATTTGCATAGCTACTAGACAAAGACAGGAAGCGGCTAGGAAGCTAGCTAAAGAAGTTGACTTAATGTTAGTTATAGGTGATAAAAAAAGCTCAAACACAACCACTTTATATAATGAGTGTGTTAATACTGGGGTTAAAACTTTTTTGATTCAAACTGCGTCTAATATTGAAGACAGGTGGTTTGAAGGTGTATCTAAAGTAGGTATTACTGCAGGTGCATCGACTCCAGACTGGATTATTAAGGAGGTATTTGATAGGATGACAGGTTACGATGGGAACCAAAACGAAGAAACGACCAGCCAGCTGGCAAATAACGAGGAATCATTCGCTAAATTAGAAGCTGAAATGGCAGAAACGGAATCACCAAGCCGGGGCGATATTATAAAAGGAACTGTTATTCAAGTTCTGGATGATGAAGTTATGGTGGATGTCGGAGGAAAATCAGAGGGTATTATTCCTTTAAGAGAATTATCAGTCAATGATATTAACTCCTGTAAAGAAGTAGTATCTGTAGGTGATGAAATAGAGGTACTAGTTCTTAAATGGGATTCTGATGGTACTATATTGCTTTCTAAAAAGAAGGTCGATACTAATAGGGCCTTAGATAAGCTGGAGGAAGACTTTAATCAGGGCAGCTTAATTAATGGTACTATTATTGATGTAGTTAAGGGTGGACTTTTGGTAGATGTTGGGGTAGTAGCCTTCTTACCTGCTTCACATGTTGATGTAGGCTATGTTAAGAATTTAGAAGATTATAAGGACAAAAATTTTGACTTTAAAATTATTGAATTTAATCGTAACAAGAGAAGGGGTTCACAAATAGTAGTTTCCCGTAAGGAATTAGTTGAAGAAGAGAAAGCCCAACTAAAAGAAGAATTTTGGCAAAATATAGAGGAAGGACAAACTCGCCAAGGTAAAGTAAAACGAATAGTTGACTATGGTGCTTTCATCGATTTAGGTGGTTATGAAGGATTATTACATGTATCTGAATTAGACCATCGTAGAATTAACCATCCTTCTGATGTCTTAGCTGAAGGGGAAGATATTGAAGTATATATTTTAGCTATTGATAGAGAACAGGAAAGGGTATCTTTAAGTAGAAAAGCCCTACTAAAAAGCCCTTGGGAAAACTTTATAGAGAATAACCATGAAGAAGATATAATTACTGGTACTGTAGTAAGAATTGCTCCTTTTGGAGCTTTTGTAGAATTACTACCGGGAGTAGATGGATTAATCCATATTTCCCAACTGGCTAATTTCCATGTAGAGAAACCAGAAGATGTAGTAAGTATTGGTGAAGAAATATCTATTAAAATTATCAGCCTTGACCTAGAAGAAAAGAAGGTTGGACTGTCCTTAAAACAAGTGGCTGAAGATGTTACTGAAAACGAAGTTCAAGAATATCTAGATAATCAAGAATAATAGATTATTAATTACTATAGCCCTATATCAGTAGTATATGACTAGGCTGCTTTTGGCAGCCTTTTTTGTTAGATAGGATGTGTTTTTGTGCAAGTAACTGGTGCTATTTTAGCGGGGGGGAAAAGTACCCGTATGCAGTATAATAAGGCATTTGCAAAATTAGGAGAGACTACAATTATTGAAAGCATTATTACTAGGTTTATGGAAATCTTTGACGAAACAATTATTATTACTAATGAGCCTGAGCAATATGGCTTCCTAAGCCTGCCCTTATATACTGATGTCTATAAGGGGCTAGGTCCTATTAGTGGTATTCATTCTGCTCTGTATAATAGTAGCCATGAAGTAACTTTTGTCTTGGCCTGTGATATGCCTTTTGTACCTTATGAATTAATAGTGTATATGTTAGATAGGATTGAGGGTTTTGATACTGTTGTAGCAAGGACTAATAATTTTTTCCAGGCTACTTCTGCTGTTTATCATAAAGACTGTTTACCTATATTAGCTAACTGCTTAGAAAATGATAAGTTAAAAACCACCCTAATTTTTAGAGAACTAAAGGCTAGGATATTAGATGAACCAGAGCTTATGCAATTTGGTGATTTATCTGATATATTTTTTAATATTAATGATGAAAAAGCCCTGAAGAAGGCACAAGATATTTCGGGGAGGTTTTCGAGATAAGGCAAAAAAGGAAAGAAGAACACATTGATTTGGCTAATGTAGGCGATAATGCTAGTACCAGATTGGAAGATGTCTTATTAATTCCCCAATCTATTTCTGATATTAATTGGGAAGAGATAGATTTGAAGACTAGCTTTCTGAATAAGACACTATCTTTGCCTATAATCATTAATGCCATAACAGGTGGCACTAAAAGGGCAGCTAGGATTAATGCTAAGTTAGCCAAAATAGCCAAAAATTATAATATTCCTATGGCAGTAGGTTCACAGACCATTGCCATAGAAATTCCTGAATTGGCGGATACTTTTACCATTGCTAGACAGGAAAACCCTGCTGGGGTGATAATAGCTAATATTAGTGCCTTTACCAAATCTGATTCTATGCTAAAGGCTATTGATATGATTGAAGCTGATGCCATTCAAATTCATTTTAATATTCCCCAAGAACTAGCTATGCTAGAAGGTGATAGGAATTTTAAAGGGGTAATTAAAAATGTGCGTGAACTAGTTGACAATAGTCCAGTACCTGTTATTGCGAAAGAAGTAGGGTTTGGCTTTTCCAAAGAAGCCATAGAATTATTATATAATGCAGGTGTAAGGTTTTTTGATATTAGTGGAGCAGGGGGCACGAATTTTATAGCTATTGAAGATGCAAGGCAAGGTATGTTTGCAGGAAGCTTTAATAGCTGGGGAATTCCTACTGCTTGGAGTTTGGTTGAAGCACTTAGCTTAGAAATCCCTATATGTGTAATATCTTCTGGGGGTATAAGAACAGCTCTAGATATTACTAAATCCTTGGCTTTGGGGGCCAATTATGTAGGTATGGCAAACTGGTTTTTGCAATTAGTTCTTAATAACACTGATGAAGAGGTTGCCAATAAGCTGGATAATCTAATATATTGCCTTAAAGCTTCCTTGCTAATGTGTGGGGCTAAGAATATTTTTGAATTACAGAAAAAACCTGTCATCATATTAGGGCAGACTAAGGATTATCTACAAGCCAGGGGAATAGATACTTCCCTTTGGTCGGCCAGAAATTAATTTTTTTAAAAATAAATATAGTTATTAAAAATAAGCGTTTTTAGCTTATTTTTTTTTATTTAACAGGGCAAGATATTTTAAAGAAAATTATTTAGAAGGGATGTTTAATAGTGACGAATTTTCCTTTTGGTTTAATTGCCCTAGTTGCAGTTTCAATTCTGATATATTTTGGAGTTGCTCACCGTGTTTTGGATAGATTACGCTTATCAGATAAGGCTGCCCTAGTAATTATTGCTGCTATTATATTGGGAAGTTTTATAGATTTGCCGATAAGTAGCAGGGTTACTATTAATTTAGGGGGCATTATAGCTGTAGGTTTGGCTTTTTATATTTTATTTAATGCTGGTACTACTTATGAAAAGGTCAGGGCTATTATTGCAGCAGTTATTACTGGCCTTGTATTATTTTTAGCGGGGAGATTTTTAGGTGCTGAGCCAGAACAGATTTTTATTGACCCAATATATATTTACCCTATAACAGCTGGTATTGTGGGCTATTTAGCGGGTCGCTCTAGAAGGGGGGCATTTTTTGCTGCAGTATTAGGTGTTTTAGCTTTAGATGTAGGTCAGTACATTTATTTAGTGACTAATGGGGTAAGAGGTACGGTAGTAGTAGGTGGTGCTGGTGCTTTTGATTCTTTGATTTTAGCAGGGATTTTAGCCGTTCTCCTAGCTGAATTAATAGGAGAAACCTTGGAAAGGCTTACAGGGGGGCCTAAAACTGAAGATAGACCAGATGAATTGATTAAGAATTTGCAAGAACCTGAGCCTCTTCCTGCCCATAAACCATTAATAGATAAAGAAGGGGGTGAGGAAGATAAGTAAACGAAATTCATTAATTATTGTTCTGATTTTAGTCTTTTTAGTAAGTTTGACAAGCTTAAGTTTTGCCCATGAAGAAATGGTGGAAGGGGAATATTACACTTTATTAGACGAGAACAAAAAGGTTATTCATTATTCTGGATTAAGGGTACATGTAGGTGATGAGTATATTAATGCCGATAATGAACGATATAAAGTCGTAGAGTTAGATGGCAATAAGGCTAAATGCAAGTATGTAGGGAAGGAAAAAATGCCTACTATTAAAGCACCTAAGAGTGCCTGGGGAATTAATTTTAAAAATCCTTTAGTTCCAGTTACCAAAGGTGAAGACAAGACAATAGCTGTTTATGTAACCCATAGTGATGAATCATATATTCCAGGTGATGGTACGGAAAGCATAAGTGGGGAAGGGGGCATTTATGATGTGGCTAATGCCTTTGCAGAAAGACTTAAAGCCCATGGATTTAAGGTAGTCTTTAGCGATAATAATCATAATCCGCATGATATTTATGCCTATGATCGTTCGCGTAAAACAGCCTCAAGCTTGTTAAAGGATAATCCAGTAGCTATTTTTGATGTGCATCGGGATGCTATTCCAGCTAATATGTATAGTTCTAATGTTAAGGGCAAGGATGTAACTAAAATCAAATTAGTAGTAGGGCGGACAAATCCTAACTCTAATAGTAATTTAGAATTTGCGAAGAAAATCAAGGTAGCCATGGATGAAAAAAAAGCAGGTCTTTCTAATGGGATATTTTTAGGTAAGGGTGATTACAATCAAGATTTAAGTCCCCGTGCGATGTTAATTGAAGTAGGTGCTCATGAAAATGATAAGGAAGCAGCTATTGAAGGTGCGAAGCAGTTTGCGGATGTAATACCTCTAGTTGTAGGGGTAACGGAAACTAATAAGAATACTGGGGAAAATAAAAATGCGGCAACTACCATTGTAATAATTTTACTAATTTTAGCTTTTACCATAGCTGGCTTCTATTTTATTAATAAGGCACCTTCTAATGGATAAATATTTACTAGTGATTATTAGCGGTATAGTAGCAGGGGTTTTAGTAAGATTTTTGGTTTTGCGTAGTGATTATCGCCATTATCCTGCCTACCCTCATGGCTATTTCACTCATATAGCTTTAGGTTTTATTGCCGCTAGTTTAGGAGCTGTAGCTATTCCTGCTATTGCTAAACCAGATTATGTAGCAGTAACCTTTTTAGTTTTAGCCGCCCAACAGTTTAGGGAAATTCGCAATATGGAAAGGGAAACCTTAAATAACTTAGAGGAAAGTAAATTAATTCGTAGAGGTAATGATTATATTGAGGGGATAGCTAGGGTTTTTGAGGCTAGAAATTATCTGGTAATTATTACTGCCTTAGCTACTAGTGCTACTACTCAATGGTTGGGTATAAAATATGCCTTTATTACAGCAGTAATATTTATAATAATTGCCCTTAAACTTATGCGAGGCTCTTATATAGGGGATATAGTAGAAGTAGTAGAAGGCAGGATACATTTTAATGGTTCAATTCTTATGGTTGATGATGTAATAATTATGAATGTGGGCTTAGCTAGCACAAGGGAGAAAATTCTCCAGGATGGCTTAGGGGTATTAATCAAGCCTAAGGACGATGATGCTCGTCTTACCCTGCATAGTCCTGGTCAAAGAATGGCCATCATCCATGATGTAGTTGCTGTATTAGGTACTAAGGTTGACATGAATGAAACCGAATTAGCCCCTATGGCGAGAAAAAATGTTGACACTGGTCATTTAGGTTTTTTCATTGTGCCTAATGAACCAGATATAGAAATGTTAATAGCAGTGATAAAAGGTGTACCAGTTTTAGAAACTGCTCAAGGGACTACCCTGAAATCATTTTACGGAAGAAAGGCGGCTGATTAATGGCAACGACAATTTCGGGCTTAATATTGGCAATTATAACTACTGATTTAAATAAAGTAAGTGGTGGGGGTTGCCCTGTTTTTGTGGCTAAGGATAATGAAGAAATGGAAAAGGTTAGCCTTTTATTATCTCGTATTTTAGGTGGGGTTATTCATGATTTGGAAAATGGAGTTTATTTTATTTTTAGACATTAGTAATTAGGTTAAATGTTATGAAGATAATTTATCAATGTTATGGTGGTTCTCATTCTTCAGTATTAGCCGCGGCGATACATTTACAGTTAGTTAATATCAAAATATTTCCTAGTTATGATGAATTGTTTGCTCTACCTTATTTCGATAAAACTGATGATGATGATTTTGGCTCTATTCGGAAAATGGGACTAGATGAATGGGGAAATGAAGTCTATGTACTGGGAAAGAAGGATTTTACTACTAGTTATAGTAAAACATTATATGGTCTAGCCTGCTTATTAGGAGTAGAAAATCAGTTTTTAACTATAGATGTTATAGATGAGGTAAACTGGCTAATGAAAATAGGTGGTTATACTTCTAGGAAATTAAACTTAGTTAAGGTGGGACGGTTTTTCTTGTATTATGGAACTAAAAAGTCTTTTCATAAGTTAGTAAGGGTAGTTGAAAATATCAAAATACAATTAGGAAAGATTAATAATGAAAATATTACTTATCGGAAATAATACAGATTATAATGTTCTAATAGCTGCTAATTTGTTAGTTGGGG
>JAAYRQ010000129.1 GCA_012518685.1 Syntrophomonadaceae bacterium | reverse complement strand
TGGCTACCGAAATTAATGGGAAGTTAACCGAGGCTAATGATGAAATTAGAAATAGTGCTAATAAACAGCTAATCCAGAATGAGAAGCAGAACTATGACAAGCTAAGCTATAATGAATTAGAGTTCTAAAGCTGAAATTAATAATAGTTTATAAAAGATAAGGCACTTACCTAAGTGCCTTATTGCTTACATTTCTGAATATTGACCTATCCCTAATATTAAATAAACCTAAAATAAGTCGATATTTAAAGGTATAAATAGAAAATCTAAGGAGCATAATATAAAACGAGATTATGGGGCGGATTTAGTAATTATTCTCATTTGAATACTTGACTAGTCTTGCCTAATATTATTATAATGTATTAGCACTCACCATAAACGAGTGCTAATAAAAAAATAATAAACAATTTTAAAGGAGGTATCCCTTTGAAGATTCAACCATTAGCAGATCGAATAGTTTTAAAAGTTGCCGAGGTAACCGAAGAAAAGACAAAAAGCGGCTTATATGTGCCCGATTCAGCAAAAGAGAAGCCCCAAGAGGCTGAAGTATTAGCAGTTGGTCCTGGAGCATTAAATGAAAAAGGCGAAAGAATACCTATGGAAGTTAAGGTAGGAGATAAGGTAATCTTTTCAAAATATGCTGGTCTTGAAATTAAGGTAGATGGCGAAGAATATTTAGTCTTATCTGAAAGAGATATACTAGGAATCTTAAAATAAGTAAGGAGGTACATAGATGATATCCAAAGAAATTAAGTTTGGCGAAGAAGCTAGAAGAGCTTTAGAAAACGGTGTTGATACATTAGCCAATACCGTAAAAGTTACCTTAGGACCTAAAGGTAGAAATGTAGTATTAGACCGTAAATTCGGTTCACCTACCATTACTAATGATGGGGTAACCATCGCTAGAGATATAGATTTAGAAGACCCTTGGGAAAACTTAGGTTGTCAACTAGTTAAAGAAGTTGCTACTAAGACGAATGATGTAGCTGGTGATGGAACCACTACTGCTACCGTTTTAGCTCAAGCTATGATTAAGGAAGGCTTGAAAAATGTAGCCGCTGGTGCTAATCCCATGGTTATGAGAAAAGGTATTGAAAAAGCTGTCCAAGCTGCCACAGAAGAAATTAAGGCAATTAGTAAGCCAGTAGAATCTAAGGAGGCTATCGCACAAGTAGCAGCTATTTCTGCTAGTGATACCGAAATAGGCGATCTTATTGCAGATGCAATGGATAAAGTCGGTAGGGATGGAGTAATCACTGTAGAAGAATCCCAATCAGTAGGAACTTCTTTAGAAGTGGTGGAAGGCATGAGTTTTGATAGGGGTTATATTTCTCCTTATATGATTACTAATACTGAAAAAATGGAAGCGGTTCTTGATGAGCCTTTCATTCTTATAACTGACAAAAAGATTACTTCTATTAATGAAGTTTTACCTATATTAGAAAAGGTTGTTCAAACAGGTAAACCATTAGTAATTATTGCTGAAGAAGTAGAAGGTGAAGCATTAGCAACCCTGGTAGTTAATAAACTAAGAGGTACTTTCACCTGTGTAGCTGTTAAGGCACCTGCGTTTGGTGAAAGAAGAAAGGCTATGTTAGAAGACTTAGCTGTTTTAACCAAAGGTCAAGTAGCTTCTGAAGAATTAGGTGTTATGATGGAAAACATCACCCTTGAATCTTTAGGTAAAGCTCGCCAAGTTGTAATTAGAAAAGAAGAAACTGTAATAGTAGATGGAGCAGGGTCTGAGCAAGATGTTAAGGACAGAATTGCTAACATTAAGACTCAACTAGAAGAAACTGATTCTGAATACGATAAAGAAAAACTACAAGAAAGAATGGCTAAATTATCAGGTGGGGTAGCGGTAATTCAAGTAGGTGCTGCTACAGAAACTGAACTAAAGGAAAAGAAACATCGCATAGAAGATGCTCTAGCTGCAACTAAGGCTGCGGTAGAAGAAGGTATCGTATCTGGTGGTGGAACTGCCCTAGTTAATACTGTAGCTGCCATTAATAAGGTAGAAGCAGTTGAAGACGAATTAACTGGAGTCAACTTAGTTAAAAAAGCCTTAGAAGAACCATTACGCCAAATAGCTAATAATGCTGGAGTAGAAGGTTCTGTGGTAGTGGAAAAGGTGAAAGAGCTAGAAGCTGGCATTGGTTATGATGTTATGACTAATAGCTATGTTAATATGATCCAAGCTGGTATAATTGACCCTGCCAAGGTAGCACGCTCAGCGGTAGAAAATGCTGCAAGTATAGCTGCTATGGTTCTGACTACCGAGGCTATAGTTACAGAATTACCAAATGAAGACCTAAACGCTATGGCTGCCATGGGTGGCATGGGTGGCGGAATGCCTATGATGTAGGCTAAAACTAAAAAACTATTTTTATAAGCGGCCCTTAATTAAGGGTCGCTTTTTTATCTACATAATTTGGGTGGAATAATATACTAAAGATATTTAAGGTATATATCTGCTCTGGGTTTAATAATATTTATAAAAGCAAGAAGTGGGGGATGGGAAGTGAGCAGAATTAAGAAATTAGGCATAGTAGTCGTAATAATGTTACTTATTTTATTAATCACTCTAGCCGTCCTAGCTCCAACGATTAAAGATTATTATATAAAATCAGAACTAGTGCCAGAAGCAGAATTAACCTCTGCTATAGAAAATATGGCCAAGGCTACTAGTTATCAATATTACCTAAAGTCTGGATTCTGGGTTGATGATAGAAGGGAGGTGATAAGTGAAGTAACTGGGGAAAAGGCAGAGGAAAATACCCATATAAAGGGGGAGATGGTCAACACACCTGTAAATATCTACTATATAGACCGTACCATCTATAACTATGATGCATTTTCCGAAAAGTGGCTAGTTATTGATAGCAATACCACAAATAGTGAAGAATTATTAATAACCGAACTTAGTCCCTTATCTAATTTCAGATTTAAAGAAATTGGTGAGGTAGAAAAATTGGGATTTGAAAATATTGATGGTACTGAATGTTTGGTGGTGATGTGCAAACCTGTAATAGATAATGAGTTTCTGGAAAGCATATGGCAGGATTTTTCCTACGAAATGTGGATTGATTATAAGGGGAAGATCATTAAAAAAGCTATATTAACTGCTAATAATAGACAGATGCCTTCTACGAAGTTAGATATTCAAGTTGAATTTGACGATATTAATAAGAAACTTAAGGTGAAACCTCCTATATAATAAAAGTAAACTAAATAAATAAAGGGGTGATATATCACCCCTTTATTTATCTAAGCTATTTTATTAGTCCTACGCCATATTTTTAATTTTTCCGCTTCCTTAATTAAGTCATCTCTAAAATCTGGGTGGGCTATAGAGATTAAAAGTTCTGCCCTATGCCAAGTAGGCTTAGCACCTAAACGAACTGCACCATATTCTGTAACGATGTAGTCAACCATCTGTCTAGGAATAGTAGTAATAGAGCCAGGCTCGAAAGTAGGGACAATTCTAGAAAACAGGTTACCTTCATTATCGGTGAATGTTGAGGATAGACAAATAAAGCTTTTGCCATCTCGTGACCATTGGGAACCTAGGACAAAATCCCACATACCACCATTGCCTGATATCTGGGTAATTCCCATGCTTTCGCCATTGACTTGGGAATACAAGTCAACTTGTACAGCATTACAAATAGATACAAATTTATCTAATTGTGCTATGGTGCGTGGATCATTTGTATAATTAACTGGATAAGAAGCTAGGGCAGGGTTATTATGCATAAAATCATACATACGCTGGCTGCCAATAGCGAATGTATATGATAGCTTATGTCTGTCAATATTCTTAGTTCTACCATTCATACGGCCAGATTCTATCATATCGACATAAGCATCTACAAACATTTCGGTATGTCCACCTAAGTTCTTCAGATCTGAAGAAGCGATAGCCTTACCTACTGCATTAGGCATACCCCCAATACCCAGTTGAATACAAGAACCATCATGAATATATTCCATAAGATATTCGGCTACTTTTTTATCAACTTCAGAGGGTTCGGCACCTGGTAGATCAGGTAATAGCTGGTCATCGGGTGCTTCTACAATATAGTCAACCATAGATATATGGACAGCCTCTTCAGCTCCGCCTAAGCATACAGGCATATTCTTATTAACTTCGACAATAACCACTTCTGCAACTTCCATGTTCGCCATAGTTTCTGAATTTTGTGGTCCTAGGTTAAAAAAACCTTTGGCATCCATCGGTGCCACCTGACTAATAGCTACATTTCTACGAGGTGCAATGTCACTGCGATAATAGTTAGGTGCTTGGTGATAGAGAATAGGCGAATAATAAGCTAGTTCATAATTAGACTGTAAAATCCTAGAAATCTTACTAAACTGCCAATCGTGATAAGTAAAACTATCTCTGATTTTAGCCACTTCTGGTACTGGTGGTAGTGTTACAGCCGAATATACATGGACATTTTCTAGTTCGTCCTTACGGTTAGCTAAGGCAATATCACAGACTACTGGTTTTCCATTGAAAAAGCCATAATCTATGTAAGAACCACTTTTTACCCCCCTTACAGCTTCATCGGCAGTTACCAATTTACGCTTATACTCACTAAAATACATATTAATCCCCCCATGATAAATAGTTTGTATTTTTTAAAGTATTTTACTTCATTATAATTATACATAAGTGTAAGGAGAATAGATAGACTAGACTTAATTTTCTTAATAATTAAATAGTTATAGATTTATTAGGGGATTATTGTAAGTGATTAACTAGCAAAAGCAAAAAAGATGGAGGTTTTTATACCTCCATCTTTTTTATCAATGTTCTAATTTATTAGTTTTTCGCCATATTTTTAACTTTTCTGCTTCTTTTATTAAATCATCTCTAAAATCGGGGTGGGCAATGGATATTAGAAGCTCTGTTCTATGCCAAGTGGGTTTTGCACTTAAGCGAACGGCTCCATATTCAGTAACGATGTAGTCAACCATCTGCCTAGGAATAGTTGTTATAGAGCCAGGTTCAAAAGTAGGAATA
>JAAYRQ010000128.1 GCA_012518685.1 Syntrophomonadaceae bacterium | reverse complement strand
TATATGCCCATAACAGGGCCCCGCTAAACTTAGTCTATTCTTATAGTCAAGAATTACTCGCTAATAAGGCTAAAGAAGAAACAGGCCGTGATGCCCTAGCTATTGCCATTTGGAAAACAGGAGGGGTAACCATAGAATGGGCATCACCGTGGGAAAAGATAGTGAGTGAAGAAGAGCGGAATTTGAACTTATTAGATAGACTAACGGAAAACACATCTGTCAATAATGCACCAACAGCAAATAGTTTTTCTAGTAGTTTTTTATACCATCTACGCAAATACTTAATATTTAAAGATGGAGCAGGTTATTCATCAACTACTGATGAAGATTTGGCAGTACTTCTAGCAGCAGAATACCTAAGAACTAGAACTGAGGCCAGCCAAGAAACCAATCCCGAAAGAATCAAAACATATATGGGAGAACTGACCGAGATTATGAAAATATACCTTAGAAATGATAAAGGAGAGGTCAATTTTACTCAACTTTATAATCCCGATGGAGCTTTAGTTATTAGGTTTCTGGCTAATAAGGGGGTTATAAGATGAAGAAGGCTTTTTGGTGGAATTTTAGACCTTTAGATACTTTATTTATTAGTGATGGTACTCCTTTTCAAGCTGGCGAGGGAGGCTTAAGGGGACAGGGTAGTTTATTCCCTCCCCCTATTAATACCTGTCAGGGTGCTATTAGAACTGCTTTGGCTTATGGACAAGGTTGGGCACCTTATTCGGGTGTAGATTTGCCTAAAGAATTAGGTAGTAACAAGCATATAGGGGATTTGATTTTAAGAGGACCCTTTTTAAGTTATGAAGACGAATTACTCTTTCCTGCCCCTAACCACATCCTAGCTGAAAGAGCAGGGGATAAAACGACTTATCATTTTTTAGAGCCAATTATGAAATATAGGTGTGATTTGCATCCTGAAGAAGATAGGTGTTTACCAGGATTAAAAAACAACATTCCTGGAGTAAAGCCAGTCGCGGGCTGGCTAAACAAAAATGATTTGACAAAAGTGCTGGCAGGTAATTTGGAGCAAATTACACCCTACCAAGCCGAAGATTTATGGGCTAGGGAAAATAGAATCGGAATTGAAATTAATAGGGAAACTCGTGCGGCCAAAGAGCAGATGCTTTATTCGACTTTTCATATAAGGGTTAAAAATAATGTCTCTATTTCAGTCAGCGTAGGTGGTCTGCCAGAATCATGGCATGATGATGCAGCAGCTTATATTAATTTTGGTGGAGAAGGGCGTGTAGCAAGTATAGAAAAAAGGATAGATAATGATAATCATTTACCTACACTAGCAGAATTAAAAAGGGGTAATGGCAAAATACTTTTTACCGTTTCACTACTTACCCATGGAAATTTCTCTTGTGATACCAAAGAAGTAGTTCTTAATGGCCCTACTAAATGGATTAAAGGTAAAACTATTACTGCCTGCTTAGGAAAGGCTATACAAATAGGAGGATGGGACACCATCGAAAAAGAGTCTAGGGCATTAATGCCCCTTATTCCAGCAGGTAGCACTTGGTTTTTTGAGGCTGATGAAGAATATTTGTCTGATATAGAAAAACTACATGGTTCTTCAATAGGTTATCACACAAATATGGGATATGGGCAAATAGTTATCGGTAGATGGGAGGGCATAAAATGAGATATGCAATGTTAGGATTATTGGCGGAGACTAGTTTACATCCAGGTGCAGAAGGGACAGGTGGAGTAATAGATCTACCTGTAGCCAGGGAAGCTGATAAAGGCTATCCTGTTATCCATGGCTCCAGTTTAAAAGGAGCCATTAGGTATAAGGCTGAACAGCTTTGGGAAGATGGTAAGTTGATTTCTGATGTTTTTGGGACTCCTAATCAAGCAGGAGGTATTGGAATAACCGATGCTAGGTTACTTTTATTACCCATGCGATCGCTTACCAGTCATTATTGCCTAGTTACTTGTCCATATTTACTAGAAAGGTTAGCCCGAGATTTCAGACTAATTGATATGCCTGTCTCTAATTGGGATGGTTTAAATGAAATAGAAAAAGGTAAGGCAATAGCTGCTACAGATGATAGGTTATACTTGGAGGAATTTACCTTTGAAATTATAGCCGATGCAAAATTAGTAGGCAACTTAGCACTCATAATTGAAAAATTAATATATCATGATTCCCTTAAGAATCGGCTACAAAAGCAACTAGTGATAGTACATGATGATGACTTTAGTTATTTTAGTAGGTATGCCCTGCCAGTTAATGCACGAAATGTCCTAGATGCTGATACCAAGATTAGTCAGAACTTATGGTATGAAGAAGTTATACCAGCGGACGCACTTTTCTACTCTCTTTTGATACCGAGAAAGGAACATAATGTCTATATGGAAGATGTGAAAAATCTTTTTTATAAAAACCCTTATCTACAAGTAGGAGGCAATGAAAGTATTGGACAAGGCTGGTGTGTAGCAACTTATATACAAGGAGGCGAAAATGATGAAAACGCTTGAACAAATGCGGGCGGAAAATGCTTGGCTAATTGTTAAAGAATTGATAAATAAAGCAGAACAAGATGGGGAAAAACAAAAAGACCAGAATGACTTATATGCCTCATATGTAAGTAGCCTACCAGCTAATATTATTACTATCGGCATTGGGCAAAGCTTAGCCAGTCTATTAGCAGCCAGCCAAGGCAGAAAAGATGATCCTCATTACTTATTGTATAAGCACACCCAGGATTGGTTATGTAGGGATGACACAGCCGCTCCTTATTGCACCACAAAAGATCACAAAAAAAATCTTATGGATGCAATTATTAGTAGTAATCAAGAATCCTATAAACTAGCCCAAGCAGAAACCCTAGCTTGGTTAGAATGGTTAAAAAAATTTGCGGTAGCTTATCTAAAAAAGCCAAAAAATGATAGGGAAGAAAGGGGGTAAAAGAATGGGTAATGGTTTGTTACCATTATATAGTTATAAAGAACATGACATTTCCGATAAATACCTTTCTGTAACGAACATAGGTCTATGGTATAATAAGTTTTTTAATCAGTGGGAAAAATCTGGGGAAGAGTGGAAAGTTAAAGAAAATGGAAAATTAGCCTGGCTTAAAAGTGTGCAAGGTGTAGAAATTGGAAGTGAGGAGCAATTACAAGAGAACATAGAACGCTATATTAAACTAATAAGGACGCTTGATGGTGAGCTCTTGTATTTCAAGAACACTTCCTCTTTTGTGGTTGGGATTGGTAATGCACATCCCATCGAAAATGGTTTTACTTGGCATTATAATTTAGGTTTACCCTACCTGCCCAGTTCTTCAATTAAAGGAATGGTCAGGGCCTGGGCCAAAAACTGGGATACTAGTAACGACAATAAGGAGCTAATATACGGGCTATTGGGTGCTGAAAAAAGCCAAGATCCAAAAACTGGCGATATAATTTTTTTCGATGCTTTGCCCGTAAAACCTGTTAAGCTTGAAGCTGATATAATGACTGTTCATTATAATGATTATTATAGTCAAGGAAGTGCACCTGGTGACTGGGAAAACCCTATTCCAATTCCTTTTTTAACTGTATCACCCCATCAACAATTTATTCTGGGGATAGTACCTAGGAATAAAAAAAATAAGGACAGTTTAAGCGTCATAACAAAATGGTTAAGTGATGCATTTAATGTCTTAGGTATAGGTGCGAAAACTGCAGTAGGATATGGACTATTTGAAAAAATTTCACCTGATAGTCTACCCCATGAAGTAGGAAGTTATATTGAAAAGTTGAACCAAGAAATATATAGAAAAGATATGACACCCCTCCAAATTGAGATGGAAGAAGACGGCTATAGTGACTCTAACCATCAAATATTTATGGGGACGCTTAATAATAAATGGCTAAACAGAATGGAAACCAACGAAGAAGAGGCTCAGGAAATAGCACAACTTCTGGCTGACTGGTACCTTAAAAGGCTACCAGAACAGTGGGAAAAGCCAATTAACCCAAAAAACAAAGATAAAGTTAGGAGAATAAAAAAAGCTTTATTAAATTAAAATCATAAAGTATGCCTCCCCGATAATTAGGTTATAAGGGTGATTATTATAACGGGAAGAACAAACCATGGATGTCCTAATAGCTAAGTTTTTTAAGATTTCATACAATGTAAGAAATTAACTGCCAAACACTTTGCACCTATATTCTTAAAGAGCTAGGCACGATATTATAAAAAACTAAAGGATGTCTAGGAAGGGTAAATACCACCCTTTGTCTGAATTTTAATAGATATGGACAGTTGGATGATTTTATATGATAATTACTACATTAATTTTCTTTTATGGCATAAAATCTTATGATTGTGGGGGGTGTAGCTACTTTTATGAATAGGATTTTACATGTTATTGCTCAAAAGCCTGGCTATACTGGGAGTGGCATTTATCTGCAGGGGCTTATGGATGAGGCGGCTAAGAAGTCTTATGCTCAGGCTTTGGTTGCTGGTTTTTCACAATATGATATTTTAGATGATTTTTATTTTCCTTCCGATCTGGAGGTTTTTCCAGTCTTTTTTGAGGGGGAGGATCTCCCTTTCCCTGTGGTTGGTATGAGTGATGTAATGCCTTATGTTAGCACTAGGTACAGGGATTTAACTCCTGCTATGTATTTGTTATGGAAAGAAAGTTTTACTAAGGCTATTAAGGAGGCTTTAGTTCGTTTTAAGCCTGAGGTTATTTTTACTCATCATTTATGGCTTTTATCTGCTCTGGTAAAGGAATTGGCTGGTAGGGTTCCTGTTATAGCTTTTTCTCATGGTACTGATCTTAGGCAACTGGTATTGGCTCCTCAGTACGCTGAGATTGCTAAGGTTGCCTGTAGTAAGATTGATAAGGTTGTGGCTTTGAATGCTTGGCAGGCTGAGGAAATTGCTAGTGTCTATAATATTGCTAGGGATGATCTTATGGTAGGTGGGGTGGGTTTTAATCCTGCTATTTTTTATCCTCCTCTTGAAAGAAGGAAGAATAATCTGGTTAAGTTAATTTATGCTGGTAAGCTGAGTTATGCTAAGGGGGTAAAATCACTTTTGGCGGCTTGTGAGATGCTCTATAAGGATGTGCCTGATTTTGAATTATTGTTACTAGGCTCTGGGGATGGCAATGAAAAGGATGATTTGATGAGCATGATGGAGGAGTGTAGTTTTAGCCTTTCGGCTCTGGGGGCGGTGAGTCAAAAGGAATTAGGGGAGGTTTTTCGGCAAGGGGATATTTTTGTTTTGCCTTCTTTTTATGAGGGTTTGCCTTTAGTGGTGCTTGAGGCTTTGGCTTCTGGGCTTAGGGTGGTGGTTTCGGATTTATCTGGTTTAAAGCCTTGGTTGGGGGATTTGATTAATGAGAGTGGTTTGATTACTTTTGTTTCTTTGCCTAATTTGCTTTACCTTGACCAGCCTGTAGCTGAGGAGCTAGGCTCTTTTGAAAGGGACTTGAAGGAGGCCATCCTTTTTCAGATGAATCAGCTTTTTCTGTCTGGTTCGCAGTTTTCTAAGGAGATTGAACAGGCTATCTCTCGTTTTTCATGGGCTGGCTTGTTTAAGGGCTTGGAAAATCTTTTTTTATCTTTATAGTTTTTTCTTATGCTCTTGTTTGGCTTATTATTATTTTTTATTTTTATCTTTTTATCCTTAACGATATAATTTGCATTAGGATTTGTTTTGCTTGAGGTGAATTATATTGTTAATTGATACTCATTTACATGAAAGTAAGTATTCTTTGGACAGTAATATTTCTTTAAGGGAAATTATCGTTAGGGCTAAAGAGATTGGTCTGGATGGTGTCTGTATTACTGATCATGAAAGTAATGATATTGCGGAGGAAGCGGGAAGGTTAGCTAAGGAGATGAATTTCCCTATTTTTGTGGGGGCTGAGATATTGACTTTTGAAGGTGATATGACTGTTTTTGGGGTGACTGATTTGCCTAAGCGGATTTTGTCTGCTCAGGAATTGTTAGATTATGTTATTAGCCGTAATGGTATTGCGATATGTTCTCATCCTTATCGTGAGAATGGTAGAAGTATGGGGGATGTAATGAAGGGTCTGATTAATCCTATAGGGATTGAGGCATTTAATGGTAGCACTCCCGAGGAGTTGAACATGAAGGCTTATCAAGTTGCTTTGGATATGAATTTACCTGCTTTAGGGGGAAGTGATGCCCACGATAGGGAGCAGGTAGGTAAGTTTGCGACTTTGTTTCCTAAGGGGACTAGAACGATGTGCGATTTTATAGCTGCTATTAAGGCGAATGAGGTTTTTCCTGCTTTTTATGACAAGGGTCATTATCATGTTGTTTACGGGGTTGATCAGGTTTCTCAAGCGATGTAGCTTAGTTTTTGTGGTGGTTTTATAGGCTTTTATAGCATTTTAATACGGGGGGATTTTCCCCCCGTTTGTTTTGGACTTTTATTCTTGTTCTAGTAAGCCTTTAAAGTTTTCATCTAGGGTTTGCATAGCTTTTTGGTCGATGTTTTCTATATCACTAGGGTTAGCAGGTGATAAGTTGTATATTCGGTAAGTACCTTTTTCCTTAATTAGTATGGCTACTTCCATACCTGATGTTTCTCCTTTTTCTTCAAAGGTGTAGGCTACTAGGGCACTATTTTCCGTCATTTTGGTTAGTGTAGGGTTGATGACTATTTTTAAGTCTTCGGGGTATTTGGTATCCTTTTCTATTTCGGATATAATTAGGGCGATATCTTTTTCTATATTTTCTCTTTCAGCGATTATTTCTGCTGGGCTTAGGTTATGATATTCGGGTAAGAATTGTATTGACCAGAATACGCTTAAGTTTTCGGCCACGGTTTCGTAATCTTTTTCAAAGTAGGCATTGTAAAAGTTTTGGACAGTTTTTTCTGCTTCTGGTGTATCTATGTATGCCGCATAGTAGTACATTAGCCCTAGAATTGCTATTATAATTACATATAATATTTTTGGGAAGGTTTTTGTGTTTGTTTCCAATGGTGTTTTCCCCCTTAGTGCTATAAATTATATAAGTAAAATTGTAACAGATTAATTAGGGGGAAACAACTTAAAGATTAGTAGTTTTAACCAGGTTATTTTGATTAAGGGAGTATTTTTTTATGAAGAATGTCATTGTAATAGGTGGTGGACCTGCGGGTATGTTGGCTGCAGCAACGGCGGCTAATTATGGGGCTAGGGTTATTTTGCTGGAGAAGCAGGAGCGGGTAGGCAGGAAACTAAAGATTACTGGTAAGGGTAGGTGCAATATTACTTCTGCGAGAGAGCAGGATTTTATAGAGGGCTATATGGATAATGGGGCTTTTTTATATGGTGCTTTAAGTGAGTTCTCTAACTGGGATGTAATTGATTTTTTTAATAGTCGGGGACTTGCGACTAGGGTGGAAAGGGGTCTAAGGGTTTTTCCTATTAGTGATAATGCGGAGGATGTGGTGGAGGTTTTGCATAGTTATATGCTTAAGGCTGGGGTTAGGGTATTAACTAATCTGGAAGTTAGGGATATTAGGGTGACTGATAATAAGGTTACTAGTGTTTTGACGGATAAGGATGAGTTTTTATGTGAGGCGGTTATTGTGGCTACGGGTGGCTTATCTTACCCTGCAACTGGTTCTACTGGTGATGGTTATAGGTGGGCTAGGCACTTAGGCCATTCGATTGTTGATTTACGCCCTGGTTTAGTGCCTTTGGTAGTTAGGGAGGATTTTGTTAGGGATTTGCAAGGCTTGAGCCTGAAGAATGTTAAGGCTACTTTCGTAACTACTAGGGGGAAGGGTATAGCCGAGGATTTTGGGGAGATGTTGTTTACGCATTATGGGGTATCTGGACCCATTATTCTTAGTATGAGCAGTAAGGTGGGGGAATACTTAGCCTCGAATGATAGTGAAGTTAAGTTGTTAATTGATCTTAAACCTGCTCTTAGTGAAGAAAAATTAGATTCTCGTCTTAAAAGGGATTTTGAGTCTTTGGCCCGCAGGCAATTTAAGAATGCTTTGGAAGGGCTTTTGCCTAGGAAGTTGATTCCTGTCTTTATTAGCCTAAGTGGGATTGATGAGGATAAGTCGGTTAGTGAAATTACTCGGGAGGAAAGGAAATGCTTACTTAATCTTTTTAAGTTTTTCCCTTTGACTATTACTGCTACTCGTAGTATTAAGGAAGCGATTGTAACGGCAGGAGGGATTAATGTTAAGGAAGTTAATCCTAAAACTATGGAATCTAAGTTAATTAGTAACCTTTTTTTTGCGGGTGAAGTTCTAGATATAGCTGGCTATACTGGAGGGTTTAACCTACAAGCGGCCTTTTCGACAGGTTTCGTGGCTGGAAAGTACGCTAGTGGAATAAGTGCCTAGAACCCCGATGTAGTGGGAAACAGAGGCGACTTATGCTTGTTGACCTCTAGGTAGATTTTTGTTACTATTTATAATGATAGTTTATTGATGGCATTTTTATTTTTAGAAGTGGAGGAATTTAACAGTGAAGAAAAATATGCGGTATAAGGGTTCTGCGGATTATATTGTTTCTGATGAGCTAATGAATAGTGTTAACATAGCGATTGCTTTACAAAAGCCTTTATTAATTAAGGGGGAACCTGGAACGGGTAAAACTATGTTAGCCCAAAGTATTGCCGATTCTCTGGATATGGATTTAATTATCTGGAATATTAAGTCAACTACCAAAGCCCAAGAGGGTCTTTATGTCTATGACACTGTACAAAGGTTGTATGATAGTCAGTTTGGTGAGGCTGATGTGGCTAATATTAAGAAGTATATTAAGTTAGGTAAGTTAGGGGAAGCCTTTACGGCTGATAAGCAGGTAGTCTTATTAATTGATGAGATTGATAAGGCTGATATGGAGTTTCCTAATGACCTTTTATGGGAATTGGATCAGATGAGTTTTTATATTCCTGAAACTAAGGAAACTGTTGCGGCTCAACAAAGACCTGTAGTCATTATCACTAGTAATGCGGAAAAGGAATTACCTGATGCTTTTTTAAGAAGATGCATTTTCCACTTTATTGCTTTTCCTGATGTAGCTACTATGGAAAGGATTGTTAGGGTTCATCATCCTAATGTTGAAAAGAAGTTGCTTAATGAGGCTATGGAAGCCTTTTATACGGTAAGAAATGTACCTAATATGCAGAAATTACCTAGCACTAGTGAGTTGATTGACTGGTTACAAGCTCTAGTAGTGGGAGGAATTAGTCCGAGTAAGATTAAGCAAGATTTACCCTTTTTGGGTGTATTGCTCAAGAAGAATGAGGATTTAGATAATCTCTTGAATCAATTATATAACAGGGGTCAATCTAGGGGGAATACTATTACTAGCTCGTTAAACCGTTACCGAGTTTAAGGGGAGATTTTTATGTTTACTGAATTTTTTTATTATTTAAAGGGTTATGGTGTACCTGTTTCTATGAATGAATGGGATGCCCTTTTAGATGCCTTGGAAGAGGGTATGACTGGTGCTAGTTTAACTACTTTTTATTATTTGTGTCGGGCTATTTTAGTTAAAACTGAGGCTCATTATGATAGATTCGATTTGGCTTTTGCCTCTTTCTTCGGTGATATTGAAACCCCTGAAGGCATGCCTGATAAGATATGGGAATGGTTAGATAAGGAGTTACCTAATATAGAAATTACTGATGAAATGCGTAGGAATCATAGGCGAATTGATTTTGATGAAATGAAGAAGATGTTAGCTGAACGCTTGATGGAACAGACGGAGGAACATCACGGCGGTAATCACTGGGTAGGCACTGGTGGGACTTCTCCTTTTGGTCATTCTGGTTATCATCCTGAGGGAATTAGGATAGGAGGCGAATCCCGTAATTTATCGGCTGTTAAGGTGGCTGGGGAAAGAAGGTTCCAGGAGTTTAGGACTGATGAAACTTTAGGTGTTAGGCAATTCCAGTTGGCTCTTAGAAAGCTTAGACAGTTTTCTTCTAGGGTAGAAGGGGCTAAAACGGAATTGGACTTGGATGCCACGATTGATAAGACTTGTGATAATGCTGGACGACTGGAATTGATATGGGATAGACCTAGGGAGAATAATATTAAGGTTTTACTTTTAATGGATGCGGGTGGTTCGATGACTCCCCATGCCAGACTATGTAATCAACTCTTTACGGCAGTTCACCAATCTAATCATTTCAAGGATTTAAAAGTTTTTTATTTTCATAATTGTATTTATGATTGGCTATTTCACGACCCTTATTGTCGTTTACCTGATTATACTGATACTGAATATGTATTAAGAACTTATGATCCTGAATACCGAGTGATTATTGTGGGTGATGCTAGTATGGCTACTTCGGAGTTGACTCGGGCAGGGGGTATTATTGAATGGGACTTGTATAATGATAAGCCTGGCATTGATTGGCTAAGAAGGTTAAGACGGCGTTTTGAATATTCGGTATGGTTAAACCCTATCCCTAAGAGTATGTGGGAGTGGTCTGATGGATTTATGACTATTAAGAGGATCTCGGAAATATTCCCTATGGATGAGTTGACTGTTGATGGCTTGGATAATTCTATTAAGAAACTTCGGACTAGAAGTGCGGTAGGAGTAATATAATAAGGATATTATTTTGGCTTTTTGCATACTTTTATACGGTTTGGGATAAGATTTTTTTAAGTAATTTTTTTCTTTTGTTTGCAGGAAATTTATTTTAGTTATAGAATATTACAATAACATAATATTTAAAGACAAATTAGTTTTAAGGGGAGGTACTGATTAATGAATTTTTCGTTTACTAAGGAACAAGAATTAATTCAGAGAATGGCTAAGGAATATGCAGAAAAAAATATTGATCCTGTGGCACAGCAAATCGATATCGAGAACCAAATACCCGCGGAGATCATTGAAGGTTTGGGCGAATTAGATTTGTTTGGGATTCCATTTTCTGATGAATATGGTGGTGCAGGTTCGGGCTATGCTACCTATGTTCTAGCTATGGAGCAAATTGCGGCAGCCTCTTCAGGAGTAGGCATGATTATATCTGCTCATACTTTAGGTTTGGGGGCTATTGATGCCTTTGGTAATGAGGAACAAAAGAAAAAGTATATGCCTAAATCCTGCAAGGGTGAACATATTGTTTCTTTTGCTTTTACTGAGCCTGGCACAGGTTCTGACCCTAAGCAAATAACAAGTACGGCTAGAAAAGAAGGGGATTACTACATTCTTAATGGCACAAAACGCTTTATTACTAATGCGGGATATCCTGGACCAATAGTATTTTTTGCTAAGGAAGAGGAAAGTGGTAGGGTTACAGGCTTTATCGTTGAAAAGTTCTGTGAAGGTTATTCTATTTCGGAGCCCTGGGAAAAGCTGGGCATGCATGGTGGTCCTTTATTGGATGTTTATTTGAAGGATGTTAAGGTACCTGCTGAAAATATTTTAGGTGCTATTGGGCAAGGTTATCCTATATTACAGTATGCTATCTCTTACGGTAAGGTAGGGGTTAGTTCAGCGGCCTTAGGTGGTGCTTTAGCTGCATTTAACGAAGCGGTTAAGTATGCTAAGGAAAAGACTCACCGTGACCAACCTATTGCAAAATTCCAATCTACTAAGTTAAATATTGCTACTATTGCTGAAAAGTATGAAGCTATTAGATGGCTTACTTATAGATTAGGTTATTTGGCGGATAATGTGAAGGATCCTGTGCAGTTCGCTAAGGATGCGGCCCTTACTAAGGATTTTGTTTGTGAACAAATTGTTGATATATGTAAATTAGCTGTGAGTGTTCATGGTTCTTACGGTTTGATGAAGGATTATAAAGTAGAAAGATTATGGAGAGATGCTATTATGGGTCTGCAAATCGAAGGTGTTTCTGATATGCAGAAGATGATAGTAGCTGGGGTTATTTTGGGCATGTAATATTTTAGCTAAGGTGATGGGAGCCCTGATCAGGTTCCCATTTTCTTTACGATTTATGAAAAGAGGTGCTATAGCTTAATATGGATGAAAAGTTTGATGCGATTATTGTGGGAGGCGGACTTGCTGGTCTTGCATCTGCTTATACTCTAGCCCAAAATGGTCTAGAAGTCTTGCTTTTGGAACGGGGCGATTATTCGGGAGCAAAGAATGTTACTGGAGGTAGGCTATATGTTAGTCCAGTACGGGATCTTTTCCCTGATTTGTGGAAAAAGGCACCCTTAGAAAGATTTATTGCTCATGAAGAAGTTGCTATGCTCGCTGGGGAAAGGTCTTTAACCCTTCGTTATAGTGGGAATGAGTTAGCTAATGAACCTTATCAAAGCTACAGTATATTAAGGGCTAAGTTTGACCGCTGGTTTGCCAAGCAAGCGGAGAGAAAAGGTGCCGCTATTATCACTAAGACTAAGGTGGATGACCTGATTATTGAGAATGGTAAGGTTACAGGTGTCTTAGCGGCTGGTGATGAGTTAAAGGCTGATGTGGTAATTGCCTGTGATGGGGCTATGTCTTTAATCTCTGAAAGAATGGGGATTAGAAGCCCTGGATTGCCTAAAGACCATGCAGTCGGCTTTAAGGAAATTATTGAACTAGATCCGAATGTTATTGAAGATAGATTTGGTTTGGCTGATGGTGAAGGTGCGGCTCGTCTGTTTATGGGTGAAGTTACTAAGGGTAAGTTCGGTGGTGGATTTTTATATACTAATAAGGAAAGCATTAGTTTAGGGATGGTCGTTAGCATTAAGGATTTAATGGAAGATCAAGATGTTACGGCTCCAGAACTTATGGATAATTTTAAGTTGCGTCCTGAAGTTGCTAAGTTAATTAGGGGAGGACAAACTGCGGAATACTCTGCTCATGTTATTCCCGAAGGCGGCTATAAGGCTTTAAGTAAGTTGTTTGCAGATGGGCTCTTGGTGGCTGGTGATGCGGCTGGTTTGGCTCTTAATATTGGGGTTACGGTAAGGGGCATGGAGTATGCTCTGGCTTCTGGATATTATGCGGCTCAGGCTGTGATAGCAGCTAAAGAGGCTAATGATTTTACGGCTAGCAAATTGTCCTTATATGAGAAGTTATTAAATGATAGTTTTGTAATTAAAGATTTTAAGAATTTTAAAGAGGCTCCCCAAGTTTTGGATAATCCTAGGTTTTTTAATCATTATCCTGAATTCGTCGGTAATATGATGAAGGATATTTATGAAATTCCTGCTGGTTCTAAAGACAGGCTATACCCTACTATGAAGAAGTATATGAAGTTTGGGGAATTGTGGGCTATGTTAGGGGACTTAAGAAAGGTGATGAAAATATGAGTGAACCTTTGGGCTTAAAAGCTAAATTAGGGCTTAATGTTTTCAAGGAAGATAAGGAACGCCACATTGAAATCAAGGCAGGCTTTGAAAAGGATCCTCGCCTCATTCGGGCTGTTTATGTATGTCCTGCTGGTTTATATAGCTTAAATGATAATGGGGAAGTAGAATTTACTATTGATGGTTGTCTTGAGTGCGGTACTTGCCGTATTGCTTGTGGACCTGAAGTTTTGGAATGGAAATATCCTACTGGGGGCAGTGGGGTACAGTTCCGTTTTGGATAATATTTTTATTTATAAGGGAGGTTTTTTCTTAATGAATATTGTTGTAGCTATGAAGCAAATACCTGATTTACAACAAATCCGTATTCGTAATCGTCAGCCTGTTTTTGATGATGTTCCTCTTACCATAGGCGATATTGATAAAAATGCCTTAGAAGCTGCGGTTAATCTAAAAGAAGGTACAGATGCTAATATCATTGTTCTATCGGCTGGCAATGAAGATGTGGAAGATACGATAAAAGAGGCCTTAGCGGCTGGTGCTGATGAAGCCTTTTTAATCTTAGATGATGATTTGGAAGATGCTGAAAGCAGTCAGATTGCTACGATTTTAGCGGCTGGTTTGAAGAAGATGGATGATGTGAGCTTAATTCTTTTTGGTGAGGGTAGTGGAGATAATTATTCTGGTCAAGTAGGCTCTAGGGTGGCTGAACTTATGGATTTACCCCAAGTTGGTTATGTTAGTACTATAGAGGTAAATGGTAATGTGGCTAAGGTAACTAGATCCTTAGAGGATGTGGAGGAAGTTATAGAAGTGGAACTTCCTGCAGTAATTTCAGTAATGGCTGGGATTAATGAACCTCGTATTCCTTCTGTAACCCAAATCTTAAAAGCTGGCAAGAAGCCTAAAGAAGTTTTGGAATTGGATGATATCGAAATAGATTTAGGTGCAGCAACTATTGAAACTAATAGTAATCTGGCTCCTGAAAGTGACCGTAAGAAAATAGTAGTAAAATCGGTGGATGAATTAGTAGAAAAGCTTACTGCTGAAAACTTGATAGGAAGGTGATTGTGATGGCAGGTGTATTAATATATAGTGATAAACTTAATTTAGCTTTAGAGTTAATAACTGCAGGCAAAGCGATTAATGATGAAGTTACAGCAGTAGCTATTAATGACGAAGAATTGGCTAAAGGACTAGCTAATGCAGGTGTTAAGGTGTTATCTGTGGCTAATGAAGCAGTTAATGTGGCTGACACTGCAGCTGTGGCTAGTGTAATAAAAGAGTTAGCTGGTGGGGTTAAAACTGTTTTGCTAGCCTCTAACCGTAGGGGTAAGGAATTGGCAGGCCGCTTAGCTCAGAAATTAGGGGCGGGCTGTTTAACTGATGTATCTAGTTTTACTGTTAATGGTGATAAAATAGAATGTCAAAGAAATGCCTTAGGTGGTGCAACGGTAGCTACTCAAGTTATCGTATCTGATAAGGGTGTTATTGCTATAGCACCGAAGAGTTTTGCTCCTGCTGGCGAAGGTTCTGGCAGCATTGAACTTGTAAGCCTAGATGTCAGTTCTAAGGTAAAAGTATTAGAGGTAAAGGCTAAGTCGGCTGATGCAGTTGACATCGAGGCAGCTGAAGTCTTGGTAGTAGCTGGACAGGGCGTTAATAGCCAAGATGATTTAACTGATATTGAAGCTTTAGCTAAGAAGCTGGGCGGGGAAGTAGCCTGTACTAAGCCTGTAGCAACTGATAAGAAGTGGCTGTCTGAGGAAAGGGTAGTAGGCCTATCAGGTAAGCTATGTAAGCCTGAATTAGCGGTATTATTAGGTGTTTCTGGACAAGTACAGTTTACAGTAGGTATCAGGGATGCTAAAACCATAGTATCGGTTAATACTGATGAAAATGCTAGTATGAATCAATTATCTGATTATGTATTAACTGCTGATTTGCATGAAGTGGTTAAGGACTTAAATAGTAAGCTATAATTCTCATCGAGAAACTATTAAAATAGGGGCAAGTTAAATTGCCCCTATTTTTCACTTTATTTTTCTGTTTTAAATACAAATATCTTACCACAGGTTTGGCATTTATATAGTTTAGCTAGAAAAGGTGAGGACACTATAAAAAGCAAACCGAAAATAAAAAGCACTATGGGAATATATTTTAAACGAATGACACAGGCAGAAGCTAGCCAAGCAACCCCCATAAAAATCCAAAACATTATACCTGTTTTATCTATTCTGCTACTATGACATTTAGGACACATGTTGCCCCCCCTATTTTAAATCGGCATTTTTAAAAGTATAAACTAAGCTAATTAATATTAATAGGGGGCTGGTTTTAACTTTTATAATTTATTGGCTAGGATAAATGCTTGATGGATTGCATCCATCACTTTAGCAGGTTTTAGGGCATCACCTATTAATTCTACATTATTAAACTTTTGCTTAAGTTCTTCATAGAGGGTGTTTTCGGCTAAGCTTCCTACAGATAAGACTACAGTATCGGCAGGAATTATTCTTTCTTCTCCTTGCTGTTCAACCCTTACTCCCTTAGCACTGATTTCTTTTACAATAGTTTCCGTTTGAGTATTTATAGCTAGTGTTTTAAGATGTTTCATTACTGTCCAACGCATAGCTCTACCCATATCTGTAGCCAAGTGTTTATCCATTTCGACTAAGGTAACCTTGAAGCTGCCTTGGCTTATTAGCTTATATAGTGTTTCATAATCTTCTGCCTCATGCAGCATTAAGAATTTTAGACTTTCGGCACTTAGGGTACCTAGTTCGGCAATATATAGGGCAGTTTCTACTCCTACTGAACCCCCTCCAATTACGAGGACTTCTTCCCCTATAGGGTTCTCACCATTTAAGATATCCCAAGCTTCTACTACATTAGCTTCGGGGGCAATGGGGAAGGGTGCTTTTTTAGTTTTTGCCCCTGTGGCTAGAAGAATCTGGTCAGGATTAAGCTTGGTAATTAATTCTACATCTGCACTGGTATTTAAGTGCAGCCTTATATCTAAGTCTTTTATTATGTTTTCGTAATAATCTAATAGGGAAGCAAATTCGGCCTTGCCTGGAGGGATACTGGCTATATTCCATTGTCCTCCTATAGTAGGGCTTTTTTCTACTATGCTTACTTGGTGTCCTTTAAGGGCTGCTACCCTAGCGGCTTCTAAACCTGCAGGTCCAGCTCCGATGATTAAAATATTCAAGGGCTGTGAAGTCTTAGTAATTTGTCTTTCTCCTTCTCGCCCTGCTTGAGGATTAATCGCACAGCCTACCCCATAAGTGTCAGTTTTACTATCAAACAACATGTCTAAACATACGCTACAGCCAATACATTTGCGAATGGAATTGGCCTTGTCCATTTCCGCCTTGATGGCCCAATCGGGATCAGCTAAAAATCCTCGGCAAACTGATACTAAATCAGCCTGCTTACTATTTAAAATGCTTTCAGCAGTAACTGGGTTATTTATGCGGTTGCTAGCCACTATGGGTATATTTACAGCAGCTTTTATTTTAGCGGCTAAGTAGGAGTATGTTCCCCTAGGTACTTCAGCTTGTATTTGGGGTATATTAGCTTCGTGCCAGCCGCCAGTAACATTTATCATATCTAGTGAGACTTTTTCTAATTCTACCGCGAATTGTACCATTTCTCGCCAAGTGTTTCCAGCGGCTACAAAGTCTTGACCACCTAATCTTATGCTTAAGACCATTTCTGCACCAACTTGTTGGCGAATTTCTTTTATTACTTCTAGCCCAAATTTCATGCGATTAGCTAGTGAACCTCCATATTCATCAGTGCGTTTATTAGTAACTGGTGAATAAAACTGGTTGATTAGGTAACCTGCACTAGCTATTACTTCGATTACTTCATAACCAGCTTTTTTGGCTCTTGAGGCCGCTTGTCCGAAATTATTAATTATGGTCTTTATTTCAGGAATAGTTAGCTCTTTAGGCATTTGCTTACTAATAGGCGAGGGTATAGCTGAAGGTGCTTTTATAGGATGATTGTTAGCAAAGGCAAAAGAATAGCGACCTGCGTGAAATAGCTGAGTACCTACAGTAGTATTATGTTTTTTAAGTGTATTTACTAATTTTCGGTGCCCGGCTATTAAGTCATCATCATGCAAGGATAGAAAGCCTCCCCATACTTCATTAGCTTCAATGGCAACTCCACCAATCATTATTAGTCCTGCTCCCCCTTGGGCCCTAGCTTCATAAAAGTTAATTAAGCGTTCATTAACAGAGCCATCTAAGGAGTAGCCTAAGTTGATAGCGGGCATTATGACACGATTTTTTAGGCTGGTGTTTTTAATATTTATGGGTGTAAATAACATGGTATAGCCTCCTTTTATAGTATTGTTTATAAGTTGTGCTTGTAAAAGAGATTTTATAAAGTGAAATCAGTTTATTTTATTATAATATATTACGCATACGGATTATTGTCAAGCAAATAGTTCAGAAGATTTTATAAATGTCTATCTATTGTGTGAACAGTAATTGAATATTACAATAGCAGTAGGATTAGATTTCGGAAGGTAGAGAAAGGGGCTAGTAAGGTGGAAAAAGGAAATCAAGTAGAAATCGTGGTAGATGGGGTAACGGGGGTAGGTAAATCTAGTTTGGTTAAGATATTGTGCGAGGAATTTGAACTTAAGCCTTTTAGTGAATTATTTGAAGATGAGAATCGGCTCTTGCATAAGTTTTTTTATGACCGTCCTAAATGGGCATTTCTTATGCAGACTAATTTTCTAACTAATCGCTTTAAACAATATAAGCAAGCTATGAAAATAGGCAATGCGGTTATGGATAGGTCTATATTTTCGGATAAGATTTTTGCACGAATGTATTTGGAATATGGTTATCTAAATCCTGAGGAATATGCCGTTTATAATAATTTACTTCACACTATGTTAGAGCATGTTTCACCACCTAAGCTTTTGGTATATTTAAGGGTTAATACTGATGAAGCGATTAGACGGATTCATAAGCGGGGCAGACCTGATGAATTAGATGTGGAAAGGGAATACTGGGATCATCTTAATGAGTTTTATGAGGCTAATTATAATGAATTTGACCCTAATAGATTATTGGTTTTGCAGGTAGATAAGTTAGACTATGTGCATAGGGTAGAAGACAGGCAATTTGTAATTAATGAAATTAAACAAGCTTGGGTAAAATTAAGTCAAGTTATATGATTAATGAAGGCTGAAAGGTAGTGAAAATATGACTATACTCTTAGGAGTATTAGCGGGGATAATATTCTTATCTTATTCTTTTTATTTTTATAAAATTATGTTGGGTAAGCCTGAAGATTTTGAACTGGAGCTATTGAAATCTTTAGCTGATTGGATGGTTGGTAGGGGGACTAAATCTCGTTCTGACTTGTGGACACTTTATTTTGTAGCAATTATTCTAGAAATTTTTTATTTTATCTTAGTTTTTACTATTATCAAACACCCAGTTCTTTTAGGTGTAACTGGCTTTTTTGTCGGAATAGAAGTTATTCATATGGCATTTGTAGCTAGATCTTTCAGCAGGTTTTTTAGTGGGAAAATAGTTCTAAAGGAATTATTTAACTGGAAAATGGAACGGATAAGCGGTTTAGCTTTTTTTACCCATTCTTTTTTATTATTAGTATGTTTAATCTTTTTTTAAATTTATTATTGGAGGTTAGGGATGTATCAGGGTATTTGTCGGGATTTGGCCAGTCTTC
>JAAYRQ010000127.1 GCA_012518685.1 Syntrophomonadaceae bacterium | reverse complement strand
GGGTTCAAATCCCTCCGCCGCTACCAAAAATGCCTATATTAAGAAGTGGACATATCCACTTCTTTTATTTTATATAATTTTTGGGTAAAATAATATTATCTGCTACAAACCTTTTATTGACATTAGGCTAAGCTTATGCTAGAGTATTGTAGGATTTTTGTAAAAAGGCTGCTTTTTTAATTAACTACTTTTATAATAATGTTTACCTAATTAAGTAATTAGTATGGAGGTGTAATCGGGTGAGGGTAGGAATAACACTAGCATGTACCGAGTGCAAACAGCGTAATTATCAAACTACAAAAGATAAGAGAAAACAAACTGAAAGACTAGAACTTAAAAAATATTGCAAATTTTGCAATGCCCATACTATCCATAGAGAGATTAAGTAGAGCAGGGATGTGAATAAAATTGGCTAAGAATAAGGTGCCTGCCAAAAAGGAAGTAACTTTAAAAACGCGCTTTCAAAATACTAAGGAGTATTTTATTAGCGTTTATAATGAATTGAAAAAAGTACACTGGCCCGATAGAACTCAGTTAATAGCTTATACTGGTGTGGTTTTATTTGCGGTAGTTTTGGTAGCTTTAATTATATGGGTGTTTGACAAAGGATTATCTTTTTTACTAAATGCCATTTTTAATTTGTTTGCATAGACATGGAGCATTAAGGAGGTGGTTTCTATTTCTTCTTCGCATAATGAATTGGAACAAGATAAGAAACCGGAAATTATTTTTGATGAAAATAGAGGCGAATGGTATGTAGTACATACATATTCTGGTTATGAAAATAAAATAAAAGTTGACCTTACTAAAAGGGTCGAATCTATGAATATGCAAGACAAGATATTCGATATACTTATTCCTGAAGAACAAGAAGTGGAATTTAAAGGTGGTAAAAGAAAGGTAGTTACGAAAAGGGTTTTTCCTGGCTATGTAATTGTTAATATGATTATGGACGAGGACTCTTGGTATGTGGTTCGTCATACTCCAGGTGTAACTGGTTTTGTAGGCAGTGGAACTAAACCTTTACCACTTCAACCTGAAGAAGTTAAGAAGATTTTAAAACAAATGGGCTTAGCGGAAAGTAAACCTACTCTGATTGATGTGGCTGTGGGCGAAAACATTCGGGTTAGAACTGGTCCTTTTGCTAATTTTGAAGGGGTTGTGAAGGAATTACTATCTGATCGTGGTAAAATTAGGGTTAATATTTCTATGTTTGGTAGGGAAACTCCTGTTGAACTAGATTATGAACAAATAGAAAAGTTGTAAGGAGGTGTAGTTGTGGCTAAAAGGGTAATGGGCAAGATATCTCTACAAATTCCTGCTGGGAAGGCAACGCCTGCTCCACCTGTAGGACCTGCCTTAGGTCAATATGGGGTTAATATTATGGGCTTTTGTAAGGATTATAATGCAAAAACTGCCAACCAAGCAGGCTTTATTGTGCCTGTAGAAATTACTGTTTATGAAGACCGTTCTTTTTCTTTTGAATTAAAATCACCACCCGCATCTGATTTGCTTAAAAAGGCGATTAATATTGATAAAGGCTCTGGTGTACCTAATAAGGATAAGGTTGGTCAAGTTACAAGGGCTAAGTTAGTAGAAATAGCAGAAATGAAAAAACAAGACTTGAATGCAGCTGATGTCGATGCTGCTATTAGAATGATTGAAGGTACTGCTCGCAGTATGGGGATTGAGGTCGTTGATTAATATGTGGGAGGATTATATCCGCTAACCACGAGGAGGTTTTAATGATGAAAAGAGGTAAAGCTTATAAGGAAGCGGCTAGCAAGGTTGATAAGCACATGTTATATGAGCCGCTAGAAGCTATTGAGTTAGTTAAGCAAACTAGTACAGCTAAGTTTGACGAAACGGTTGAAATGCATATTAAGTTAAGTGTTGATCCAAGACATGCTGAACAGCAAGTAAGGGGTACAGTTAGTCTGCCTCATGGTACGGGAAAAACCCGCAGAGTCTTAGTATTTGCCAAGGGTGAGAAGATTAAGGAAGCTGAAGATGCTGGTGCAGATTATGTTGGTGGCGAAGATTTAGTGGAAAAAATCCAAGGTGGATGGTTTGATTTTGAGGTAGCAGTAGCTACTCCTGACATGATGTCGGTAGTAGGTAAGTTAGGTAAGTTATTAGGACCTAGAGGTATTATGCCTAATCCTAAGGCTGGTACTGTTACTTTTGATTTGGAGCGTACGGTTTCGGAATTAAAAGCTGGCCGTATTGAATATCGTACTGATAGGTATGCTATTGTGCATGTTCCCATTGGCAAAGTTTCTTTTACAGAGGAACAGTTAAAGGAGAATTTAGATGTCTTAGCTGATGCCTTAGTGAAGGCTAAGCCTGCAGCAGCTAAAGGTCAATATATGAAGTCAGCTACGATATGTTCTACTATGGGTCCTGGGGTTAAGATTAATCCTATTGCCTTAATGACTGTTAGTAGATAAACTATTAAATATAAAAACTGAAAATCATAACTATAGACAGCCGGTGGCATTTTGCCTTAATGAAATTATATTTCTCCTGCCGAGGTTTTTTTAATAATTACTCACTTGCTTATGAGTGTTTAATAACCTCTGCACTGGCTGCGGAGGTTTTTTTAATTATGGATATGATTATTTATTGAAAATTAAGGGGGTGAAACGATGCCCAATCTTGAAAAAAAGCAACAGGTTGTAAAGGAAATAGAAGAGAAGATTAATAATGCGACTTTAGTAGTTTTTACTGATTATCGTGGTATCACGGTCAGTGAAATGAATGAATTGAGGAATATGCTAAGGCTGCCTGGTGTGGAGTATAAAGTATTTAAAAATACTATGTTAGAATTTGCCTTGCAAAATACGGATAATGCGGAAATGATTAACTACCTTGAAGGACCTAATGCAGTGCTTTTTAGTAATGAGGATCCTGTAGCACCTGCTAAGGCTATTTATGATTTTATTAAAAAGTATAAAAAGCTGGATGTTAAGGTAGGCTTGGTCGAAGGTAAGGTAATTAGTGCAGAGCAAGTTAAGGAATTAGCTGATCTTCCTTCCAGGGAAGTCTTAGTCGCTCAAGTGCTTGGCACTATGAATGCTCCTATTACTAGTTTCGTGAATGTGCTTAATGCTAATATTACGGGTCTGGTAAGGGTCTTAGATCAAGTTAGGGAACAAGAAGAAGCTAGTTAATAATTATTATTAAAAAATTATGAAATTTATTGGGAGGTTATTATTAATGAGTAAAGTTAATGAAGTTATTGAAATAGTTAAGAATCTTACGGTGTTAGAGTTATCCGAATTAGTTAAGGCTTTGGAAGAAGAGTTTGGGGTAAGTGCAGCAGCTCCAATGGCGGTAGCGGCAGCGGCTCCAGCGGCAGCAGCAGAAGCAGCAGAAGAACAAACTGATTTTGATGTTATTTTAACTTCTTCTGGTGATAAGAAGATTAATGTTATTAAAGTAGTTCGTGAAATTACTGGTCTAGGTCTTAAAGAAGCTAAAGCTTTAGTTGATGAAGCTCCTAATGCTGTTAAGGAAAAGGTTTCTAAAGAGGAAGCTGAAGAAATTAAGACTAAAATCGAAGAAGCTGGCGGTAGCGTAGAAGTTAAGTAATTTACTTAAGCTTTAAAATGCGGTAGGTGATTGTTAATCACCTACCG
>JAAYRQ010000002.1 GCA_012518685.1 Syntrophomonadaceae bacterium | reverse complement strand
TCGGAATTAGAAATATTATCGCGTGTGGAAGTACAGGAATTAATAACTGATAGCTTAGTAACAGTTGATGGGATTAGCCGTAAGGCTAGTTACCGTATAAAAGTAGGGGAAGAAGTTAAAGTCACAATTCCTAAAACTGAAGAAATTATTATAAGACCTCAAAATATTCCTCTTAATATAGTTTATGAGGATGAGGATGTTTTAATTGTAGATAAACCCAAGGATATGGTAGTTCATCCCAGTATAGGTAATTATGAAGGCACTCTAGTTAATGCCTTGCTATATTATACTAATGATTTGTCTGATATTAATGGCGAATTAAGACCTGGTATAGTTCATCGCTTGGATAAGGATACTTCTGGTCTATTAGTAGTGGCTAAAAATAATAATGCCCATACTAGTATAGCTGGGCAAATAAAAGCAAACACTGTGAAGCGGGAATATATGGCTTTAGTACATGGCATTATTAAAGAGAATTTGGGATTAATAGAAGCCCCTATAGGTAGGGATAAGACTAATCGAAAGAAGATGGCAGTCGTAGCTGGGGGGAAACCCTCCATTACTAATTATCAAGTTTTAGAAAGGTTCGATAATTATTCATTAGTTAGGGCTAGCTTAGTTACGGGCCGCACTCATCAGATTAGAGTGCATTTTGCTTATATCAAACATGCTATTGTGGGTGACCAGTTATATGGTTCAAGCCGTAAACATTTTGATTTAGCTAGTCAAGTCTTGCATGCTGAGACATTAGGATTTATCCATCCTAGGTCTAATCAATATATAGAGTTTTCTAGTCAGCTACCTCGGTATATGGAAGATATTTTGCAAGATTTAAGGAAATTTTAAAGATTTATATTGACAGTGAAATAATGTTTGTATAAACTCTGTTAAGAACCTTTAAGTTGGCCCCGTGAGGCTAGCAAGGATAATAGGGATTATTATGCCTGCCTTTGGCTTCACACCAAGGGCAGGCTTTTTTACCTTGGATAAGGAGGGTATTATAATGCGGATAGTAGAAAAACATAAGGTCATGGATGATATGGGTATGAAAAGGGCCCTAACCCGTATTGCCCATGAAATTATTGAAAAAAATAAAGGTGTAGAAAATGTAGTAATTATAGGTATTCGTCGTAGGGGAGGTCCTTTAGCAGATAGGTTGGGTGAAATTATTAGAAATATTGAAGGGGTGGATATCCCTGTAGGTATTTTAGATATCACTTTGTATAGGGATGACCTTACTACCCTAGGCCCTAATCCCCAAGTTCATCGTACTGAAGTCAATTTTAACATAAATGACAAGGTCATTGTTCTAGTAGATGATGTATTATACACTGGCAGGACGGTAAGAGCCGCCTTAGATGCTTTGATTGATATCGGCCGACCCAGAAGTATTCAGCTAGCAGTACTAGTTGATAGGGGTCACCGAGAATTACCTATTAAGGCAGATTATATAGGTAAAAACACTCCTACTTCCAAAAGTGAAATAATTACAGTCAAAGTAGAAGAAATAGATGGTAAGGATGAAGTGTTGATTGAAGAAAAGTTAAATGAATAGTTATCCCTTTAATTCAGTCCTGTGAGGCTGGCAAGGGTTTTATAAGGTGATAAGCATTTAATTACCTTTCTTGCCAGTATGGTAAGAAAGGTTTTTTTAATGCCCAAATTACTTTAATTAAGTTAGAATTAAAAATTTATAGGCTAATTATTTTAGATAGTGGGAGGCTTTATGGAATGGAACTAGCTAAAAAGGATTTATTAGGTATTAAAGAATTAAGTAAAGAAGAAATTGACTTAATATTAGACACTGCTATTCCTATGAAAGATGTAACTACACGGGATATTAAAAAGGTCCCAACTTTAAGGGGGAAGGCCTTAGCTACTGTTTTTTATGAAAACAGTACCCGAACGAGAACTTCGTTTGAAATTGCAGGTAAGTATCTGAGTGCTGATGTAGTCAATCTTAATGTTCCTACAAGTAGTGTGCAAAAAGGTGAAAGCCTAAGGGATACGATTAAAAATATAGAGATGATGGGCTTTGATGTAGTCGCCTTTCGCCATTCGATGAGTGGTTCGGCACATTATGTCGCAAAGAATACGGATATGAAGGTAATTAATGCTGGGGATGGGGCTAATGAACATCCTACTCAGGCATTATTAGATTTGTATAGTATTAGGGAAAAAAAGGGCAGCCTAGAAAACTTGAAGGTAACTATCGTAGGGGATATTTTGCATAGTAGGGTAGCTAGGTCTAACATTTATGGTCTGACCAAATACGGTTGTGAGATTAGGGTGGTAGGTCCAGCGACTCTGATACCTCCAGAAGTGGAAAGATTAGGAGTTAAAAGTTATTATAGCTTGAGTGAAGCTGTAAGGGATGTGGATGTAATTAATATATTAAGAATACAAAAGGAAAGGCAAAATGTCGGCTTATTCCCATCTTTAGACGAGTATTCTGATCTTTATATGATTAGTCCTGAACATGTAAAACTGGCTAAGGATGATGTGTTGATTCTACACCCTGGACCTATGAATAGAGGGGTGGAAATATCAAGCGAAGTGGCCGATGGGATAAATTCTCTCATAGTAGAACAGGTTCAGAATGGAGTTGCGATTCGCATGGCCTTATTATTCTTAATGTTAGGAGGTATTTAAGGTGAAATTGCTGATTAAGAATGGTAGAGTAGTTGATCCTGAAAATAAGATAGATGAAGTAAGGGATGTTCTGGTGGAAGATGGCTATATTATAGATGTTGCTGCAAATATTGTGGCAGATGATGCAAAAATTATTGAGGCTAGTAATCATCTAGTATGTCCTGGCTTTATAGATATTCATGTACATTTAAGGGAACCTGGGGAAGAATATAAGGAAACTATAGCAACTGGTACTAGGGCAGCGGCGGTGGGAGGCTTTACTAGTGTTTGCTGTATGCCTAACACAAGACCTGTAATGGATACTGCTGCAGTAGCTAATTTTGTTAAGGAAAGGGCTTTAAGGTCAGGGGTAGTTAATGTTTACCCTATTGGTGCAGTTACTAAAGGACAAGCAGGACAAGAACTAAGTGAGATTGCCCATTTAATTGCGGCAGGTTGTGTAGCTATTTCCGATGATGGGGAACCTGTTAGAAAGGCAGGGATAATGAGAAATGCCCTAGAATACGCTAAGATGTTTGATATGCCTGTTTTATCCCATTGTGAAGATACAAGTCTATCAGAAAATGGACAAATGAGTGAAGGTTATTATTCTACCTTTTATGGTCTAAAGGGTATTCCTGCAGCAGCTGAGGATGTAATTGTCGCTAGGGATATACTTTTATCTAAACTTACGGGCGGACATATTCATATTTGCCATATCTCTACTAAAAGTTCTGTGGAATTAGTCCGTGAAGCTAAAAATGAGGGGGTAAATATTACGGCTGAAGTTACCCCTCACCATTTAACTTTAACTGATGAAATTGTCGGCACTTACGATACTGATACTAAGGTATTTCCGCCTTTGAGGAGTTCCGAAGATGTAGCAGAATTAATTAAAGCCATTAATGATGGAACAATAGACTGTATTGCTACAGATCATGCCCCACATCATTTTGAAAGTAAGGACTGTGAATATGATTTAGCAGCCTTCGGGATTTCTGGTTTGGAAACTGCCATCCCTGTAGTTATGAGTCTAGTAAATAATGGCGAATTAAGCATTGAGCAAATGGTTAGCTTGTTTACCTATAAAGCAGCCCAAATTGTAGGAATTGATAAGGGAAATTTAAGCATAGGGTCTAGTGCGGATATTACTATTATTGACCCTGATTTGGAAAAGGAAGTAGAGGTTAAAAACTTTTATTCTAAAGGTAAGAATACCCCTTTTAAAGGGCAGATTTTTAAAGGGTGGCCAGTACTTACCCTAGTAAATGGCAAAATAATAGCTAGTAATGGTGAAATCCTAGAATAAGAAGGGGATGGAGTTTGTTGTGCAAGGGTATTTAGTGTTAGAAAATGGTCGAGTTTTTAAGGGTAAATTATTAAATGATTGTTTATTAGCGGAAGGGGAAGTAGTCTTTTCAACAGCTATTGCGAGTTATCAGGATATTATTACTGACCCTTCTTATTATGGGCAGATAGTGGTCATGACTTATCCATTGGTGGGAAATGTAGGCTTTAATGAAAAAAGTTTTGCTTCCCATAAGGCCATGGTGCAAGGTCTAGTTATGAGGGAGGCTACTGACTTTCCCAGCCATTATGAAATGGATGTTGACTTAATTAGTTTTTTAAATAAAAGTGAAGTTGCAGTTTTGACGGAAGTTGATACTAGGGCTTTAACTAGGTTTATAAGGAAATACGGAAGTATGGGTGGTGTAATAACTTATAGTCTAGATAATATGGATTTATTAATTAAGCGAGCGAAAAATGCTCTAGCAAATACTAAGGGGGATATAGTACAGTTTGTAAGCCGCAAGAATGTTATGCAATACGGAAACGGTGATAAGAGGATAGTTTTATTAGATCTGGGTACTAAAAAAGGGGTTATTAATTCACTACTAAGAAGAAATGCCACCGTGATTATGGTACCTGCTAATACTAGCTATGAAGAAATATTAAGGTTAAATCCCAGTGGGGTTTTTTTATCAGATGGACCAGGAAATCCTGCTACCATTCCTTATGTGATTGATACTTGTGCAGCCTTAATCGGCGAAATGCCTTTAATAGGTGTAGGGCTAGGACATCAAGTGATTGCTATAGCCTTAGGGGCTAAAACCTACAAATTACCTTTCGGACATCGAGGTTCTAATCAACCAGTCAAGGACTTGACTAATAACAGGGTGTATATTACTACTCAAAATCATAGTTTCAGCTTAGATGAAGGCTCTTTTGCCAGTACCGATATAGTGGCTACTATGCGTAATCTTAATGATGATACTATTGAGGGCATTCGACATAATACTTTACCCATATTTTCTGTGCAGTTTGATCCTGAAGGTTATCCTGGTTACAGTGATACGGGCTTTATTTATGATGATTTTTTGAAGATTTGTTAATTTTCCTATAATAAAAATGGAGGAATTATATATGCCACTTATAGAAGGACTTAAAAAGGTATTAGTAATTGGTTCAGGTCCTATAATTATTGGGCAGGCTGCTGAATTTGATTATGCTGGTACTCAGGCTTGCAGGGCTATAAAAGAAGAAGGTATTGAAGTTGTGCTACTTAATACAAATCCAGCTACTATTATGACTGATGCTGATATAGCTGATAAAGTATATTTTGAGCCTATTACAGTTGATACGGTGCGTAAGATTATTGCTAAGGAAAAGCCTGAGGGGATTTTAGCTAATTTAGGTGGGCAAGTAGGACTGAATTTAGCCTTGGCTTTGGATAAGGCAGGCGTATTGGAAGAAACTGGGGTGCCCTTATTGGGTATTACTCTGCCTGCTATTATGAAGGCTGAAGATAGGGAATTGTTTAAGGAAACTATGAATGAACTCGGTGAACCCCTTGCTGAAAGCAGGATAGTACATTCAGCGGAAGAAGCACTTAGCTTTGCTAAAGAAATTGGCTACCCTCTTATTGTTCGTCCTGCCTATACTTTAGGCGGTTCAGGTGGGGGTAATGCTACTAATGAAGATGAACTTAAAAATATTACTATTAAGGGCCTAAAAAGCAGCCCTATAAAACAGGTTCTAGTTGAAAGAAGTGTAGCAGGCTATAAAGAAATTGAATTTGAAGTTATGCGGGATGCTAACGATAACTGTATAGCTATATGTAGTATGGAAAATATTGATCCAGTAGGTATTCATACGGGTGATAGTATAGTCATAGCCCCAGCTCAAACCCTGACTGATGAAGAATACCAGATGTTAAAGGCTGCCTCGCTTAAAATTATTCGTCATTTAAAAATTGTAGGTGGATGTAATGTTCAATATGCTTTAGATCCTTTTAGTAAAAGTTATTACATTATTGAGGTCAATCCTCGGGTGAGTAGGTCAAGTGCCCTAGCTTCCAAAGCTACGGGTTATCCTATTGCTAGGATTACTACAAAGATTGCTTTAGGCTATACCCTAGATGAAATACCGAATGTAATTACAGGTAAGACTACGGCCTGTTTTGAACCTGCGATAGATTATGTAGTATTAAAAGTACCTCGTTGGCCTTTTGATAAGTTTGTCTTTGGGGATAGGAAGCTAGGCACCCAGATGAAGGCAACTGGGGAAGTGATGGCTATAGATAGAAGTTTTGAAGCTGCCTTTTTAAAATCTATTCGTTCTTTAGAAATTGGTTTAACTAGTTTAAGGTTACCTGATTTAGTCAAGTTAGATGATGATGATCTAATAAAAAGATTGGAAAGGGCCGATGATGAAAGAATTGTCATAGTTGCGGAGGCTTTTGCTAGGGATTTTACTATAGAAGAGATATATGGCATTACTAGAATAGACAAGTATTTCCTAAAAAAAATTAAGAATATTATTGATTTTGCTTACAGTTTTTCTAATAGTTATATTAATCAAGAAATATTAACTGCAGCGAAAAAGCTAGGCTTTTCCGATGTGGAATTAGCGGAATTAAAGGGTATGAGCGAAAATGATTTAAGAGTAATCAGAAGGGGTTATGATATCCTACCTACCTATAAGCAGGTTGATACTTGTGCAGCCGAATTTGATGCTGCTACTCCTTATTTTTATTCCTGTTATGAAGAAGAAAACGAGTTAAAGCATGACCCTAATGCTAGCAAAGTCTTGGTAATAGGTTCGGGACCCATTAGGATTGGGCAAGGAGTGGAGTTCGATTATTGTTCAGTTCATTGTGTGTGGGCCTTAAAAGAGGCTGGTAAAAAGGCGATTATTGTTAATAATAATCCTGAAACTGTAAGTACGGATTTTGATATATCTGACAGACTTTATTTTGAGCCTTTGGTATTTGAGGATGTTAAAAATATAGTAGAAGAAGAAAACCTAGCTGGGGTAGTGGTACAATTTGGAGGACAAACAGCGATTAATTTAGCTGCTCCCTTAGATGAGGCAGGGGTCAATATTCTAGGAACATCTAATAAGGATATTGATAGGGCTGAAGATAGGGGGCTTTTCGATAGTATATTAGAGGAGTTAGATATTCCTAGACCACCTGGTAAAACTGTTTATGAAAGTGAAGCTGCGGTAGAAGTAGCTAAGCAAATAGGATATCCTGTTTTAGTTAGACCTTCCTATGTCTTAGGTGGCAGGGCTATGGAAATAGTATATAATGAAGAGGAATTAAGGCATTATATGCAAACGGCGGTAAAGATAAGCCATAAACATCCTATCTTAATAGATAAGTATCTATTAGGAAGGGAAATAGAACTCGATGCAGTCTGCGATGGCTATAAGGTCTTAATCCCTGGCATAATGCAACATATAGAAAGGGCTGGGGTTCATTCAGGGGATAGTATGGCAGTATTTCCTCCTTACAGTTTAAGTCCTACTATCACAGAAAAGCTAGTTGATTACACCACTAAGTTGGCTTTAGCATTAAATGTAAGGGGTTTAGTTAATATACAGTTCGTAGAATATAATGGGGAATTATATGTTATAGAAGTCAACCCTCGTTCTAGTCGTACAGTACCTTTTATTAGTAAGGTTACGGGCTTAAATCTAGTTAAAATAGCTACTAATATTATTTTAGGTCATACTTTAGAAGCTCAAGGTTACACAGGGGGCTTATATCCTCATCCATCTTTTTATGCGGTTAAGGTGCCAGTTTTTTCTTTTGGCAAGTTAGAAGAGGTTGATATTAGCTTGGGACCTGAAATGAAATCAACAGGGGAAGTTATTGGAATTGATAAATCTCTACAAATTGCCTTATACAAGGGTTTAATGGCAGCAGGAGTTGACATAGCTGAGCAGGGCACCATCATAGCTACTATCGCCGATAAGGATAAGGCAGAGGCTATTCCTCTATTAAAGGAATTTAGTCAATTAGGTTTTAAGATTATGGCGACCGAAGGCACGGCTCAAGCTTTGCAAAAAGACGGAGTTAAAGTGGAGCTGGTTAAGAAGATATCTGAGGGTTCACCTAATATTATTGATTTTATTAGGAGTGGAGAAGTTAATTTTGTAGTAAATACCCTAAGCCATGCCAGGAAACCCTTTAGTGAGGGATTTCTAATTAGGCGTGCGACGGTAGAATTAAATATACCTTGCTTAACCTCTTTGGACACCTTAAAGGTGCTTAAAGAAGTAGTTAAGGAAGGTATTGACCTTAATGATTATGAGATTTTTGCACTACAAGACTATCTGCAGTTAGGATAAGGGCGAAAGGGGAGACTATTAGTGTCATTAGTGGAAAAATATTTAGTTTTGGAAAATAAGCCAGTAGGTGAGGATTTATTTGTCTTAAAGTTTTTAGCTTCCAATATAGTAGCTAGTTGTGAACCTGGACAATTTGTACATATTATACCCTCCAATACTAGGGATCCTTTATTAAGACGACCTATTAGCCTATACGATGTAGATAAAAAAGCAGGAACTATAAGCTTGTTATATAAAGTAGTAGGTAAGGGCACTAAATTGATGACTAGTCTTACAAATGATGATTACTTAGATGTACTAGGCCCTTTGGGGCGTAGTTTTTCTCTAGTTAGTAATAAAAATGTGCTTTTAGTAGGCGGGGGAGTGGGTGTAGCCCCTTTAGTATATTTGGCTCGTAGGCTTATAAAAATGAACTGTACGGTTACCTTACTGCATGGAACTGAAAATAGTCAACAACTACTAGAGGAAGCGAAGTTAAGGGAAATAGCTTTCAAATATCTACCTGCTACGATGGATGGTTCTATAGGCTATCAGGGCTATATTACCGATTATTTATTAAGGGAAATTAAGTCTAGTGAAATAGACCATATATATACCTGTGGACCCGAAGTGATGATGTCGGTAGTAGCTGATTATGCGGAAAAAAACAATATTTCAGGACAGTTATCGCTAGAAGAATATATGGCTTGTGGTGTGGGGGCTTGTTTGGGTTGTGCTAGAAAACTGAGGTCTGCGGATGAGGCTTATGTAAAGATATGTCAGGATGGACCAGTTTTTGATTTTAATGAGATAGAAATATAAAGAAGCAAAAAAAAGAATGGCTAAAACAAACTATTTAGCCATTACGAGGGGGATATTTCATATATATTTTCCAACACAATATATAATATACAGCTTTTTATTTATCGTTTTATTAATCTTAGGTTAAGTTTTAGTTAAAAATAACTGGGAGGGGTAAGTATGTCTGAATTAAAACAAGATAAAAGGCCAGATGTAAGGGTTAATTTAGGTGGTTTGCAATTAGACAATCCTGTTACAGTTGCTTCTGGTACATTCGGTTATGGTAGAGAATATGAAAAATATCTAGATATATCAAAATTAGGGGCTCTGATTATAACTGGTACAACACTAGCGGCTAAAACAGGTAATATCCCTCCTCGGATTTATGAAACCCCTAGTGGTATGTTAAATGCCATAGGGCTAGAAAACCCTGGGATAGATGTATTTTTAAAGGAGCACTTGCCTTATTTAAGGGAAAAAAATGTTACCGTAATTGCTAATATCGCAGGTAATACTTTAGAAGAATATGCCGAGTTAGCGGCTATTTTGCAAAAAACAACTGGGCTTGCTGCTTTAGAATTAAACATTTCTTGTCCTAATGTTGAAAAGGGTGGTTTACAGTTTGGCACTAGTCCTAAAATGGTGGCAGAGGTGGTTAAAGCGGTAAAAAACGAAAGCTCACTACCTGTTATTCCTAAACTTTCTCCGAATGTAACTGACATAGTGGAAATAGCCTTAGCGGCTGAGGAAGCTGGTGCTGATGCCTTATCTATGATTAATACCTTAATAGGTATGGCTGTAGATATTAGGAATCGGCGACCTGTTTTAGGAAATATTATAGGCGGTCTTTCTGGCCCAGCCATTAAGCCAGTGGCATTGCGTATGGTTTATCAAGTTTACCAGGCGGTGAATATTCCTATTTTAGGTGGGGGTGGGATTATGAACTATGAAGATGCCATAGAGTTTTTCATGGTGGGTGCCAGTGCTATTTCAGTCGGGACAGCTAATTTTGTTAACCCCCGAGCTTCTATAGAAATTGAAGCTGGTATTAGGGCTTATCTATTAGAAAACAAGCTTTCTTTAAATGAATTAGTAGGTATTGCTGTTCGTTAATTCGATTTATTTTAATGAAATGGTAAAATATTAGGATATATTAGGAGGTATAGGGATGCAGGCTAAGGATAGAATTATTTTAGCATTGGATGTTGATACAAAGGCACAGGCCTTAAATTTAGTTAAGGAATTAAAAGATCAAGTAGGTGCTTTTAAGGTAGGAATGCAGCTTTTTAATAGCGAAGGACCTGCCATAGTAGAAGAAATAAATGATTTGGGTGGGCAGGTGTTTGTGGACTTAAAATTGCACGACATACCTAATACTGTGGGAGCAGCGGGGCGTGTCTTAACCAGACTTAATGCTCTTATGTTTAACCTACACGCTGCAGGTGGCAGGGAAATGATGCGTAAATTAGCTGCTGAAGTGGCAGATGAAGCGAATATTTTAGCTATTAGCCCTCCTTTAACCTTAGCAGTGACTGTATTAACTAGCATTTCTGCGGATGACCTTGTTAATGATATGCTCATAAAGGATTATGAGCTTACAGATGTAGTTGTTAATTGGGCATTAATGGCTAAGGAATGTAATATATCAGGGGTAGTATGCTCACCGCGTGAAATTCAAGCGATAAGGTCAGCCTGTGGACAAGATTTTAAAATAGTTACCCCAGGTATTAGACCCGAATGGGCTGCTAAAAACGACCAAAAGCGAATCACTACACCTAGTGAGGCGGTTAGATTAGGAGCCGATTATATAGTAATAGGCCGTCCTATTACTGCAGCCGAAAATCCCAAAGCTGCAGCGATAAGAATTATAGAAGAATTGGAGGCAATATAGATGTTATCTGAACAGGATGTAATACAGATATTTACAGATGCGGGTGCCTTATTAGAAGGGCATTTTACTTTGACTTCGGGGCGACATTCGGATAAATATATGCAATGTGCCCAAGTATTAAAATACCCTGCTTATACGGAAAAGTTAGCTAAGCTAATTGCGGATGATTTTAGGGGGGATAAGGTTGAACTAGTTGTTGGACCAGCTATGGGGGGAATAGTAGTAGCCTATGAAGTGGCTAGACAGCTAGAAGTAGCCAGCATTTTTACCGAACGGCAGGATGGGGAAATGACCCTACGGCGTGGCTTTAAAATAGAGAAGGGTACCCGAGTCTTAGTAGTAGAAGATGTGGTTACAACAGGTGGTTCGGTAAGGGAAGTTATAGACTTAATTAATAGTTTAGGTGGTATTGTAGTAGGGGTAGGGCTTTTAGTGGATAGAAGTAATGGGCAGGAGACTTTTGGAGTTAAACAAAAGGCAACTTTAACCATGGAGGTTTTATCCTGGGAGCCAGAGGAATGTCCTATATGTAAAGAAGGTAAAATTCCCGCTATTAAGCCGGGTAGCCGAACTTAAGGAGGGTTACTTTTTTGCAAGTGTTCTTAAATGGTAAAGAAATGGATTTTGTTGATGGTGGTTATGAATATGTTTTTATAAAGCCCTACCATAAGCACTATATGGAGAAAATAAATCGTAGTAATGGTGAACTCCATATCCAGCTATATGATAATGGGGTGCAGATAAGAACCCTAGTAACTAACAAAGAGGTTAGTACCCTGATTAATCGCGAAGTTGCGGTAGATAGAAAAAACAAGCAAGTATATATCTTAGAAGAGGATACAGAATATACGGAAAACGAGGATGGTTCGATAATTATAGAGGATGGCAAGGGTGATTAAATATGCAAAAAGCTTATATAGTTTCTGCTAATGATAAATTAGCCTATATAGAAAATATTCCAGCAGGATGCAGCCACTTATTAATAGCCTGCCATGGTTTTTTGGGTGGTAAGGAAAATCGGGGTTTTATTAATCTGCTAGCCCAAAAACTGGCTGAAATAAAGATAGGCGTAATAGCCTTTGATTTTGCTGGTAGTGGTGAAAGTACGGGAGATTTTGCTGATATTACTTTAAGTAGGCAGGTTAATAACCTGCAAGACATTATAGAGCATACAAGATTAGCTTATAAATTACCTATGATATTATTGGGTAGAAGTTTTGGCGGTAGTACCATAGTTGCTTTAAATAGTAATGAAGGGGATATTATAGCTAATATACTATGGTCAACACCTATTTTTTTCACCCGAACTTTTAAAAACATTATGCCTGGGGTTTTTGAGCAGATGTTGGCAGGGGAAGATGTTACTATTTTAGAAAACCAACAATTAATAAAAATAAAGGCTGATTTTGCCCTAGATATTAATAGGCATAATCTAGAAGTGCCAGAATATGTGGCTAATCTTAAAAAGAAACCCTTATTAGTCATTCACGGCAGAGAAGATGAGCTAGTAAGTATGGCTAATGCTGACTATATACAAGAAAACATAGCAGGGGCTACAATATATATGGTTGATGGGGCTGATCATAGTTTTACTAACTATGAAGAAGATAGAATAAATCTAACGGTGAAATGGCTAGCTAAATTAATAAATCAGTAGTAGGTTAGTCAAGGATTGTAAAGTATATTTTCATATAAGTAAGTTCTGTACGGATGCGCTTAGCATCCATTTTTTTATTAATAATAGGCAAATAATGCTTAGAATAAGCTATAATGTATAAAAAAAGCCGTATTTGTGACAGAGGTGTATAATGGTAGATGAAATAAATGCTGCGAAAATAGCCCAGGAATTATCAATATCTAAATCATATTTATATAAAATAATTAATGACAAGGATATTAAAATAAAAAAAACTAAAACTGGTAGATATATATGGAATTATGAAGCCCTAAAGGGAATTAGGGAAGCATTAGGTATTTCTGGCTGTAAATATAATGAGATTTCAGAAAAAGAAGAAATAGATAAATTAATAGAGCAAAATGAATTAAAGGTGTCTTTAATTAATAATAGAAGATATTTGGGAAACAAGTATTCATTAAGGAATTTCATAAGGGAAACCATAGATAATAATTGCCATAATATTAACATGGTGGTGGATTTATTTAGTGGAACGGGTTCGGTAGCAGAAGCATTTAAAGATAAGATGTTAATTACTAATGATTTATTATATAGCAACTACATCTGTAATTATGCTTGGTTTGCTCCAGAAGAATACTCGAAACAGAAAATTGTGGCATATATTATAGAATTTAATAAGCTAAAAAGCTCGGAAAATAATTATATGCGCAGGCATTTTGCGGATACTTTTTTTTCAGCAGATGATTGTAGTAAAATAGGCCATATTAGGGAAGAAATTGCTATAGAACAGGCCAAAAATCGAATTAATTTTAAAGAATTTGCTATATTACTTACTTCTCTTTTATATGGAATGGATAGAATTGCTAATACAGTTGGGCATTATGATGCTTATAGGAAAAAAGGTAAATTTGACAAAGAACTTATCATACCTTTGATATTGCCAGAAAATCAGCTAAATGAAAATAACATTTGTTACAATCAAGATGCGAATCTATTAGTAGAGGAAATAGTATGTGACTTATTATATTTGGACCCCCCTTATAACTCTAGACAATATAGTGATGCTTATCATTTACTAGAAAATGTTGCTGTATGGAATAAACCGCCCGTTTTTGGTGTAGCAAAGAAAATGGACAGGACTCACATTAAAAGTGATTATTGTTTAGCAAATGCACCCGATGCTTTGGCCGAATTGATTGATAAATCCAATACCAGATATATTTTATTGTCATATAACAATATGGCAGGTAAGGGTGATGAGCGTTCTAATGCTAAGATTAGTGATGAAGAGATATTGAACATATTAAATAAAAAGGGTAAGGTTACTGTTTTTGAACAAGCATATAAAAATTTTTCTACTGGAAAATCTAACATATCTAATAATAGTGAAAGATTGTTTTTATGTGAAACATATGAAGGTATAAGGGGAAAAGCTTATATGGCCTGTCCTTTAAATTATACAGGGGGTAAACACAAGTTATTGCCACAAATTAAACCCCTTTTTCCAGAAACGAGTTGTTTTTTGGATTTATTTGCAGGTGCTTGTAATGTTGGAATTAATTCTAATGCTACAAAAATCATTTTTAATGATATTAATAGCAAATTAATTGGCTTATTAACTTATTTTAAAAATACTAAAATAGAAATAATAGAAAAAACAATAGATGAAATTATAAAAAAATATAAATTATCTAGAACGGACCTTAATGGTTATGATTATTATGGATGTAATAGTAGTAAGGGCTTAGCCAACTATAATAAAAAAAATTATTTAACCTTGAGAAAAGACTATAATGACAATATTGGCCAGGGGGTTAATAACTGGGCAATGTTGTATGTCTTGATAGTTTTTGCCTTTAACAATCAAATACGCTTTAATCGTAAAGGCGAGTTTAATCTGCCTGTGGGCAAAAGGGACTTTAATCATAAAATGAGAAATAAGCTGCGGCTTTTTTGTGAAGCCTTGCAAATGAAAGATATTCATTTGCAAAATAAAGATTTTCGGCAGATAGATTTGGACTCATTGCCTGAAGATACTTTTATTTATTGTGATCCTCCGTACTTAATTACGAGAGCTACATATAATGAATCTGATAAGTGGACAGCAGAGGATGAACATGATTTGTTACATTTTCTTAATAAGGTTAATGAAGGTAATTATAAATTTGCCTTGTCTAATGTCTTATTAGCCAAAAACAAGTCTAATAACATTTTGGAAACTTGGGTTAAAGAGAATAATTTTACTATAAATTACCTATCTAAGAACTATTCTAATAGCAACTATCAAAGAAAAAACAAGGATTCAATTTCGGGGGAAGTTCTTATCACTAATTATTAAGGAGGGAGCTTAATTGAAGAACGAAAATATTTCTTACCAAAGTTTTTGCTGGGTTGTAGGAACAACTAGCTTTAGGACGGCAAAACTTAATTTAAAGATTGAGCAGCAGCTATTATTACTTAATGAATTCTATGATAAACGTATGCAAGAATATAACGAATGGATTTGGAATGATGAAACTCAATCATTGTACTATGATTTTATGAAAGAGAAAAAATTTTTAACTGGTAATGCACAAAGAAAGGCTAAGGATGCAAGGGAGAAGACTTCGGGATTGTTTGATATAGGGCTAATAAATAAAGATAGAACTATTTCTGAAGCAGGCAAAGATTTATTAAAGGTGACCGAGCTTGGAAATTATAAAGCAGATAATTTTTTTAATATTGATAAAGACAGTTATATTTTTTTAAAGCAACTACTAAAAACCTCAATAAATGTAGGAGCCTCAACAGTAAGACCTTACTATGTTTTAGCAAAGTTTTTGACGGAATTAGAATATTTAACTTATGAAGAATTTACATATCTTTTACCAATGGGTGTTGATGATGAAAGCGTCCAGAACATAATTAGACAAATTAAAATAAATAGAGGACAGAATAATTATTATATTGATATTATTTATGAAAACTTAATAAATAAAAAAAACTATAAATTAGCATATAATTCATTCATAAATAACCCTATTTCTGAGGAGTTGTTATGTTCAGTGGGTATGAATCGAAAAAGCAAAAATTATGATAAGTCATATTATAGTTTATTTATAAATATAATTGATGTGTTTATTAATAAAAACAAGAAAAAAGTATATGATATGTTTGAATCAACTAAAAAATTAACCTCAACAATTGGCGTTTTATGGAGAAGGCTACTATTTACAACGACTTATTCAGCGAGTATAAAGAAGCTGGGTTTTCAAGCTATTAGAGAAGACTGTGTTTTTATAAATTGCAAAACAGAAAAAGAAATAAAAAACATGCTTTTTAAATATCTTCATTCCTTTAAGGCAATGGTAACATTGGCTGATTATTTTGACCTTAATAGAAGATATTTTAATCTTTCTGATACATTAGTTTTTGAAGACAATCTAGTAAAGTTTGATTTATTACCTAAGTATTTTTTTAAAGAGTGTATTGATTCACTTTATTTAGATACTTTTACTGAAAACACATATTTGTTTGATTCCGTAACGATGTTACAAATATCAGCTAGTTTAGCATTTGATAAAGATATAATATACCATAAAGTTAGTCAAGATTCAGGCTTAAAAATAGAAAATCCCGAGCAAGCTGCAGTTTTCATTAGGGATGAAAGATATAGAAGGTTTAATAAACTCATTGATTTGAGATTTAGTGATGAAATTTTGTTAGAGTTACTAGTTTGTTTTGAAACAAGAAATGATTCTAGAATAGAGGAAATTATAACAGATGAGGCAACTATACCAACAATGTTTGAATATGTTTTAGGAATAATATGGTATAAGGTGAGTGAAAGGCAAGGTAATATTTTAGAATATATGAAATTATCGTTGGAACCTAATTTATTACCTAAATCACATGCGGCTGGGGGAAGTGCAGATATAATTTATGAATATTTAGCCTGTGACGATTATCCAGCACATTCATTATTGATTGAAGTAACTTTAACGGATGGTACTAATCAACGAAGGATGGAAATGGAACCAGTATCAAGACATTTAGGCGAATATATGCTTATTTCCAACAATCCATTCGATTATACACTATTTATAAGCACATTTTTGCATATAAATGTAATAGCTGATTTTAGAAGTCGGAGAAATGCATATTATTATGGGGAAGGGGGCAGCTTCGTAGAGGGGATGAAAATCATTCCCCTAAACACTGGGTTAATTAAAGATATAATAAAACACAAGATGAATTACAGATATTTGTATAAATTGTTTGACGAAATGCATATATCGGAGATCCGCCCACCTAATTGGCAAAATAGGCTAACAAAAGAACTTAGTCAAGGATATTATAGTTATTAATTATTTTATAATAGACGAAACAAAGCGGTAGGATTGTTGACTACCGCTTTATTGTTATGGTTTTTGCATGGTTTTTGCTTTTATTAAGATATGAAGGTTTCTTTACCTTTCCAATAAGGCTTACGCAAATCTTTTTTAAGCATTTTTCCAGCTGCATTACGAGGAATGGTATCGATATAATCTACTGATTTAGGTACTTTAAAGCCAGCCAGATATTGTCTGCAATAAGTAATAATTTCTTCTTCACTTACTTCAGCTTCTGGTTTTAATTGTACTATTGCTTTAACTAGTTCGCCCCATTTTTCATCTGGAACTCCTATAATTCCTACATCAGCAATGCCTTCCATGCCCATAATCACTTCTTCTATTTCTGCAGGATAAATGTTAGTGCCACCACTGACAATCATATCTTGGGCTCTGTCAACTAAGAAGTAATAGCCATCTTCATCAAATCTAGCCATATCTCCTACTGAACACCATTGATCATCTAAAAACGATTCGGCTGTTCCTTTAGGATTGCCCCAGTAGCCATTATATGTGGAAGGGCTCTTGACATATAAAACTCCTATTCCGCCTGGCTCAGTTACTTCATTACCATCAAGGTCAACGATTTTTAGGTCTATATCAAAACTTCCCTTACCGATACTGCCTTCCTTATTTAATCCGAACCATTCATCTGTAGTAATAGCAGTTACAAAGCCTAATTCTGATACTCCCAGCATATTTACACATTTTGCATTAGGGAGTCTATCATGCATGGCTTGGAAAATGTCACTATGCATTGGTGCCCCGCAAGATACAGCTTTAGTCACTGATGATAAATCGTATTTAGCGATTGTTTCCTCTGGTAGCATGGCTAACATCCATTTGAACATTATGGGAACCATGAAAACGAAAGTCGGTTTAAATAAATCTATTAACCGTAATGAATCTTCGGGAATGAAAGCGGGAGCAATAGTAATTGTGCCTCCTACCATAAGGGTACAATATACATAACCAGCAGTAGCAGCGGCGTACATAGGAGCTGCTACATAAAGAATGTCATCGCGGCTAACCCCAAGTTCAATTGCAGTAGAAACCGCCATATTATAATCACAGTACATGGTTCTTACTGCACCTTTAGGCTTGCCAGTAGTCCCAGAAGTATAAAATAATAGATGTAAATCATCTAAGTCTGATTCTATATCAGGTTCTTCCTTATCGCCGTTAGCAATCAATTCTTCATAATTTAGAGCTCCAGCTATTTTTTCATCACTTATTATAACGATTTCCTTAACTGTTGGTAAGCGATCCATTAAAGGATTAATTAAATCATACTGCTCTTTTTGTACAAAAACAATCTTAGCACCACAGTCATTTATCTGATAAATTATTTCTTCGGGGGTAAGGCGATAATTGCCTAAACTTAATGGTAGCCCAGCCATTAAACAAGCTACTATTATTTCCACATACTGATAACAGTTAGGCATATAAGTAATCGCTAAGTCTGGCTTGGCAAAACCTTTATCCAAAAGGGCATTAGCCATCTGTGTACAGCGTTGCCACATTTCAGCATAAGTTTCACTAAAAGTTTCGGTTTTAAGGGCGATTTGGTTAGGTCTTTTAACTACATGGCCTCTAATAGTAGAAAGTCCAGTACTAGTTGCCGTTGTTTTCCCTGGTTGTTTACCGATAAAATCCATAAACTATTACCTCCTTTATTTGTTTGTTTATTGAAGTTAATCTATACAATCTGTTATATTGAAAATACCACATTTTATATATTTAATAAAATATATAATTTCATATATAATTATAACTAAATTACTATAAATAATATGGAGGAAATTACATGGAATTAAAACATATTGAATACTTTTGCTTAGTAGCCGAAACTGAAAATATGACCTCAGCTGCCCAGGCCTTGATGACATCTCAACCTTATATATCAAAAAAAATCAAACAGTTAGAAGAAGAACTAGGGGTAGCATTATTCGACTATGTGGGCAGAAACATCAGACTTAATTATTATGGGAAAACTTTTTATGAGTATGCTAAGTCTGTACTAGAAACTCTAGATAATGCTAAAGAGAGAATAAATGAATTACAAGGTAAAATGCATACTACTTTTTCCCTTTATACTAATGTTAGCCTTTATATGCCTGGATTATTGGGTGATTTTCATAAAAGATATCCCCATCTTACTTTAGTTCAACTTTCTGCACCCAGAGAAGAAATGATTAGGGCTTTGTTGGGGGGTGAAATTGATTTTGCTATATGCACCCCACCTCTTGAACATGAAGGGATAGAAACAGCACTTTTATTTAAGGATACAGCTTTAGCCTTATTACCTGATGAACATCTTTTGCATCACAAGGAATCTATATCTCTAAATGACCTTAATAAAGAGAATTTTATTATAACACCCGTGGGTTATGGGATGCGAGATAATATGGATATAGTGTTTAATGCCCATAATATTTATCCTCGCATAGTTATTGAAACGGCGGATTCTTCACTAATGCCTTCTTATGTCCGTGCAGGTGTTGGGATAGCTATGATACCAGGTACGGTAGTTTCAAATAATGACTTATTTAAAAAAGAGTGTAAAATGATTAATGATACCGATTATTTAGCCCATGTTAGCCTGAGCTGGAATAAAAATAGTTATAAATCTGAAAATCACCGCACCTTGATAGAGTTTATGATTAATTATTATGCTAGTATCGGAAATTAATAGTTAATTAAAATGTACATATTTATATTGGCTCTAGAAATGAAATTTATACAGCCTAATATAGACATTTGCATATATTTTTTTTACTTAGGGCTGTTTTTAATTAAATCTAGGATTATAGTTGACTGGGGATTAACGGTAATAGTTTTAAAATTATCATAAATAACCATGCCTGGTTTGGCTCCTTTAGGCTTTTTAACATAGGCTCTTAATGTATAATCAACAGGTACTTTAGTGGAATTTTGGGCTTTACTATAATAAGCTGCTAGTCCAGCGGCTTCTTCTAAAGTAGTAGTAGGGATTTCGACCTCGTTTTTTACCTGTTCAGCTATTTTTAAAATTACATGGGTGCCAGGAATGTTTTGGGTATGGAACCACAAATCGTTTTTATGGGCATTTTTCAAGGTTAGCCAATCATTTTGACGGTTATTTTTGCCCACGAGAATTTTAAAACCATCTGAAGATATAAATTTTCTAGGCATTATTTTCGGACTTTCTTTTTTCGGAAGAGTTCTCCCTTTTTTGTAACCTTCTCTTATTAGCTCATTATTAATTTCATCAAGTTCTTCTATATTATCGGTATCTTGAATGTTTATTAAGATGGATTCTAGATAATCAATTTCTTGTTTATTATTAGCTAATAAGCCTTTTAAATGCTTTAGGGCATTTTGGCTTTTGTTATATATTTTAAAAAATCTTTGAGCATTTTGGTTAGGTGTATAACGGGGGTCTAAGGTTATATTTATCATTTCTCCCGTATAATAGTTTTCTAACTCTACTTCTGTATCACCCTTATTTAGCTTATATAGGTTGGCTGTAATTACTTCCCCCTTAATTCTATATATATGATTTTTATTAGCCTTGACATAATCGGATTCTAAGTGGAACTGTTTTTTATGGGCCTTAGTCAAATATGTTTTAACATGACGGAACAAATTATCCTTTTTAGCCTTTAGTTTAACTAAATTAAGTTTTTCATTATAAAACTTGTCTAATCCTTTATTGATTGAGTCAAATTCCACATAGCGAGTATGGGGCAAATGGGCAAGGGAGTAGGGTGCGTATTCGATTGGCTTCTTATCAGTGTAAATTAAACTAGTTTTAAAGTTATAGTTTTTTATATTAGCTAAAAGATCTAATATATAATTATAAATCGTAGCTAACTCATATTCCCCACATTCTGCTACTGGTATTAGAGGATTAAGGTTAGTTAAGTAGCATAATTGCTCACCTGTAAAAGGGCTAATTCCCGACAAGACATAGAATATAGCGTTTTTTAGTTGCTCCTCATCTTGTTCCCACATATATTTAGCAAATAAATTAAAATCAGTTTTAGCTATATTAAGTTTATTTTGTGGGGGTGGACTGATATATTCATAGCCTGGCAATACCGAACGATGTGAGCTGACATCACTGCCGTATCTTTTTATGGCATCTATTATAAGGTTATTTTCGGGATTAACTAAAATAATATTAGAGTGTTTGCCCATAAATTCGCATATTAATACCTTCGTTTTCAATTCTCGGTAATCATCGAAGGCTTCTATATGAAAATGAACTATTCTTTCTAGGTCTATTTGTACCACCTTAACAATTCTGCCACCTTCTAAATATTTACGCAGTAGCATACAGAAGGTAGGTGGGGTTTGAGGATTATCCATTTTGGCAGTATTGATATGAAACCTAGCCCATCTAGCATTGGCGGAAATAAGTAGTTTAATATTATTCGCCTGGCTTGTTCTAATGACTAGGCTTAATTCATCTTTTTCGGGCTGATATATTTTATCAATTCGACCACCTAGTAATAAATCATTAAGCTCAGTAGCTAGTCCATATATGGTTAAACCATCTAAAGGC
>JAAYRQ010000126.1 GCA_012518685.1 Syntrophomonadaceae bacterium | reverse complement strand
GACCTTTTCCTATAATAATATTATTGGCATACGCACACCAGATAAAGGTTTCATAAAAGGGCTAATCTCCAGCAAGTCTAAATACCCTATATACAAATATGGCGGAGGTATCTGTATGACCTCTAGCATATTGCATCAAGCAGTAAAATCCACAGACCTACCTATATTAGAACGGCATAATCATGTAGCTAATGTAGGCTACCTGCCTAGGGGCGAAGATGCTGCTATTACTTGGGGGGTAGAAGACTACCGCTTTTATAATAATCTTGCTCATCCTTTAATAATTAAAACACATATAAATAGCGGGCTTATAAGTATCTCGCTGTACGAAGAATTACCAACCCCTACTATATATCTCGGCGATAGAGAATTGCTCTTTATCGAAAAGCCATTTATAGAGGAGGGTATTAGCTATGCAGAATTAAAGGGAATTATAGATAATTTTCCCTTAACCGCAGAAATGAAGGAAATACTCTTAATAACTGCCCCTAATAGTCCTATAACTATTACCACCCCAGAAAATAAACACTACATACCCCTAAGAGTAATCACAGCCTTTTTGAATTATGAAATTAGTTGGGATGCAGAAAAAGAAACAATAAGATTAACTTTACCCGCCTATTTTCCTTCCTAGTAACCACCCCTAAACAACAATTATGAAATAACTTAGCGAATAATGAGGCAAAAAAAGGATTCTTATATTTATTTGCAGAATAAGGAATTAACAAGTTTATTGAACTGTAAGTACTGATATTTTTAAATATTAATACACTTCGGAAGGATGAGATTTATGAAAAGTATTCGCATAAGACTAATGCTATATATTACTGTTATTTTGTTAATAGTAGGTATAGGTTTAGGCTCATTGTCGTATTTTAGTGCTAAAAAATCGGTAACAGGTGTCATCGAAGAAAGCCTACCCAACCTAACTGAACAGGTAGCAGCTACTATTGAGGCCAATTATAATGCTAATATAACCTTAATGGAAACTATCGCTAATCGTAGTGTAATCAAAAGTATGGACTGGGAAACCCAAGCACCCTTTTTAGATGAAGAAACTAAACGAAATGGCTTTATTAATATGGGCATAGTTTATGAAGATGGCTATGTTAAAACTATTGGTGAAGAGGAAATGACCTTTGTCGGGGACAGAGAACATAATATTAAGGCTTTTGCGGGCATTTCTAATATTTCTGAAGTTATAATCAGTCGGGTAGAAAATATGCCTATTCTGGCCTTAGCTACTCCTATATACAATGATGATAATGAAATAGTAGCAGTTTTAATGGCACGAATGCCAGCCACTAGGCTAAGTAATATTACTAATCAAGTGAAATTTGCTGAGAATGGCTATGCATATATAATAGGCAAGGATGGTATGATATTAGCTCATCCCGATGAGGAATTTGTTTTAAACCAGCGTAATTTCATTGAAGAAGCTAAAGAGAATACTGCTATAGCTGATCTAGCTAAAGTTAATACTAGGATGGTAAACGGTGAAAGAGGTCTAGATACTTATAAAAATTTTGATAGTGAGACCGTATTTATGGGCTTTGCACCTATTGGTGATTTAGGTTGGAGTGTAGGTGTAGCCGCACTTGAAAACGATGTAATGTCTGATTTAGCTACACTTAGAAATGGTATCTTATTAGCTAGCTTTATTTTTATTCTTTTAGGCTTATTTGCGGCTATTTATATAGGGCGACAGTTTTCTAACCCTATTCAGAATTTGTCCTTAGTACTGCAAAAACTAGCTAATTATGACTTTACTATCGATAATACTACTACGGTAGATAAAATCAGGCAAAGAGCCGATGAGTTAGGTGGTATAGCCAAGGCTTTGGTAACAGTCCAAGATAATTTAATAGAAATATTAACTAATATTAACCATAAATCTAGTGATGTTGCCGCCTCTGCTGAGGAAATGAATGCTATCACTGACCAAACCGCCATCGTTTCAGAGGATATTGCCAAAACTATTGAACAATTAGCTAGTGGTGCAAGTGAGCAGGCTAGGGATACTGAACAAGGTGCCATAGAAATTGATTCCTTAGCCCAACTCATAGAAACTAATGGCGAATTAATCCAAGAACTAGTCAAGGCGACTAAGCAAGTAACAGTATTAAAAGATGAAGGTTTTGCTACCTTGGAATTATTAATGGATAAAACTGAAGAATCTAACACAGCCGCTATGGAAATCTTCAACATTATCCGTTCTAGCAACGATAGTGCCGAAGGTATTAAAACAGCTAGTAATGTCATAAAGGGCATAGCTGAACAAGTTAATTTATTAGCACTTAATGCGGCCATCGAAGCTGCCCGGGCAGGCGAACATGGTCGAGGCTTTGCGGTTGTAGCTCAGGAAATAAGAAAACTTGCTGAACAAGCTGATGATAATGTCCAAGAAATAGAAGCTATAGTAAATGACCTAACTACCAAAACGAATCAAGCGGTTAATACTATGTCACAGGTATCGGGAGTAGTCCAAGAACAAGCAGATAGTGTAAATGAGACTAAGGGTAAGTTTGAAGGCATAGCAGTAGCTATTGCCCAGACTGAACAAATCGTAGAACATATTACTACTTCTGAACAAGAAATGATAAATAAGAAAAACGAAATAATAGCCTTAATTCAGGACTTATCTGCCATAACCGAAGAAAGTGCTGCAGGAACAGAAGAAGCTGCTGCCTCTATCGAAGAACAGACGGCTTCTATCGAAGAGATAGCCTCTGCTAGTCAAGCCTTAGCGGTGTTAGCTGAAGATATGCAAAACGAAATTAGGAAGTTCAAGTACTAGAGCTATAACAACAAAAGGGGTTGCCTACACAGGCAACCCCTTTTGTTTTAATTACCTAAAATGCTGCTATATTTTGCCTTTGGGCAGAATTATACTGCCTTATCATCAGTTGAATTTTAGGGTTACTAATACTATCGCTTAATATTTCTAGACCTTTTTCTAAGCCATATATGTCAATACTATCAGGTGGCATTATCATAATCACTTCATGATTTTCTCCATAATTACCTATAAGTAAGCCATTTTCTTTAGCAACTTCAGCTATTTTCTTAGCAAGACCCGATATACCACAGGCTATACCTTGTGTCAATCCTCGGCCTTTAAGACTGCCTTTTATTTCAGGATGTCTTTTTACTATTACGGCTAGAGATTTGCGTAAAAATTGAGCTTTAATTTGATTTTCGTGGGAAATATCAACATTATCCCAAAAATCTAAACCTTCCACTACGATATTCTCATTACATACATTGAAATCAATGTAATCTATATCCTTTTTATCTTCTGCTATAAAACTAGTATTAAATAAGGCAGGGGAATTATCGTATTCAACACCTGATTGTAAGTCATTAAAACTGTATAAGTCTTTACTCATCAATCATTCCTCCTTTTTGATTAATCTTTTTTAGTTTAGCTAATTAAATCACCAGAATAAAAAAGACCAAAGGAAAGAAACCTTTGGTCTAACATAACAATAGACAGCTTAGTTTCCCCTTCACGCTTACGAGGTTAGCTGACGGATTCGGGCTAGGGTTAGCCCTACTGGAATAATCCAGATTCACCCCATTATATGGTTCCCCCGTTTCTTAGTTCCCTAAGAATTCAGCGAAATACTAAGTAATATTAGATTTTAATAAAAATACAGATTACTATATATATTATATTATATGCATATATATAATTAATGCAACCATTAATTATTAAAAATAATTCGCCTAGCCTTAATCTTTTAAGGGATAAACCCCATTTTCATCATGTATTTCATCACCCACTAAGGGAGGGTTAAATACGCATACCATGTGCATATCTGTAGTAGCCCGGAGATAGTGTTCATCGTGCTTATCTAAAGCATATAAGGTTCCCTCTTTTATAGGAAAGATCTCGCCAGTTGCAATGAACTCAATTTCGCCTACACCTTTTATACAATATACTGCTTCTAGGTGGTTTTTATACCAGATATAGGTTTCGGTTCCCTTTTTTATTATAGTGTGGTGAAGAGAGAAACCTAAGTTATCCTTTTTTAAGAGCAGGCGATAACTTCGCCAATTAGGGGTATCTATATCATGTTGGCTACCTATAATATCAGATAATTGTTTTACAATCATATTATTAATTCCTCCCTAAAATCCTGCTGGGTATTCCATTTGCTTAGCAGCTTGCTTTTGGATATAAGACTTTATCTCCTTATCGCTAATGCTTTTAGTCAATATGTCTAATCCCTTTTCCAAGCCCTCTATATCAATAGTCAAGGGAGGCATTATTTTAACCACTTCATTATCAGCCCCAGAAGTTTCCACAATCAATTTATTTTTAAAGGCTATTTGGCATATTCTGCTTGCTAAACCATCAACATTACAGGCAATGCCTTGCATAAATCCCCGCCCTTTAACTTCCCCATTTATTTCAGGATGGTTTTTAACTATTTTCTGCAAATGCTTATTAATCAGGAGAGCTTTGTTCTGAACATCATCTGCAAAATCTGTAGCCTTCCAATAATCTAAAGCGGCTGTTGCCGTAACAAAAGCTGGGTTATTACCTCTGAATGTCCCATTGTGCTCACCTGGTGACCATATATCATATTCAGGCTTAATTAAGTTAATAGCCATCGGTAATCCATATCCACTTAAGGATTTGGATAAACAAATTATATCGGGACTGATTTTAGCTGTTTCAAAACTAAAAAATGTACCACTACGGCCACAACCTGCTTGGATATCATCTACAATAAGCAGTATATCCCATTCCTGACATAGTTTTTCTATACTTTGTAGCCAAGCAATACTGGCTACATTAAGTCCACCTTCACCTTGAATCGTTTCTAAAATAATCGCAGCAGGGATAGGGGTACCACTAGAGTTATCGGCTAAATACTTACTTATATAAGGTATAGTATTATTATCTGAGCCTAAATAACCATCAAAGGGCATAAATACGGTATTATTCAAAGGAATACCTGCCCCAGCCCTTTTGCTGGCATTACCAGTTATAGACAAGGAACCTAATGTCATGCCGTGAAAGGCATTAGTAAAGCTTATAATAGTGTCTCGTCCCGTCACTTTGCGGGCTAGTTTCAAAGCACTTTCTACCGCATTAGTCCCTGTAGGTCCTGGAAACATTACCTTATAATCCATCTGTCTAGGTGCCAAAATAATATCTTGAAAACTGTTAAGGAACTCTGCTTTAGCAGTAGTAGCCATATCTAAGCTGTGGGTTATCCCATCTTTTGCAATATAATCTAACAATTTCGCCTTTAATTTAGGATTATTATGCCCATAATTTAGGGCACCTGCACCTGAGAAAAAATCAATATAGCTATCACCTGTTTCGTCTGTTAAAAAATAACTTGTAGCCTTCGTAAACACCGTAGGAAAACTCCGACAATACGACCTAACTTCCGATTCTAACTTATTAAACACTTCTAACTGTTCAGGCATGAAAAATGTTCCTCCTTATTTTTATTTAAGGGGACCAATACGCAACATAATTTCATCTTCATGTTGGGCTTCTGGAAAAAGCCGAGCGGGAAAACAGATACTCTCTTCGTAGGAAGTCAAAAGTTGGTCAGCTAGTTTCACATAAAGTGAATAAGCAGCTTTATTAGAAGGATTTACGGTAATTTCTAAAAATCGTATCTTAGCACAAGAGGGGCGAGCTATTAAATATTTTAACATATTAAGTCCTATGTTGTGTCGCCTATAATCTGTAGCTACAGCAACTTGCCATATAAAAAGCACTTCCTCATTATCAGGCAAGTGAAAAGCCGATACAAAACCTACTATTTTTTCTGCTACCTTAGCAATTACACAAGTATTAGAAAAATATTTACACAAGATTAAATAACTATATGCCGAGTTTAAGTCTAATCCTTTAGTATTATTTATCAGTTCCCAGACTTTTGAACCATCTTCAACTGCTGGCATAGTATAATTAATATTATGAACCATAAACCTTGCTCCTTAAAAAATGTCTTTTACTAATACTTTTAAAAACTGTGTTAATGCCTACCTTCTTAGTAAAAATAGCAAAACCAAAGGCAAGAAACCTTTGGTTTATAAGCATCTGTCACCATGGTCTCCCCTTCACGCTTACGAGGTTAGCTGACGGATTCGGGCTAGGGTTAGCCCTACTGGAATAATCCAGATTCACCCCAAGATTTGGTTCCCCCGCTTCTCAGTTGTCTGAGAACTCAGCGATTTTTACCTGGTTAATATATTATTTTAGTTTCATTAGATGTTACTTTATAAAAAATAATTTAGCAAACTTCCTATAGGTCAATAAATGGGAAAATATTACTCATAGATTAAAATAGGCTGGACTTAACTCCTTATACTGGCAACAAGTCCCTTATACTTATTAATACTCAACATTAGGTAAATATTTTACTGACTTAACCAAGATTTTGCTAGGTATAAAAATAGATAATTAGCAAAATATATGATTATTACTTAATAACTCATAGGAGGAATTATGTTAATAATAATTATTAGGACAATAATTCTTTTTGCAGTTACCGTCATTTTTCTTAGATTAATGGGTAAAAGACAAATCGGGCAACTACAACCTTATGAATTAGTTGTTATCATAATGATATCGGAATTAGCAGCTATTCCTATGCAAGACACAGCTATCCCACTAGTAAGCGGTCTAATCCCCATATTTATTCTCTTTACAGCCCAAGTTAGCTTATCCTATATATCATTGAAAAACCTACGAGCTAGAGGCATAATATGTGGCAAACCCAGCATTTTAATAGAAAAATCGGTCATTAGGGAAGATGAGATGCGAAAACTTCGCTATAATCTTAATGATTTGTTAGAACAGTTACGAGCCCAAAATGTAAGCGATATTAATGATGTGGAATTTGCAGTATTAGAAACTAGCGGCGATTTAAGCGTTTTTTTAAAATCCCAAAAAAGACCTGTACAACCTGCTGACATAAATATTGAAACACCTTATGAAGGTTTGTCTACCTCATTAATAATGGATGGTAGAATTATACATGAAAACTTGCAAAATCTTAATTTAACCGAAAATTATTTAAAAACCAAATTAAGCGGTCTAGGTGTAGAAAAGATAAAGGATATATTTTACGCTAGTTTAGATGCTAGAGGAGAAATATTTTATCAGATGAAGACCAAGTCTTCTCGTTAAAGGAGTTTTTTAAATGCGATTATTATTACCTATATTAATAGTTTTAGCACTCATAATCGGAGGCGGTTTTTGGATGAATTCATCCTTAGCAAATTCTACCGATAATCTTACCGCCCAAATTGAAATAATTAATAAGAAAGTTAAAAACAATGATTTTGCAAGTGCCATCTCAGAAGTAGAAGAATTAGAGAGAAAATGGGAAAAAGAATCAAAATGGTGGCCTATTCTACTAGACCACCAAGCAATAGATAATATTGAGTTTTCCTTATCTAAAATAAAGGAATATGTTACCCAACACAGTAAACCTTTGGCCTTAGGACAACTATCCGAATTAAAACTAATGTTAAAACACATTCCCGAAAAAGAGGAATTAACTATAAAAAACATATTATAGTTATTCTTTGTTTAAGGCTTTTCTTGCTTCTTGGCTAGTTTCATAAATATGTGGTGCTAAAAGTCGTTCTTTTAAAGTATCACCCAATTTTAACCGCATAAAAGCACTGGTAGTATAACGAGTAACTTTATCGTAGTATAAACCTACTACATAACTTACCATTTGCATATAACTATCGACTAACTCGGGTAAGATATCAAAATTATCATAATTAACAATAGTATTAACTTTTTGATGAAGAGGCTCTAATATACGAGTAATTTCTGTTTTTATTTCTTCTATGTCCTCTATACTTCGTATAGTCAAACCTTCAAAATTAACAAAAAATAAATTTTCATCCTTATTAAGAATAAGTCTATCTTTAATTGGAATCGATAATAAATCCTTTTTGATATTCATCGGAAAATCCTTAAATATCCTTTCATCCATAAAAGTTACTTTTTCCGCAATCAATGGGCTAAATTCCATATAAGGCAATATGTTATCTTCAATACTAATGCCTTTGGCTATTTCTGTTAATACCAAACCTAGGTAAGATAATTCAAAAACACAACGCTCGGTAATATATTTTACAGACTTGCCCTCTTTTCTGGCAATTTCACCCGAAAAAGTAATCTGTTCTACCTTATCTACAAACTTAATAACTTTACCTTCTCGAATAATTTTTAAATTGCCATCATCTATCGCAACCTTTAAACCTCCTGCCGTAAAAGTCCCCACAAAAATTGCTTTTTTGGCATTTTGGCTAATATTTATAAAACCACCCGCCCCTGATAAATGTGTTCCAAATTTACTTACATTAAGATTGCCTTTGCTATCTGCCTGTGCTAAGCCGAGAAAGGCAATATCTAGTCCACCCCCATCATAAAAATCAAATTGATAAGGCTGATCTATAATAGCATAAACATTAGTGGCTGCGCCAAAATCAAGTCCACTTGCGGGAATGCCTCCTATGATCCCAGGCTCTGCAGTTAAAGTCAGTAAATCTAAAATGCCTTCTTCTGCCGCAACATTTGCAATTCCTTCTGGTACCCCTAAGCCTAAATTAACAATGCTATTAGGTACCAATTCAAAAGCGGCCCTTCTCGCCATTATTTTACGCTCATCAAGTGGTAAATGTGGAATAGTAGTTACGGGGATTTTATATTCGCCAGCAAAAGCAGGAGAATAGGGAGTATTCCAAGTTTGTAAATGATTTTCCTGGGCTGCCACCACAACACAATCTACTAAAATACCTGGAATTTTTACTTCCCTCATAGGTAAAGCAGCTCTATCTGCTATACGCTCCACCTGAGCAATAACTAAGCCCCCAGAATTTTTAGCTGCCATAGCAATGGATAAGACATCTAAAGTCAATGCCTCTTTTTCCATAGTTAAATTACCATCTAAATCTGCTGTCGTAGCCCTAATTATTGCAACATCAATAGGAGTAGTATAATAAGCTAAATATTCATTCCCAGCAAAATTCATTACTTCTACTATGTCCTCTTTAGTTCGTTCATTAATTTTTCCTCCTTGTAAACGAGGATCGACAAAGGTTCCTAGCCCGACCTTAGTTATTAAGCAAGGTCGCTTAGCTGCAATATCTCTAAACATACAAGAAATAACCCCTTGGGGAAGGTTGTAGGCTTCAATCTCATTTTCAATGGCTAGTTTAGCCAACTTAGGAGTTAAACCCCAGTGTCCACATATTACCCTTTTTAGTAAACCCTTGTGTGCCAAATGATTAGTACCTTTTTCTTGACTATCGCCTAAACCTGATGAATATAGCAATGTTAGATCTTTAGGTTCGCCGCTAGACAAAAAACGGTTTTCTAAAGCTATAGCTAGTTCTTCAGCAAACCCAATCCCTATAAAACCGCCCCAAGCTACTACATCATTATTTTTTAGTAAATCTACAGCTTCAGCAGAAGATACGACTTTTCCCCTTTTCATGCCTGCCAAAAGATCTGATTTTAGTGGGTGTTTAGTATTATTCACAATTAATCCCCCCTTACTTTCATCCCCCAAAGATAAAGCACTATATCGTGGAATAAAATATTCTAACCTTAAAAGCCATTATAAGTTAATAGCTCTAACCATTTCTTCCCCTAGTGCATAACATTGTTCAATTACCCCTTCATCGGGATTATAAAGCCCCCTAATGCCAGGATTAATAACTTCAAAACCAGCATCTTCTAAGCGGGCACTAATCACCTTAATAGCTTCGCCACTCCAGCCATAAGTACCAAAAGCTGCCGCCTTTTTATTAGTAAAGCCTAAGCCCTTCATAGCTTCTATCATAGCAGCCACCGTTGACAGGATAGTTCTATTAACAGTGGGTGAACCTAAAAATATTGCCTTAGATTTAAATACTTCTGTCAGAACATCATTCCTATCCCTATTAGCTATATGATAAAGCTTAATCGTTAGACTAGGATTAGCCGCCTTAATCCCTTGGGCAATAGCATTAGCCATCTTCTTGGTGCCATCCCACATAGTATCGTACATAATGGTAATCTGATTTTCTTGATAACTATTAGCCCATACATTGTATTGCTCTACGATTTGCAAAGGGTTTTCTCGCCATATTACTCCATGACTAGGACATATAAAGCTTACTGGCAGATTCAAGTCTATAAATTCTTGGATCTTTCTAGTAACTAAGCGACTGAAAGGTGTCAAGATGTTAGCATAATATTTTATACATTCATAATCTAATTCAGCCTTATCAACTAAATCATTATACATAAGCTCAGTTGCATAATGTTGCCCAAAGGCATCATTGCTAAATAGAATATCATCACCCGTCAAGTAGCAAAACATACTATCAGGCCAATGGAGCATAGGAGCCTCAATAAAAAGCAAATCTCTAGTGCCTAAACTAAGCTTTTCACCAGTTTTAACTACCCTAAAATCCCAATCTTTATGGTACTGTCCCTTTAAGGATTTTACCCCATTAGCCGTACAATATATGGGGGTATCAGGTATTAACCTCATCAGCTCAGGAAGTGCTCCACTATGATCTGCTTCCCCATGATTCATCACAATATAATCAATTTTTTCTAAAGAAATTACTTTTTTTAATTCAGCAACAAATTCTTCTTTAAAAGGAGTCCATACAGTATCTATTAAAACCGTCTTGTCATCTTGAATAAGATATGCATTATAAGTAGAACCTTTGTGAGTTGAGTATTCTTCTCCATGAAAAGTTTCTAAATCCCAATCAATTTTACCTACCCAAGTAACTTTGTCAGTAATTTTGAATGCCATCATTAGTACCTCCTTTTTTTATTAAAATAATTATACTAAGCAAAATCCTCAAAGACAAATTATTGCTAAATAAGCACATAATAAGTTAAAATAGGAGTAATTCCAAAAAATAATAGGCTGATTTTAGTGCTTCTAACCTTAATTATGAACCATTAAGACCTAATTAAAACTGTGAAAGGAGATTATACTTATGGCAGATGAAAAGACCAAGTATGAGTGTCAAGTATGTGGTTATATTTATGATCCTGCTGAAGGGGATTCTGAGGGGAATATTGCTTCAGGAACTGCTTTTGCTGATTTACCCGAAGATTGGGTTTGTCCTACCTGCGGAGTAGGCAAGACTGATTTTGACCCTATAGACTAATATTTAAGCCCCCCTAATATCTGATACTGATGTTAGGGGGGCTTTTACTTATTCTATAATTACACTTTTGGTAAGATTCCTAGGTTTATCCACATCATTACCCTTTAGGGCTGCCATGTAGTAAGCAAACATTTGCAAAGGGGTAACTGCTACAATCGGTGCTACGATAGGGTTAGTATTAGGGATGAGGATAAGATCATCTACTCCCCTACAATGGCCTTCTAGATTAGCCTTACATACTGCTACTACCTTGCCACCTCTGTCTTGAATATCCTTAATATTATACATTGACCTATTTACAATGTTATCCTGAGTCAAGACAGTTATAACAGGGGAACCTTCCGTTACTAAAGCTATAGGTCCATGCTTTAACTCGCCAGTTGCATAAGCTTCGGCATGAATATAAGAAGTTTCTTTTAACTTTAGGGCTCCTTCCATAGCGACAGAACAGTCTAAGCCCCTACCCAAGAAAAAAGCATTTTCCATCTGCTGATATTGCCAAGCTAAACGCAGGATTTTTTCTTCTTGTTCAAAGGCTATTTCCAGATAATCCCCCATAAGACTTAATTCTTTACCTATGGTTCTTAAATCCTCCAGATTAAAACTATTACGAATTCTCGCCATATATAATGCCAATAGGTACAATACCACCAGTTGGCTAGTATAGGCCTTGGTAGAAGCTATAGATATTTCCAAACCTGCATTAGTATATATTACCTTATCCGCCTCTTTAGCAATAGTACTATCTTTTACATTAGTTATGGCTAAAATCGGAATATTATTAGCCTTAGCTTCCCTTAAGGCTACCAAAGTATCTGTCGTTTCACCTGATTGACTTATTACTATCATCATCTGCTTATCGCCCCAAGGGACATCCCTATAACCAAATTCAGAGGCTATATCACATTCCACAGGTATTCTAACTAGCTTTTCTATTACCGCCTTACCTACTAAACCTGCATGATAAGCTGTACCGCAACCAACCATATATATTTTTTGCACATTAGTAAAAATATCATCTATAGCTAAATCCGAAAAATCTGCTACACCTTGGGCTAATCTATCCCTTAATTCCAGTCTAACTGTTTGGGGCTGTTCGTGAATTTCCTTTATCATATAATGATTATAGACACCTTTTTGAAAATTAATAGGTGCTGGATTAGTCATAATTTTTCTCCCCTTAATAATATTAAATTTTATTTATATAAATATTAAAAACTATTATCAAATCTATTAATCTACAGCTTTTGTCCTAAATATTACTACTTAGATTTGTACTGTAGCCTTGATGGATTACCATCATAGGGGGCACCCGCCGATAATTCGATAAACCCCCACCTCGTCACCCTAATTAAGTAGTTAGGGCCTGGCGCTAAAATCACCCCTATGGGCATTAATTAATTGTACTTACTTCTTCTATAGCGTTT
>JAAYRQ010000125.1 GCA_012518685.1 Syntrophomonadaceae bacterium | reverse complement strand
TTTTTTTGTAAAAAGATAGTTTTACCATGTTTATAATTATCTTTACCAATTTTAAGTACAAAAAAACGGGTGATATTTATCACCCGTTTTATTTTTATATTACATCCAATAAAGGTTTTATTTTTACTTATGATATTTTAGGTAAATTTTTTAGACTTTCCTGTAATTCTTCTACCGAAAATTCTATGTCTTCTGTTTCTCCAGATAAATATTTATCATAAGAATATAAATCTATTTGGCCATGGCCACTTAAATTAAATAAAATAGTCTTTGGTTCCCCTGCCTCTTTTGCTTTTAGTGCCTCATCTATAGTGGCCCTTATGGCATGGGCAGATTCTGGCGCGGGCACGATACCTTCATGTTGGGCAAATAGGATAGCTGCTTCAAAAGTTGGATTTTGTTTTACGGCTACTGCTTCTATTAAGCCATCGTGGTATAATTGGCTAAGAAGTGGGGCTGCACCATGATATCTCAAACCTCCTGCATGAATACCTGATGGGGTAAAATCATGTCCTAAAGTGTACATTTTAGTAACTGGAACTAGACCTAATAAGTCACCATAATCATAGGCAAATACCCCTTTAGTTAATGATGGGCAAGCAGTTGGTTCTACAGCTACTAAGCTTATATTCTTCCCTGCTAGCTTGTCAGGAATAAAGGGGAATGCTATACCAGCAAAATTACTACCACCACCACAACAACCTATAACTATATCAGGATAATCATCTACCATTTCTAATTGTAATTTCGCTTCTTGACCAATTATAGATTGATGTAAGCAAACATGATTTAAAACACTTCCTAGGGAATAATTAGTGTCATCCCTTTTTAAGGCTTCTTCGACAGCTTCACTTATAGCTATAGCTAATGTTCCAGGGCTATCGGGGTATTTGGCTAACACATTTCTACCACTTTCTGTGGTATCACTAGGGCTAGGAATACAAGTACCGCCATATAGTTCCATAATTGATCTACGATAGGGTTTTTGGTAATAGCTTACTTTAACCATATAAACTACTGCCTCTAAACCAAAATACTTACAGGCTAGCGATAAAGCAGTACCCCACTGTCCTGCACCAGTTTCTGTTGTAACCCTTTTTATACCCTGTATTTTATTAAAAAACACTTGGGGAATTGCAGAATTAAACTTATGACTACCAACAGGACTTACCCCTTCATATTTATAATAAATATGAGCTGGTGTGTCTAGAGCCTTTTCTAAAGCATGAGCCCTATAAAGCGGTGAAGGTCTAAATTGTTTGTATAATTCACGCACCTCTTGTGGAATTTCTATATACCTTTCTGTTGAAACCTCTTGCATTATTAATTCTTTCGCAAAAATAGGCTCCAAATCTGCAGGTGATAAAGGTTGTAATGTCTTAGGGTTAAGACTAGGTGCTAAAGGATTAGGCATATCGGCTTGAACATTGTACCAAAACCTAGGCAACTTTTCCTCAGGCAAAATAACTTTAGTAAGCTTTTCTTTACTCATCTCATTCTTTCTCCTCTCGTCTGAATTAAATTTTATTTTTTCAATAGCAGTATTTTAACATATTTCAACTTGAATTGCACAGATATTTTAATATATTATTTAATTTGACCTAGTAATTTATTAACAGTATAATGTTTCCAATTAAATAATCTCAAAGGGGAGCTAGACCATATCTGGCTGAGAGTAGGTTTATATTAGAATCTTTACCCTTGAACCTGATCTGGATAATGCCAGCGTAGGAACCATATCGATAGTATAACTGTATGACTGCCTACTTGGGCAGTCATTTTTATTGAAAGGAGGTTTTATCAATGGCTTTAAGTAACTTAAGTCTGCAAATTCTGCCTATAGTGCCTGATAATGAAGTATATAGTGTAGTTGATGAAGTAATTAGTCTTATCAAAGCTTCTAATTTAAAATATGTAGTAGGCCCGATGGAAACTACTATTGAAGGCGAATTAGATGTATTGTTAAAGATTGTCAAGGATGCCCAAACAGTATGTGTAAAGGCTGGTGCTGAAAGAGTAATTTCTATAGTTAAAATTGATTACAAAACAGGTGGAGTGACTATAGATGAAAAAACTGCCAAATATTCTAAGTAAGTTTGCACCTTTAATTACTATAACAATTTTATTTTCTTTATGGGAATTAGGGGTAAGGCTATATGGAGTTGAGCCTTGGATACTTCCTAGTCCACTACAGGTAGCTAATGCTCTAATTACTTCAGCTAATGTTTTAGTACACCATACTTTGACTACTCTTATGGAGGCTCTTTTAGGATTTATGGTTTCAATAATATTAGCCATTACAGTAGCATTTTTGCTAACTAATATTAATTGGTTAAATAAGGCATTTTATCCACTTTTAATAGTTTCGCAAACCATCCCTCTAATAACATTAGCCATATTATTTACTATATGGTTTGGTTGGGGACTTTTACCAAAAGTATTAGTTGTAGTTTTAGTCTGTTTTTTTCCCATTACCATTAACCTTATTAATGGTTTAAATTCTGTGGATATTGATCAGGTCGCTTTATTTCATTCCATGGGGGCTAGCTCTTGGGATACATTTAAAATGGTCCGATTTCCCCACGCCTTACCCGCCTTTTTCACCGGCTTAAAAATTTCTGCTACTTATAGTGTAATGGCAGCAGTCGTTGGCGAATGGCTAGGTGCAAAACAGGGATTAGGTTATTTTATGACTATTACGCAAAAAAGTTTTGCGATAGACAAGGTTATAGCTGCTGTAGTTGTTATATGCATTATTAGTTTGATATTAGTTAAAATAATTGAAATTGCCGAATACTTTTTAATACCTTGGAATCGGCTCAATCAATAGTAAAGAGAGGTAATATAAATGTTAAACAAAAAACTACTTTTAAGTAGTCTAATTATTATACTTTTATTAGGATTAGTGGGTTGTGAAAAAAATGATGACCTTAATAATTTAGATGAAGTTACCTTGGTTCTTGATTGGTATCCTAATACGAACCATACAGGTTTTTATGTAGCTGAAGAAAGAGGCTATTATGCTGAAGAAGGATTAATAATTAATATTATTCAACCTTCTGATGGTGGTACAGCACAATTAATCGCTGCTGAACAAGGTGATTTCGGAATTAGTTACCAAGAAGAAGTAACTCTGGCTAGGGCAAAAGAAATTCCCGTCGTAGCTATAGCAACTATAATTCAGCATAATACGGCTGGCTATGCTTCACCCCTCGAAAAAAATATTACTTCACCTAAAGATTTTATTAACAAGACTTATGGTGGTGCTGGGACCCCATCTGAAACAGCCTTACTCAAGGTCGTTATGGATAATCACCAGCAAGATTCAGGTAGTATAACACAACTTAATATAGGATCGGCTGATTTTTTCACTAGTATTAAAAAAGATATTGATTTTAGCTTAATTTATTATGGTTGGACTGGAATTGAGGCAGAAGTACGATCAATTCCTATTAATTTTATACCTTTAAAAGATGAAGATGAAAGATTAGATTTTTATACACCGCTAATAATTGCTAATGAAAATAAAATACAAAATGAGGCTGCACTAATAGCAAGATTTTTGCGTGCAACTAGTAAAGGCTATGAATATGCCATTAATAATCCTAAAGAGGCTGCTAACATTTTAATTAAGGCTGTACCGGAATTAAATCCTGATTTAGTAATTGCTAGCCAAAAATATTTAGCAAATGAATACAAAAGTGAGGCTGCTAGATGGGGTGAAATGGAAGTAAATACTTGGGAAAGTTTTACTAACTTTATGCTTGAACACAAGCTAATAAATAATAGGATTGATTCTATGGCCGCTTTTACTAATGAGTTCCTTCCGTAATTTGTTAATTATACTACCATCTTAATAGGGGGATAAACTGTGTCAGAAGTAATAGTAGAAAAGGTTAGCAAAACTATGGATGATCTCCAGGTTATTGCTAATATCTCTTTATCAGTTAAAAATGGTGAGTTTGTGGTTATTTTAGGTCCTAGTGGTTGTGGTAAAAGCACTTTATTTCATATAATCTCTGGGCTAATAATGCCAGATATAGGTAGAGTTTATATTAATGGTAGTGATTGGACTGGTAAAACTGGGCAAGTCGGCTATATGCAACAAAAAGATTTACTACTAGCCTCCAAAAATGTACAAACTAATATAGCTATCCCCCTTTTATTAAAAGGAGAAGAAACTAAGTTAGCCTACAAAAAGGTACAGGAAAATCTGGCCGATTTTGGTTTAAAAGGCTTTGAAAATTATTATCCCCGTGAATTATCGGGTGGTATGAGACAAAGGGCAGCATTATTAAGAACCTTTATGTTTACTAAAGATATATTATTACTTGATGAACCTTTTGCCTCCTTAGATGCTATAACTAGAAGAAAGATGCATTTATGGCTAAAAGATTTATGTATATCATATAATTCTTCCGTTCTATTTATAACACACGATATAGAAGAAGCTCTAATGTTAGCAGATAGAATTTATGTCTTATCTAATAGACCTGCCAGTGTTAAAGCAGAATTTCATCTGAATTTACACAACAGTTTTTCTGAAAAAGAATTGCTAAAAATAAAAATTCTTTCCCTATTAGAATAAATAGGGCAATATTTAAAGAAAGCGGGTATCTTAAGTTGTTTATTAAAGAAATTGCTCAAAATTATGATAAATGGTACGAAAGCTTGCCTGGCAGTTTTGTAGATGAAGTGGAAAGTGTAGCCGCCTTTTCCCTTTTTCAGCCTCCATCTAATAGTAATATATTAGATGCTGGATGTGGGACTGGTAATTATAGTATTCAATTAGCAGAAAGAGGGTATAATGTTACTGGTGTTGATATATCTAATGATATGCTAGATATTGCTAAAATAAAGGCGGATAAGCAAAGACTTAACATTCATTTTGTAAATGGTGATTTGAATTGCTTAGAATTTCCCGATAATAGCTTTTCAGCAGTATGCTCTATGACAGCTTTTGAATTTCTGAAAAAACCAGATAAAGCATTCCAAGAATTATTTCGGGTAGTTAAGCCAGGGGGATTTATCCTTATCGGAACTATTAATAAAGAAAGTTTATGGGGTGAAGCATATATAAGCAATGCTCGGCAAGATGAAAATTCTGTTTTTAATTATGCTTATTTCAAAAGTATGGAGGAATTACGAAATCTTGACCAATATAATTGTATAGCCTTTAAGGAATGTCTGTTCATTCCACCTAATGCCCCTAATACCGATTTTAATTGGAAGATGGAAGATTATTATTCCCATCATAATAGTGGTGGTTTTATTATGTGTTTATGGCAAAAACCTTAACTAATCTATAATCAACGGTACCTCTTCAGGTAAAACTACATCATCTGTATCCACTATGGGTGATGTAGTGTCTGGCTCTTCAGGTGGTAGTAAAGGCATAATACCATCATCTATTTCCACTTTCTCATTCTCATTTATGTCTAGTTCATTATCATTTTCTTCATCGTCGTCATTTAATTCTTTTTCATCAATATCGCTTTCTATTTGCTCGGCTTCTTCTTCAGGTATTTGGGGAGTAAATACTGGGGTTTCTTTTAAAACTCCACTATTAATCAAAGCATTCATATAATCTTTAAATATAGGACCTGCTACGGTTCCCCCGTAGGTACTATAGCCGCTCACTGGTGTAGCATCACTGTTTCCTACCCAGACTACATTAACCAATTCTGAGGTATAACCAACATACCATAAATCTTTACTATCTGTAGTAGTGCCTGTTTTCCCACCACTAGGTATTGCAATACGGGCAGGAATTGCAGTCCCGTAGGTTACCACATCTTTTAAGATTTTATCCATGATTTCAGCTGTTTTATTTTTAATCACTCTTTTTTCACTTAATTTACTACTGTACAATATTTTATCCTGTTCATCTACTATTTTTATAATAGTAAAATGTTGGCGATAAATCCCCCCTGATGGGAATATTGTATAAGCTGAAGCCATTTGCAGGGGTGATATACCTTGACTCATGCCCCCTAATGCTAAAGCTAAGTTTTTATCATCTTGGGTAATCGTAGTGATACCTAAGTTACCTAAATATTTTATTGCTTTATCTACACTTAATAGAGCTAGGGTTTCTATAGCTGCTATATTATGTGAATATATTAAAGCCACTTTAACAGTAGTAGTTTCAGGATTATTAGTACCAAAATTTTTAGGATTATAATTATTAAAGCTTCGTTCCTTATTATTTAAAATGGAATCCTCCTTAATCACTCCTTCATTTATGGCAGCCGCATAAATAAGAGGCTTTATAGCTGAGCCAGGTTGCCTAGGCATTATAGCCATATTTAATTGATTTCTATTAAAATCAGTTCCTCCCACCATCGCTTTAATTTCACCTATTTCAGGATTAATTGATACTAGAGCCGCATCTTTGGCGGTAATTCCCTGGTAAGGAAGATTACTAACATTATTTTTCAGAGCATTTTCGGCAGCTAATTGCATCTTAGCATCCAAAGAGGTATATATTTTAAGCCCTCCTTGGTATAATTTTTGGGCACCAATTTCCTTTTCTAACTGGGCAGTTAAATAAGCCATATAATAAGGATGTTTTGTAATATAGGCAGGCTGATAAGGTTTGACAATAATGGCTTGCTCCATTATTGATAGTCCTTCCACTTCAGTAATAAACCCTTGGTTAACCAAATTATTAACTACTACTTCTTGTCTTTTCTTTACTGCTCCTAGATTATCATCGGGGCGATAGTATTCAGGTGCCTGAACCATACCTGCTAAGGTAGTAATTTCGGCATCATTAAGATACAGGACATCTTTGCCAAAATAAGTCATAGCAGCACACTGCATACCTGAACAACCCCGCCCTATATATATTTCATTAAGATACATATTTAAAATAGCATCCTTGCTATATTTATCTTCAATAGCAGTAGCTATAAAAACTTCTTTAATTTTTCGGGAATAAGTCTTTTCTTGACCTAAAAACAAAGTTCTAGCTAATTGCTGGGTTATAGTACTACCACCTTCTGATTTGCTCCCCCGTCTTAAATTATTCCAAATGGCTCTGCCGATTCCCCTAGCATCAAGCCCATTATGCTCATAAAATCGTTTATCTTCTGTAGCAACTACTGCCTTTTTCATAAGTTCGGGAAAATCCTTACTATATTCTTTCTTATAACCTATTTTCGCCATTTCCGTTTTGTCACTATAAAATATGGTAGTCTGTTCCTTCACTTCATATTCCCACTTATTTACACCAGTTACAAACTGGGCTACACCTAATGTCGATTTTGCTAAAGATAAGCCCACCACAAAAAATATAATAAATATAAGCAAAGCTATAATTATCGTAGTAATTCTTCTTAAAGATTTCATCTTATCCTACCTTTAAAATATTTTTTAATTTGATTATAAATATACAGTAATTACAAACAAAACCTTACAAATTATTTAAAAAATTATCGCCCAATCTTATAATGATTATGCAATTATCAATGTAAATAGTCAAAAAAAAACCGCCTCAGCGGTCTTTTTACACTACAGCTAAATTATGCAAAGTAGTTTCCCATTTACCACATTTATCCCCCGAATAAGCCAATACCTTACCATCTCTTTTAATCATAGCTACCTCACAATAATTTGGACAACCCTTACATTCAAAACTATTTGAAGCAAAATCCCCAGTTTGGATAAAATTATGGCCTCTAAAATTCGTCTTTCCAGATTTACTAACAGCTTCTTTGGCTAAAATTGCCACGCCTACCGCACCCATTACATTATAATATTCTGGAACATCCACAGGCATTTTTAATATTTTTTCAAAAGCTAATTTGATTCCTTTATTAGCTGCTACCCCACCTTGAAATACTATAGGTGCTTCAATTTTCTTACCCTTGCCAAGATTGTTAAGATAGTTTCGTACTAATGCTTCACATAAACCCATTAAAATATCAGAAACTGGATATCCCATTTGTTGTTTATGAATCATATCGGATTCTGCAAAAACCCCACATCTTCCAGCTATTCTTACTGCTTGGCTTGAAGTGGCAGCTGTATCCCCGAAATCACTAATGGGTATATTTAACCTAGCAGCTTGTTGGTCAATAAAGGAACCCGTACCAGCTGCACAGACTGTATTCATAGCAAAATCTTGAATGACCTCATCTTTTAAGATAATAAGCTTAGAATCTTGCCCACCTATTTCAATAATTGTTCTAACACCAGGGTATAAATAGGAAGCAGCTATACCATGGGCAGTTATTTCATTTTTTACTATATCTGCCCCTAATAAAATACTAGCTAAGGTTCTTCCACTACCTGTACAGCCTACACCCCTAATTAGCTTATCACTTGTCATATTATTACTGATCTTATAGTAGCCTTTTTTTATAGCTTCCACTGGATTACCATTCGTTCTCATATACACTTTTTCTTGTAATTTAAGCTTTTCATCTAATAACACAAAATTACTTGAAACAGAACCGATATCAACACCTAAGTAATACTGCAATTTACTACCCCCTTTTCCACATATTCATTAGTGCAAGCAAAATTTTTGCGTTTTAACATATCTACAAAAGCTTCTATTCTGGTACTTATTCCAGCTTGTCCTGAATGTTCGTCAAAATACAAGGTCATGGTTGGTATGTTTTCTTCGTTACTTACCCTGCCTAAAATTTGGTGGGCTACAATTTCTGGCATACAAGTCAAAGGGCCTATTTGAATTAACCCATTAAAACCACGCTGGGCAAAATCAACTGCAAAACCTATAGTTTCCCAGCCATGTCCTCCTACCCAATAATCTAGGTAAGGATTAGCGGCCGTTAAAATATGTTTACGATTAGATTTTTTAATCTTACTTCCTAGCAGATGGTCATTTACCCAATCACTAGTATAAATAGACCTAGTTATTTCAACATTTAAGCGTCCTAAATGCCTGATGATATCATAGTTTGTACTAGGTTCTAAAATAGTATATATTTCCCCGATTAAACCTATTTTTAAAATCTGGGCATTATTTAATGATAAACCCTCCATCTTATTCATATATTCATTAACTATACTTTTTAATTCAATTTTACTATCACACTTATCGATAGTTATTAAACCCTCGTCATATATTTTCTCTATTTCCCTTTTGTTAATAACCCTTGGTAACAAGTATTCTAATTTTTTTTCCAATACTTCTACCGCATTTAACTTGTGCCAGGCAAAATTTACAGCTTTTAAGCCTTCATACAAAGATACATTTTTAGCCAAACTCCTAACTTGATTAAATAATTCACTGAATTTGAAATCTGGAGCTTCTAATACTACCATATCGAATTTATAACCCAAATCATGTAGAATGTCTCTTTCTACTTGTGCATAATAGCCAAAACGGCAGGGACCCCACCCCCCTGCCATAACTACTGTATTAGCCCCCTTTTCAATAGCTTCGATGAAATTACCAACATTTATTTTCAAGGGCATACAAGCATACTCAGGGGAATATTTAATGCCTAATTCTAAAGTCCTTTTGGTTACTGGGGGTGGTGGTATTACTTCTAGTTTAAGTTTGTGTAATAAAGCTTTAATAGGTATGTGAGTATTACCCATATGTGGAAAAGTTACCTTCATATATAATCTCCCTTCTTCTTTTAAGCATGTCACAAAAAGCTTCTATTCTAGTCATAAATCCGCCTTCTCCTGTATGTTCATCAATTGTAAGAAGCATAAAAGGTTTTTCCTTCACTTTTCTTTCAATTATTTCACCAATTAAAGAATCTGGTCCACAACCAAAACAAGCTAAATAAATAATTCCATCAATTTCTGGGTTTTTTTCACTATATAAGGCACTACCCACCATTTTTCGTCCTAAGGTCCAAAAAACTCGTTTAGGAACAGTTGCCGCATATTCTTCTACTTTTTTTCGTTCAAGATACTCTGGAAGAACTACCCTAACCCCTAAATTTCTAAGCTTGTTAATAACATTTAAGCTAATTGCTTCATCATATAAAGAGTAACCATGACCTAAAAGACATATAGTTAAATCATTAGCCTTACTAAAATTTACTTCTTCACCCGCCCATACTTTAATAGCCTCAGACATAGAATAGCCTTGTTTTGTTAAGGAACGACATAGATAAAATTCATTAGTTGCTGCCACTAGGGCTCTTTTTATTAATTTATTATCATCTGTAAATAGCTGACCTATTTTTATTACATCACTTTTCAACTTTTTATCAGTTTTACTTAAATCAATGGTAATATCAATTACTGGTGGCAAGTTAGGTAAAGCCGCTTTAATCATATTAGGTAGGCCCATAAATTTTGGACAAATATAGCCTTTCTTTTCAATGCTAACCATCCTAGGTAAAAAGATATAATCTATATCTTCCTTGCATAGCTCTTCCACATGTCCAAAATAAACTTTTATCGGAAAACAAGCTTCATCAACAGCTAAATTAAGCCCTTTATTAATTATTAAGCGATTAGTAGGCGGTGATGTAATGACAGTTACCCCTAGTATTTCAAAAAATGTTTTCCATAATGGATAATGATAATAATAAAATAAGCTATGGGGTATCCCTATTTTAGCCATTTTTTTTATTGCCTCCTTCGTTTTAATGCCACTATCGGCTGTCTGCTAACATCTTGGGGTTTTAGTATTGAAGGTCTAATATTTTGAATGGGTACGGGCGATCTAATAATAATGATTTTTAATGCCCTAAAATCAAAAGGAATTAAAGGCCATAGATATGGCACTCCGAATGATTTAGTAAAACCCACTAATAATAACGATAATATGGAAGTAATTATAAAACCAGGTAGTTTGAAAAAACCTGTACCAATTAAAATAAACAGCCGCACTAGCCGATTAGCCATAGACATTTCATAACTTGGGGTAGAGAAGGCCCCTACTGCTACTATAGCAGTGTATATAATGACTTCTGGTGCTAATAAGCCTATCGTGACCGCCAAATCTCCTATTAATAAAGCAGCAATAACTCCTAAAGCGGTTGCCAATGGTGAAGGGGTATGTATAGCAGCCATCCTGATTAAGTCTAAACTTACTTCTGCTATTAAAAACTGCACAAATATTGGTATTTTACCTACCTTTTCTGGCCCAATAAATTTTAACGCCTCAGGTAGTAACTCAGGTGATAGAACAAACAACAACCATAGGGGTGTAATAAATACAGAAGCAAATATCCCCAAAAATCTAACCCACCTTATATAGACTCCTACTGCTGGATTCTGCCGATATTCTTCTGCATGTTGGACATGATGAAAATAGGTTACAGGTGCAATTATTACGCTAGGTGATGTATCGACCATTATTAAAATATGACCTTCTAATAAATGAGTAGCGGCAACATCAGGTCTTTCTGTGTATCTTACCTTAGGGAAGGGATTCCATACACTTCCTGGAGTTATCAATTCTTCTATTGATTTTTCGGCCATAGGAATTGCATCAATTTCAATAGCTTCTATCTTACCTATAATACTTTCAACCAAATCGGGGTTAGCTATGTCCTCTATGTAGCATACACACACATCACTTTTTGACCTTTTCCCCACATTTAATAACTTAATTCTTAATTTTGGATCCCTAATTCTTCTTCTAATTAAGGCCGTATTAAAAACTATAGTTTCCGTAAATCCATCCCTAGAGCCCCTTACTATTCTTTCTAACTCAGGTTCTTCAGGATTTCGACTTGGGTAAGTCCTAGCATCAATGATAAATGCTGCATCCAAACTATCAATTATTAAAAGTACAGAACCAGATAAAACCGCATATAACAATTTATCTATTTGTTTTTCAGAACTAAGTTCTATATATGGAATAGTATTTTCTAGTTGTTCTTTTAAATCATTAATTAAAAAGTTTTTTTTGCGTAATCCATTCAAGCTTTTAATAACAAATATTAATACATCATCTTTTATAAAACCGTCTATACCAATCAAGGCACATCTTTTATTTAAAACCTTAAATTCGCGTACTATTACATCAAAACTATCTCCTTCCCCTAATTCTTTTTTAAGGAAGTCTAGATTTTTGTTATAGTCTTTATCAAGTAGAATATGTGCTTTTTTTTTAAACAATTAAGACTCCCCTTTCTCATTCAAGACAAAGTAAAAAAAATTATCCCCTAGGATTGAAGATTACTGCCGCTAAATAACCAAAAACAATGGCAGCAGTTATTCCTGCAGCACCCGCTTCTACTCCTCCTTTTATAGCACCTAATAAACCAGAAGTTTCTACAGCTTTTAAAGAGCCTTGGGCTAATAAATGTCCAAAACCAGAAAGAGGAATAGTGGCACCTGCACCGCCAAAGTCAACCAGTGGCTGATATAAACCTAATCCGCTAAGAATCGCACCAGTTGTAATGTAGCCCACTAGGATATGGCTAGGCGTAACTTTAGCATCAGTCAAGTTAATTATTAATTGTCCTATTAAACATAGCCCTCCACCAGTTAAAAAGGCATTTAATAATGGACCCATTTTAACAATCCCCCTTAATTAATTTTCAATAGCCACCGCATGTGCTATTGCTGGGATACTTTCACCTTGAAAAGATGTAATAGGACTCATTAAAGCTCCTGTAGCCACTAGTAATAATTTATTAATTTTCCCTATTTTCATCATATTTAATAAAGGACCACACAACATAGCAGCCGCACATCCACAGCCACTAGCTCCAGCGTTAACTTTTTGTTTTTTATCAAAAAATATTGCACCACAGTCAGTATAATTTGGCTGAGGAACTATACCTTCTTTAATAAAAAGTTGTTCAGCAATTGCCATACCAAAACTACCTAAATCACCAGTGATTACTAAATCATAATAATCACTCGGTATATTAAGATCAGCAAAATGTTGCTTAATTGTTGCTACTGCCGCAGGAGCCATAGCACTACCCATATCCGCTATATCGGCTTGCCCCATATCAACAACTTTTCCGACAGTTAGATTTGTAATATAAGGACCTATACCTGTGTTTTCAACTATAAGAGCCCCTGCCGCAGTCGCTGTCCATTGATTTGTAGGATTAGATTGCACACCTTGTTCAACTGGAAAACGAAACTGCCGTTCAGCACTATAATGGTGACTACAAGCTGCAGCAATAACCTTATTATAAAAACCACCATCGACTAACATACTTGCCAAAACTAAAGATTCAGCCATAGTAGAACAAGCACCATATAAACCTAAATATGGAATTTCTAGTTCTCTAGCGGCATAATTTGAAGAAACTGTTTGATTTAACAAATCACCTGATAAAAACACTTCGATATCATCAAGTTGCAAATTATTCTTATTGACTACCAGTTTTATCGTTTCCCTTAAAATTTTACTTTCCGCTTTTTCAAATGTATCCTCTTCAAACATATAGTCGGATAAAATCTTGTCGTAGTAATTTTGCCAAGGACTTTCTCCTTCCTTCGGACCAACTATAGTAGCCCAACCAGCTAATACAGGCGGATTAGACAAAGCGATAGTTTGCATACCCCTTTTTTTATCTGTTTTCACATTATCACCCTACTTACCTTTAAATTAAGATATAAGAAAAAATTTTATTAAACCTATCAACATTGCAGTTACAATGCCAAAAACTAAAGTAGGTCCAGCCACATTAAAAATCTTGGCACCTACCCCAAAAACATAACCCTCTTTTTTAAACTCCATAGCAGAAGCTACAATAACATTAGCAAAACCAGTTATAGGGACTATTGTACCTGCACCTGCTCTTTCACCCAAAATATCATAAATACCTAGGCCAGTAGCAAGTGCGGCCAAAAATATCATTATAATAGCTGTCGAAGCTCTGGCATCTAAGATACTTACACCATTAATAATAAATTGATTTTGGATAAATTGAGCAACTAAACAAATAAGACCACCAATAACAAAAGCCCAAATCAAATCTGGTATTAGGGCCCTTTTAGGCTTCATCTCTTTTACTAAATTCCCGTATTCCTTAACATTTATTTTTTTTAGGGCATCTTTGGTTACATCGTTTACTTCACTCATGCTTTCGCCTCCTCATAAAAATATTATTAGTCTTAAGTAAAAAATTTATTCTTTTTCCCATAGAAAAACAACATCTATATAGATGTTGTTTGAAAATATAAATATTATCTTTTTTATATCAAGCAAGTATGTTTTTCAGTTTTACAATTGCAGCTTTTTCGATACGAGATATCTGCACTTGAGAAACACCTAAATTTGAAGCTATTACTGCTTGAGTTTCATCTTTAAAAAACCGCCTTAATATTACTTCTCTTTCCCTTTCATTTAATTTGGCCAAAGCCTCTTTTAAGGCCATTTTTTCTAAAACTGATACACTTTGTTCTTCATCAGCTAATCTATCCGCTAAGGATAGCTGGTTTTTGTCTTCACCAGGCACAATATCATACAAATATGCAGGAGTCTGACAGGCTTCTAAAGCTAATACTATCTCTTCTTTGTCAATTTCTAAAAACAGGGCTAATTCTTTGACAGTAGGTTCACGATTAAGAGAATTTCTTAACTTATCTTGGGCCCATCTAATTTTAGTAAAAGTCTCTTTAACCCCCCTTTGTACTTTGACTATACCATCATCCCTTAAAAATTTTTTAATTTCTCCTATAATCATAGGTACGGCATAGGTTGAAAACTTTACATTAAAAGAAAAATCGAATTTCTCAATAGCTTTTAAGAGTCCGATAGAACCTACTTGAAACAAATCTTCATAGTCATAAGAAGTGTTTTTAAACCTTTCCAAAACCATATATATTAAGCCTACATTAGCCTCATATACATCAGCCCTGGCTTGCTCATCACCTGTTTGTGCTTTAGCTATTAATTCATTATTATTATCAAAACTAGCAGAGGACAAAAAAACTCCCCCTTATTTAAGCTAAAGCTTCCTTGTTTATAATGGCAAAACTTCTTAACATTTTAAGACTTGTCCCTTTATTAGGCTCACTGTGTACCTCTAGTTCATCCATAAATGATTGCATAAAAGTAAATCCTAATCCCATACGAACAGGATCCGTAGAATAAGTGGGTTTTAGTGCCTTACTAATGTCTGTTATACCTTTACCATAATCCTCCACAATTATTTCTAGACCATTATTATCAAAAATATATACGATAACTACTATTTGTCCATGGGGGTCATTATTATAGCCATGAATTACGCTATTAGAAACAGCTTCAGATATTACTAGTTTTATTTCTTCAATATCGTCTAATGTGCAGTCTAACTGAGTAACAAAAGCCCCTACAGAGGCTCTAGCAAAAGCTACATTCTCGGGCAAACTTGAAAATTCTAGTTTTACAAAATTCTTAACACTCATACACCTTCCAGCATTTATACTGGATACACCCCCTTTATTAAATACTAATTATTTCTTGTTCACTTTTATACATAGGAATAAGTTTGTTAATTCCTGAAAAAAACAAGATTTTTTCTACATTAGGTTTAGCACCTACTATATATATTTTTCCGTTTTTTGCACTTATTTTCTTGTATCTTCCTATTATCATCCCTAATCCTGAACTATCAATAAAAGTTACCTTTTCTAGATTAATTATTAAGTTTTTGATAGTGCCCTCATTTAGCTTTTTATCAATTTGTTTTCTTAGCTTATCTGCTACCACTAAGTCAAGCTCACCTATTATTTTAATTACTAAGGTGTTTCTAACTTGTTTAAAATCCACTTCCACCAAAACAACCCCTCCCATTTGTCATACTTATAATAGTTCCACATCAAGGGGTTGTTTCCTTCCACTAAATTCCATTTATAATAGATAAGTTTCGGCAAGCATTTTCAAAATTTCTTTTACTAAGCCACCTTTCGGTACTTCGTGGTTAGCTATTAAATTAACTTTCTTTTTTATAATGCCATCTTTATATAAAACCATCTCCCCTAATTTTTGCCCTTCTTTAATGGGGGCATCAATATAAGTAATTAATTGTTTTTCACAAGTAATATCCTTTTCCTCACCTTTTAGTGCAATCAAACCTACATCTTCTTCAGCCACAACTTCAACATCTTCTACTGAGCCTTTCCCTACTTTCACGCTTCCGCTTACACTATCTTTGGTAAAAAAACTCTTATAGGCATATTTTGCAAAACCATAATTAAGTAATTGCATAGAATCCCTAAAGTTACCTCTTTGTTCAGGTGATGCCATTACAACACATATCAATCTTAAACCATCTCTTTTAACTGTAGAAGTCAAACAAAATTTAGCCGCATCAGTATAACCAGTTTTAAAGCCGTCAGCCCCTTCATACCACCATAAGAGCTTATTAGTATTATATAATTTAAAGTCCCCTTGCCTAAGATTGTATTCTTTTATGGAACTATATTCTAATAATTTCGGAAAATTTAAGGCATGACGAGCCATGGTAGCCATATCCGCAGCACTGGAATAATGATTTTCTGCAGTTAAGCCATGAGAATTAACAAAATTAGTATTTTTAAGTCCTAACATTTTTGCTTTTTGGTTCATTCTTAATACGAAATTTTTATGGGTACCTTCCAAGTGTTCGGCAACTGCAACACAAGCATCATTAGCCGAGCCTACTGCAATTGAAATAAGCATATCCTCAAAAGTCATTTCTTCACCTGGTTCTAAATAAATCTGAGAACCGCCCATTTTCCAAGCATTTTCACTAGCTATCACCTTGTCCTTCAGACCTACCTTTCCAGCTTCCAAATCTTCAAATGCTAAAATTAAAGTCATTAATTTTGTCATACTAGCTGGAGCCAATTTATTATGTTCATTTTTAGCCAATAATATTTGACCCGAATCTGCATCAATTAAAATATATGAAGCTGCCTTGACCTCAACAACATCAGCATTTACCGGGATTGTCGCTATATTAAGATATATTAAAGATAAAAACGATATCAATACAAGAACAGATATATTTTTCTTATTAAACATCAAATTAAAACCTCCTATTAAAATTATACTTGCTAGATTATATTGTGTAATAACAGTTATTATGCACAATTTACTAATCAATGGAAAAAAATAAAAGGTATTAACTATCTAGCAAATACCTTTTACTTTCTAATTATAATTTTAACATTTAATTTTATATTTTACTCATATTGAATCCATTCGGAATTAATTATAGTATTCCCAGCTAAATTTCTTCCTCCACTTCTTCCCCCTGCCCATAGCCTCACACTTGTACTAGGGGCAGTAACCTGAGCTTCCCATCGCTCTATAGTTGCCGCAGGAACATCAATAGTTGCTGTAGCGTAAGCAGCTAAGGACAAGCTCTGACTTACGATTCTTCTTTTGGGGGTAAAAGATAAATCATAAAGTCTAACTGACGAAGTTTTACGCGATGAAGTATTATTAAGTACTTCAATCCTAATGGTATCTATATCACTACTACTACTTATAGGTCCAGTAGTAAAACTAGCCATTTAATATCACCCTTCCTATTATGTTTATAGTTTTTTTATAATATATGCTTAAACAAATCGAAGGGGTACATTTACAATAGATATTTTATGTAATCCTTGCCAATATATATGGGGATAATTCTACTTCATCTTTCCCTATAAGAAAGGCATTTTTAGCAGTGTCTAAAGCGGTTAAAAATTCTTCTTTATTAGTATGGAGAACACACAATGCTTCCCCTTCCTTAACCACATCCCCTACCTTTTTCACTAGACTAACACCTGCTCCATAATCTATATTATCTGCCTTAGTTTTACGGCCAGCACCTAATAGCATCGCCGCTATTCCTATTTCTTCAGCATTTAATTTTTGGATTATGCCACTTTTCTCTGCCAACACTTCTATGCTGAATTTTGCATTTGGAAGTAGGGTTAAATCATCTATAACTGACTTATCTCCACCTTGTATTTCAATTAATTGGGCAAATTTATTTATAGCAGCACCAGAGATTAGTAGATCTTCTAAGGCCTTATATGCTAAATTAAAATCTGAAAAAGCTCCTCCCAATACCGCCATATATGCTGCAACAGTTAAGGCGATTTCAGTTTCATCTTTTGTACCTTGGTTTCTTAAAATTGCTATGGCTTCCTTAACTTCATTAGCGTTTCCTATTTCTTGACCTAAAGGCTGATCCATATTCGTTATTATAGCTATGGTTTTTCGTTGTAAAGATTGACCTATTTCCACCATAGTTTGAGCCAAATCTTTAGCTTTAGCAAAAGATTTCATAAAAGCTCCTGAGCCAACTTTGACATCTAATACTATGGCATCCGCCCCTGAGGCGATTTTTTTACTCATTATGGAACTAGCTATTAGGGGTATGCTATCGATGGTTGCCGTAACATCCCTTAGAGCATATAGCTTTTTATCTGCAGGAACTAAGTTAGCAGTCTGCCCTACTATAGCCATCTTATATGTATTTACATTATGAATAAATTCATTTTTAGATAATTCAGTTTTATAATTAGGGATGGCTTCTAACTTGTCTATAGTTCCCCCTGTATGACCTAAACCCCTTCCACTCATTTTAGCCACAGGCACACCCACAGCAGCTACTAAGGGAACCACTACCAGGCTAATCTTATCACCAACCCCACCTGTTGAATGTTTATCAACCTTTATACCCTTAATGCTTGATAAATCTAAAACATCTCCCGAATTCACCATAGCCATAGTCAGGTTAGCAGTTTCTTCACTGGACATACCCTGAAAGTAAATTGCCATAAGCAAAGCAGACATTTGATAATCTGGTATTCTGTCCCAGACATAATTATTGACTGCAAAAGATATTTCAGCATTAGTAAGTTCATTAGCATTTTTTTTCTTGTTTATAATATCAACCATTCGCATGTAAATTTCCCCTTTTTGCATCCTACTTTGGTTCGCTAAAGCTTACAATAAGGATATTTCCCTTAAAAAACTCACACCTGCTAAATCATCTGCTACCTTAATCCCCAAATGTTCTGCTACTGTTTGGCCTAGATCAGCAAATGTATCCCTAATCCCAAGGTTAACATTCTTTTTGAAATTATGACCATAAGCTAAAAGTGGTACATATTCCCTAGAATGATCCGTACTAGGAGTAGTAGGATCACATCCATGATCTGCGGTAATTATTAGTAAATCATCGGGTTGCAGATTTTGCATTATCTCTGGTAACATATTATCGAACAGGGCTAAAGCATTAGCATAACCGTAAGGATCATTGCGGTGCCCAAATAACTGATCAAAATCAACTAGATTAGCAAATAAAAGTCCTTTAAAATCATCCTTTAATAGATTGTTTATTTTATTAATGCCATCTAAATTGTTTTTAGTAGGAAAGGACTGGCTGACTCCTTTACCACCATATATGTCTTTAATTTTTCCTATACCTATTACTTCTAACTTATTTTCTAATATTATATCTAATATGTTATGATTAGGTTTTACGGAGTAATCATGGCGGTTAGCGGTTCTGACAAAATTTCCGTTTTCACCGACAAAAGGGCGAGCAATAACCCTGCCGACCTGATGATTGCCAGTTAGCATCTCCCTAGCAATTTCACATATCTCATATAATCTAGTAAAGGGAATTATTTCTTCATGGGCAGCAATTTGAAATACACTATCAGCGGAAGTATATACTATAGGAAAACCAGTTCTTATATGTTCCTCTCCTAATTCCTTTATTATCTCTGTACCTGAGGCAACCTTATTGCCAATGGTTTTACAATTAATTTTTTTCTCGAATCTTTCCATTAAATCCGAGGGAAAACCATTAGGATATGTAGGAAAAGCATTTTCTAGAATTAGACCAACCATTTCCCAATGACCAGTTGTCGTATCTTTTCCTATTGATTTTTCGTTCATCTTACCATAACTGCCAATCGCATTTTTTTCTCTTGCCACTCCAGCAATATCTTCGATGTTACCTAAGCCTAATTTTTGCATATTAGGCAAGTATAAGCCTCCTACTGCTAAGGCAGTATTTTTTAAAGTATTAGAGCCTTCATCACCGTATAAATGACTATCAGGTAATTCCCCAATACCAACACTATCTAAAACAATTACAACCGCTCTTTCTCCCATTATAAAGCCCCCTTAATATTAAGCCCTCGGATGATATAATTGATATACCTCCCTTAATCTGGTCCTAGTTAAATGTGTGTAAATCTGAGTAGTAGAAATATCAGCATGTCCTAACATTTCTTGTACAGCCCTTAAGTCAGCTCCATTTTCTAAAATGTGGGTGGCAAAAGAATGTCTTAGAGTATGGGGTGTTATCTCCTTTTGAATCTTTGATTTAGCCGCATAATTGGTTAGTATTTTATAAAAACCTTGTCTAGTCATAGGTTTACCATTAGCATTGACAAAAAGCGTTCTTTCTATAGGGCTTTTAACTAAAAGACTTCTAGCATTGCTAATATAGCGATTAATCCAATCAATAGAAGTCTGGTTAACGGGTATAATCCTTTCCTTTTGCCCTTTGCCCAAACATCTCAAGAAGCCAGCCGTAGTATTTAAGTCTTCCATTTTTACAGCTAATAACTCTGACACTCTAATCCCCGTACCATACATTAATTCTAGCATAGCTCTATCCCTAATTCCCAAAGGTTTTATTAAGTTAGGCTGACTAAATAAATGATCGATTTCTTCTATGGTAAGAATTTGTGGAAGTTTGCGCTTAATGCGTGGGGTATCAATATCAGAAGAAGGATTAAATTTAATTATATCTTCCAGGATTAAAAACTTAAAAAATGTTTTTAAGGATGACAGGGTACGGGCAGCAGTAGCATAAGAAATACCAGATTCTAACTGCCAGTTTAGGAAATCAATTATATGTTCTTTAGTAATTTCATCTGCTGTATTTATCGAAGCATTATTTTTTAAAAATGAATTAAATTTATTTAAGTCCCTTGAATAAGCTGCTTGAGTATTCTTAGCTAAGCCCTTTTCATAGGCTAAAAACTCCATGAAGGCTGCTATATATATATCCATTAATGCCTTCCTCCCATTGTTTTCCTACTTATTTTGACAAACCTTCTTTAATTTCCTGCTAATCCTGATAAAATTCTTGTAATTGGAAAACCACATAATCAACCATTTCATCAAATTTAGTGTTTTCTTTTGTTTCTACTCGCATAGGATTACCGCTAGGATGTTCATCATCAAACCAAGTATTCAAAACAGGAACAATGTTGCTAAAAGTACCTGCAACATAAGGGATGACGACCGAAAAGACAAGAACTAAAACTAATACAGTCATAAATTTGCATGCCTTTCCTTTCCAATTATTAATAATTATAACCATTAAAATCCTCCTTTAATTTAAAAACAAAGCTAATAAAAAAGGAACTAAGTAAGTCTCTATTAAAACCCCAGACAAAACTAAGATTAAAAAGATTATTAACAAAAGCAAATATTTCATTAATCCTTTACTTAAAGGTATTGCCCCAGTATTATAACCACTTACTATATAAATAGAAAAGTTAATCGCTATTATACTTATTAGCATAATTAATGGTATATAAATTAGGTTTTGTGGCAAAATTGAAAAAATACTAATTATAATTCCTGTAGTTGCCTTTTCTTTAACTAGAAATCCTAAGGTAAAGCCCAAGGAAAATCCCCTAAAAAAGACTACCCCTATAATAAAGGGAATTCCAATTACAGTTAATCCCAAAAACCAAATAATAAATATAGTTTTCAGTTGCTGGATATAAGCACTAGAAAAAATGTGACCTGAGGATAATTCACCCTTAAAACCGCCTAGCATATAAGTATTAACTAGACTTAACAAGTGTTCCTTAACTTCGCCAGACAAAGTAAAAATCTTGTGGTACCCTAAAAATATACCCAAAGAAAAAAATATAATTAATATTAAGTAATGCCACTTATTTTCCTTAATATGTTGCTTAATAACAGACTTAACTTTCATATATTTCTCCTTTTGCATCATGTTCAATTAGGCATTATTAACTATTAATGTAGGACTGTTATATAGATATTTAATTATCTTAAACTTTATGCAAAAAATAATTGAAAGAAATAGATACTAAAAATTACTAAAAGGAGTTGAAAACTTGCTTAATAATTTGGAATTAATATTAAACAACCCTAATATGCTTTTGCTATTGATTATTTGGTCTATATTATGGAAAGGTTTAGCCTTATGGAGGGCTGCGAGACTAAAACAGCTTGGATGGTATATTGCATTATTACTTATAAATACTATTGGGATTTTTGAAATATTATATTTAATTTTTACTAACAACAAATATAAAGCAACTAATGGTTATGTATCCTGAGTATAAAAATTAAGAAACGAAGGAAGATTCCTTCGTTTTAGTTTTATATAATATTAGTAAATTATCCTACATTATCGTAGCCTTTCTTAACACTTCATATAATACTGGTACAACTTGTTTTTTCCTAGACATAATACCTTTAAGAAAAATAGTTTCTTCTGATGAGGAGGAAGATTTGAAGGCATCTTCTACCAAGATACTCTTGTCACCGCTGACAATTAATTCCGTACCCTCAGCTATAATATCGGTTACCATTAAACACATAAAAGCATAATCATAGTTTTTACATATTTTCTCCATAGCCTTTTTAAAGCCAGCTTTTCTATTAACTATTCTATTTGAATCAACTGTTTCTATTTGAGAAATTGCAAAAACAGTATTACTACTTGTATATTCTTTCAAGTCTTGGCTGACTAACTCTACATCAGATAGCTTGTCTAAAAGGCTAGTATTATCAAACATCTCCTTACCTAACTCTATTGCATCTATCCCAGCTATTTCGCTTAGTTTATTCGCCATTCTAGTATCTCTAGTAGTAGTAGTAGGTGATCTAAAAATCATAGTATCTGATAATAAGCCTGACAACATAAGACCCGCTAAATCTTTATTAATGAACATTTTTTTATCCAAAAACATTTCCGCTATCAAGGTGCATGTCGAGCCAACAGGCTCATTTTTAAAATATATAGGGGAAATGGTTTCTATATCCCCTACCCGATGATGGTCAATTATTTCTAAGACTTCGGCTTGTTCGATACCTTCCACAGCTTGTTTTCTTTCATTATGATCGACTAAAATAATCTTTTTACGCTTCATATCTAGCAGATTGTATCGGGAAATCATTCCTAGAAAACGGTTTTCCTGATCAACTACAGGATAATTACGAAATCTAGTGGCTAACATATTTTTTCTTACTTCTTCAACAGTTTCATCCTTTTCAAAAAGTGCTAATCCTCTAGTTTGCATTATATCCGCAACTTTTAAATTTAATATATTGCCTAATATTTCTGGGGTTTTATCTAAGTTTCGTCCCTGTCCTAAATTGTCCATAAAAATCATAGCTAAATCGCCAATCGTCAATAAGCCTAGAAACTTATGTTGGTCATCTAATACAGGCATAGTTTTGATATTATGTTTCTGCATAATATTCCCTAATTCCATAACTGTCATATCAATAGTTGCATAAATAATTTCCGTAGTATCTAGTAAGTCATCAACTTTAGTATAGACATTTCTGATTATTTGAGGTGGTTCAAAGTTAAACTTCTCCAATACAAAATTAATCTCTTCATTAAGGTCGCCTGCTGCTGCTGCTATGTATATGCCTTCATCTGTGCTTTGTTTATAGAATTTGTAACTTATTGCTGCAGCTATAGAATCTATATCAGGATTTTTATGTCCTATAATGTAAATAGGCTTCATCGCTTATGCCCCCTTCCATGTTTAAACACTTAAACTTCTATAATTCATAATAAGATTGGCAATATACTGAGCTGCTAAAACATCCTCTAAGGAATTTTGGCTAGCTGCTACTACTGCTATACCTGTATCGCTAGGTTTAATAGTATCAAATACCCTTTTAACTCCAGTTATAGCCGGTTCAACTCCTTTTTGCCTGTAAGTTCTGGCTACAGTTGCGGTAATAACCTGGCGATTTTCCATAAATGCCGCATCAAAAGCAACTCCCCCTGTATCAGTTACTGCTATAACAATTTTATCTTTAAAATCAGTGATTTTAACTACTTCAGCACCTATATTGGGTATAATTGCCTCTATAATAGCTTTAGTTTCTCCAATTCCCTTAATAACATTTTGACAACGCCTAGCCCTTTCCTCATCAGTTCCTACTCTTGGCTCAGATACTATTATTATTTTACTGCCCTTTTCTTGGGCTAAGTTGCCTGCATACAAGCCTATGGCATAAGGGTTTACACTTACTGGAGCATTTGTGTAATCTGGACTAGCACCTAAAACATAACAAGCCCCTGCATCTAAAGCACTTTCTAAGGTAGTTGACATATCTATTACATCTACAATAATCACTAGCATGCCAGCCTGTGCAGCCTTTTTTGCCCCACTAGCGTCACTAGTTACTATTATATTTCGCAACTTTTCCATAATAACCTCCCCCACCAGGAATAATATCAAGTCTAGTAGTTCGCATTTTATTTATCATATTAGCAATGTTAATTCCAACAATCTGGCTTATCTCATCTATACTTGCCAATTCCAAAACTTCTATTTCACTAGTAAAGTTTTGGTGTAATTTGGCTAGGGTTTTAGGACCTACACCTGGTAAATCTTTTAAGGGTACCCTATAATTATAAGCTGGTCTATTAAGGGGGTGGTGTGGCACCGAATAATCTCTTATCTCTACAATACGGTCAAAAACCCCTGCCACCATTTTAGTATTATTCTGGCAATTAGGACAAGTAAAAACTGGGGGTACTCCTGCCATAATCTTTTCACATTCCAGACAATAACTACGGTGATATTTCCCCATTAAAGGATCTAATCCATAATTAGCCACTACTTTTCTTCCTGCCTCATTATGCAGAGCTAGCTTAATCTCCTTAAAATTAAGCCCTGCTACTTTAAGTAAATTATACTCCCTAGCTATATTTGCTGAAGAGTGGGCATCTGAATTAGACAAATAAGTAAAATTCCTAGTTTCCTCTAGCATATCTGCTAAGTCGGAATCTGCACTCAGACCCAGTTCAATAACCTTAATCTGGGTTAAGTCATGCCCTAATATTTTAAGAAGTTTATCGGTTAAAAGGCCATAGACACCTTTGTGTGGTGTAAAGGCATGGGCAAAACAAAAAACCCCTTCACATAAATAGCTTAAATTAAGAATTTCTTTAATACTTGCACTAGCTCTTTGGGTAGATAGGTTAACATTAGTAACCCGACTTTTAATATAATTTTGATATTTCTTAAGCATATCTAAGTCAGGTAAATAAGTTATAACATGAATACCCTCCCTGGTTTCTAGTTCTGCTCCTAATAATAAAACAATGCCATTTCTAGCTCTTAGCCCACCATCATGCAATGGAATTAGTAAGCCCTTTTCCAGCATTATTTCTATTTCTTTTATTACTAGTGGACTTGCCGAATCAACTATACCCACTACATCCAAGCCTTTTTGGACAGCATCGTGAAATAAGACCTGTTCAAGTGTTAGTTTACGGGAAGCTGTTATCTTGACAGGTTTATTCAAGGCCGAACCTATGTGGATATGCAAATCACAAAATATATTACGCAAGCTATTATTCCTTTTCATCTATTATTTTTATTTTATTATACAGGGATTGAATACCGATAATACTTTTCGCATCAATAATTAAGCCACTATTAATAAGATTAAAAGCATCAATAAGTGGCATCTTAAGAGTTTCTAATAATTCATCTTCATCAAAATTTATTTCCCCTTTAGTCAGCTCTGTAGCTAGATATATAGTTATTTTTTCATCGGTAAATCCAGGAGCACTATAAAAGCTTAATAATTTCTCCATTTTACTTGCTTTTAGCCCCGTTTCTTCTTCCAGTTCTCTATAGGCACAAGTTATTAATTCCTCATTAGGCTCTAATATGCCTGCAGGTATTTCCAGTAAGGTTTCTTCAACGGGTTTTCTATATTGTTTAACCAAATAAATATTATTATCATTATCCAAAGCTACTACGGCTACTGCTTCTGCATGTTTTACTATTTCCCTAGTGCTTTCTCTACCATTGGGAAGTCTAACTGTATCAACTTGCACATTAATTATTTTGCCAGAAAAGATTACTTTAGAACCGACAGTTTTTTCAGTGAAATCCATCAGATGCCCTCCTCATATTTTTTCAAAACACACATATACTAGTTTACGAGGTGATTAGTAATGTCATTAATATTTGAATCTAATAAAATTATATTCATAGGGCAGGTAAAAGATATATTGAATATTTTTGCTAATTATCCGCCCGAGCTCACCCTACAGGAATTTATTAGGCTTAATATACACTAGACATTATACCAAAGTCAGCTTATTTAATTTTTGTCCATTAATAACATCAATAGCTGTAAATGCTGCAGCAGCTAAATTTAAGAAAAAATCCGGATCATCATCTATCGTGCGTCCCATAGTAGTGAGGTTAAATTTACTCTTTTGCATTACTGCTAATAAAGAATAAACATTCTGCAGTATGAATTCATAGTCGTTTAATAGTTGGTTTGACCTTATTTGTTCTAAGATATAAGTTAATTTATCTTCAGCTAGGTTAGCTAAGGGTACTATAGCCTTAACTTTACATATTTGCGATAATACTGTTAGAGTATGGTGACTGATACCTTTATGTCTATCCCTTTTATCAGCAAAACTTATCCTAGGTACACATACTGGCGTTCCTTTCAAGGTTGCAACGGCATTTAAAATTTCCCCTTGTTCAATCCCAGTAAATCCCCATTTAGTTCCTGTGCCAACTATTCCTGGTCCCATAGTAACTATGATTACATCTGGCTCAAATACCGTCTTAGCTGCTAATAAACCCGAATATATATTAACTGCCTCTAGATCCCCGCCGAAGGCATGCCCAATAGTGATCGTACCTTCTAAGTAACCTGTTTCTTTAAGTCCATTCACCACATTACTAAAAGCTATAGGCAGAGCAGCTCCATCTGTCATAATATAAGCTATTTTTAAACTGTGTTCTTTTAATACCAAAGACAAGGGGGCTAACATAGAATGTAGGGTACCTACCAAGACAGGGGTCCCCCCTAAACTATCGATTTTAGATAATTTTTCATAATAGGGACTGTCTTCTTCCTCAACGCTTAATACTTTAAGTTGCATTGGAGTATATCGTAACTTCATAATATGTCCTTTGGGCGATAAATCCTTACCTTCCATTTGTAAATTAGCTATTACATAATGATAACCACCACTACCTAAATTAAGTGCCATCGCAGTAGTATTAAGCAAAACCTCATCACCTATATTAACATCACCTACTAAATCGGGGTAAACTATACATTTTTCTTCCTTATCAGCTATCTTTACTAAATATCCTTTAACATCTATACGAGTAAATATTTCTTTAACAATGGTTCCTTTTTTAATATCTAGCAAAATTAAGCCCCCTTATGCCTAATATATTCTGCAATGATAGCCAATATAAGCTTGGTATCATTAACCAAATCCTCTATACTTATAAATTCATCAATCGTATGCACATTTTGCATGCCAATTCCTAGGTTCGCACAGTTAATACCTTGCCCATTAATAATACTAGCATCACTACCCCCACCAGTATTGGTTAATATTGGTGTCAAACCTATATTCTGTGCGGCATGGGTAACTATAGTTACAACTTCATCTTTAGGGTTAAGATTAATCTCGGGATATAATAAGGTTACTTTAGCTTCTACCCTGCCGCCTTGTTCCGTAACAGAATTAGTAAAAGTAGAAACCATCTTATCAGTTATATTATCTAATTTAATCTTATCTAGACTCCTGACCTCACCTAAAAGATAGCAATAATCAGCTACAATATTAGAGGCCTTACCACCAGAAATTAAGCCAAAATTAATGGTAGTTTCCTCATCAATTCTACCAAAAGGAAGGCTAGCTAATGCTTTAGCAGCAAGATTAATAGCATTAATGCCATCCTCAGGGTTAATACCCGCATGGGCTGCCTTGCCATATATGTGAAATTTAATTTCATTTTGAGCAGGCGATTTTAATATAATATTTCCAGGTGAACCTCCACCATCCAAAACATAGCCCATTTTCGCCTGAATTTTACTATAATCAAAAGCCTTGGCCCCTTTTAATCCTTGTTCTTCACTAACAGTAAATAATAACTCCAAAGGCGGATAATCTAAATTGTTTTCTATTAAAACATCATAAGCCTCAATAATTGCCGCTATTGCAGCCTTATCATCGGCTCCAAGAATAGTAGGCCCAACACTTTTAATTAATCCTTCTTGCACAACTGCTTTAATATCTTCACCAGGTTTAACCGTATCCAGGTGCGCAGAAAACAAAAGTGGGGTAGCATTAATAGTCCCTGGTATATAGACTAATAAGTTCCCACTATCCCCACCTAAGATTTCCCCTGCTTTATCTTCTTTAGCATTAATTCCCCTTCTAGCAAATTCAGTTATTAATAAATCCCTAAACTTGCCTTCCTTGCCTGATTCCGAGCTAGTTTCAACTAAACTAATGAACAGGTCTATTAAACGCTTTTCGTTAATCATATTAAGCCCCTTTCATAAAATAACTAACCCCGCCCCCAATTATCAATTATTCGTAATAACCTGTTATTTTCTATCGTTTTAGTTAGAGAATATTTTTCTGTATAAATATGCATTAAAATTAAAAATATTAATATTGCAAGGCGAAAATACCAAGATAAATAAAGTACACATAAAAAGCCTAAAATTAAGCCTAAAACATTAGAGCCCGCATCCCCCATCATTATTTGGGCTTTTAGATCCTGAGGAAAATAAACCAGCACTGCACCTAATAAGGGGCTAATTAAAATCCAGTCTATATTACCTTTGGCTAAAATAATAATTATTAGCAAAAAAAAGAGAAAACCCTTTACTGCCCGCCCTGGTCTTAAATCCAATAGGTTAAGCATATTAGTAAACAAAGCTATAATAAAAGTATTAATAATAACTTCATACCAGGTAGCCGAAAATAATAAAGCTAAAAAAAAGGCTATTAATCCTCCACCTAGTGCTTTTAAGCCCCCCGTTGTTAAGCGACCTTTAAAAAACTCTGTGAAATGACCTTTAAATCCTAAGGTATCGCGTTGGCCTAGAATGTCATCAATAAACCCTAAAAAACTTATGGACACAATACCTAATATAAATAAATGATACATATCTTCATAAAATGAAAATATGTATAAAAAACTAAAAACAATAATAGCTGTCATAGGCCAGCTAATTCCTACACTGACAGGAATATAATTCCCCTTATAATTTTCCCTGACGGCATTCACTTCGATTAACATTGGTTTTAATAAAAACAATAGTATAAACTCTATGAAAATTGCTAGAAAAAAGCCAATTATAACAGGTATGATTATATCCACTTATTTAGCTCCTTTTTCATATATAATAACCTTCAAAACATCCAAAAACTGTTTGCCTCGATGTTTAAAACCTGCTAAGTCACGACCAGTTTCATTATGTTTCATAGTTGTAGGAACTTCTATAATTTTAAAACCTGAACGAAGTGCCTTAATACTCATAGCTAGCTCCACTCCATATGCTTCGCTAAACGGGGTTACTGCTTTTAACACTTCTTTAGTCATGGCTCTTTGACCACTTAAAGGCGCAGTAACCTTATTTGCCCCAGCCTTTTTTAGGGCATAAACTGCTAGACCTTTTACTAAACCAAAGCCACCTTTCTTTTGGGGAGGCGGAAAAGCCGCAATAGCCAAATCTGCATGCCCAGATATTACCTCATCAATTAATTTACCAGCTTCATTAGCAGTTTCTCCCAAATCAGCATCCAAAAAAACAATGATATCCGCATTAATGTAAGATAGAGCCTTATTCATGGCACCACCTTTACCGATATTTTCATATAAATTAATGACATCCATAGTATGATGTCTGGCAATATCAGCCGTATTATCGGTAGAGCCATCATTTACTACAATAATTTTAGCTATATTATTTAATTCTTGTACTGCTTTAAGAGTATCACCAATCCGACTAGCTTCATTAAATGCCGGAATAACAACATTTATAGTTTTCATTATTCTCCACTTCCTAATGATTCTATAGGCAACAAAGGCATAAACTTCTGTGCTGTAGCCTTAGTTCCATAATGCCCTAGTTCACCTTCTATAGCAAAGATTAAGGATATTTGCCCAGGACTTAAATCAATATTGTCTATAGTAGTAATATTAAATTTTTGATAGTATGACATATATGAATGTTCAGCTTTAGATTTTTCTACACCATATACCTTTAAACCATGATTGTCTAAATGTTGGATTAGGCTAGTATCAAAATCTGCTGCATAATTATTTTCTAAACTATTAGAACCTCCTAGAATTATCACCTTAGAAATGTCTGTTTCATAATCACCAGTAAAGTTGATTAACTGATTTTCTTGTAAAAATTCGATTATCCCATAATCATCAGCGTTCAATAAAACTGTGGACACACTACCACCTATATAACCGCGAATTACTGCCTCTATATTATCAATATCCTCATTAATATTATAATACTGTTTTAATTTGGTGAGAATTTCCTCATTTGCTAGAGAAATATTAGTTAAAACTACCGTTTTAGACACTACTTTGGCCCCAGCTATAGTCAAGGTATTGATTAATCCTGAAGGAATATCAGTATTATTTGTAACTACTATAGCCACCTTTTCTCCTTCTAAACGACCTTTTACTAAAGGTGGAAGTAAAATCTGACTAAAATTTTCATAATTATTTATAACTTCATCTTTATAATTATTATCCGATATCAGCTGGGTTTCCCTGTCCTTGATTAAAGTAAATTGTTCTTCTAACCTGTCTAACATCTTTTTCTGCTGATCAACTAATATTTCATCACCTACAATAGTACTGCCTATAAGAATGCCTAAACCCAATGCTAAAAACACAGCTACTATCGAAGCTATATGGTACTTAATATCTATCACTTAAAAAACACCTCAATTACATACTAAATAAGATTTTTAATTGTAACCAAATTAATCTAAAAAAAGGTTTCGTAGCTGGAGAAACCCATAAAATTATTAAAATAGGCACTAAAGCAGCTACTAATAATTGTATTAAATACTTTGTTTGTAAATTTTGCTTATAAAGCTGGCTTACTCCCCTAGCATCAACTAATATGGAACCTACTTTAAGCCTAACTAAAAAAGTACTCCCCATACCCTTCCTACCTTTTTCTAGGAAATCAATCATATTAGAATGAGAACCAACTGCTACCATAAGGCTAGCACCATATTCCCAAGCTAAAATCATAGCTAAATCTTCACTAGTGCCAGGCATATAAAAAGGTTGAGCTTCCAGATTCATTTCTATCAATCTTTCCATCCCAGGGGCAGTACCATCAGCATAAGCATGGACTATTAATTCCGCTCCACATTTTAAAGATTCGTCAGAAACACTATCCATATCCCCTACTATAATATCGGGAACTAATCCACACTCTATAAGTGCATCTGCCCCACCATCAACCCCAATTATAACAGGTTTTTCCTCTTGTATATAAGAATTAATGGTTTTTAAATCCTCTTTGTAGCTACTTCCTCTAACTACTATCAGGACATGGCGATTTAACATATTAGTTTTTAATATGGGTACCTCTATATTGCCTAGAAGAATAGACTTTTCTTTTTTAGCATATTCTAAAGTATTGTCAACAAAATTATCTAAAGCTTGACCGATATTGCTGTTAGCTTCCTTTAACTTTTGCACCACATCTTCCAAAGTCAATATTTTACCAGAAGTAATTAGCTTATTACCCAAAAACACCTGATTATCCTTTATGGTAATTAACTGACCTTCCCTAATCTTATCAAAAATATCTACCTCAACTTCATCTAAGACAGGTATGCCGGCTTTTAAAATTTTATACACACCTTTGGCGGGGTATTTGCCAGTTATAGAAGGTTCAGCATTTATAACTAATTGAGGCTTGATGTCAATAATTGAATTGGCTGCAACTTCATCTATATCATCATGCTTAATAATAGCTATATCATTTCTTTTTAATCTCTTCACTAAATTTTTAGTTCTCTTATCTAATCTAGCTCTTCCCTTAATATTCATAAAACACCTCTACTATAAACAAGGGATAATTTTCTTATTACCGCATACTATATTACCACGAGATAAGCCTAATTAAAACTTTCCATATATAAATATAACAACAACCGCCTGAAACTTACAGACGGTTGTTATTGTTTGGCTTTAAATTTTAACTAACTTTGTTTTCTAGTCTTAATTTATCAGCAATGATAGCTATAAATTCGGAATTAGTTGGTTTACCCTTTTCTCCACTAACAGTGTAACCAAAGAACTTGTTAATTTTATCAATATCTCCCCTATCCCAAGCAAGTTCAATGGCATGTCTTATCGCCCTTTCAACTCTGCTAGGAGTAGTGTCATATTTTTGAGCGATAGTAGGATATAATTCTTTCGTGACTGCACCCAAATAATTAATTTCTTCTACAACTAGCATAATAGCATCTCGTAAATACTGATACCCTTTTACATGTGCAGGTACCCCTATCTCGTGGATTATCTTCGTAACTTCTACTTCTAAATTCCTAGGAGTCGATGTGGGCAAAGTAATTGTGGCTGTGCTAACTCTAGTTTCCACTTTAGTTTTAATATCCCTAGCTATTTGCCTAACCCTATCCCCTAAAACTTGAAGGTTAAATGGTTTTAAAATATAATAATCCGCTCCGAGTTGTACTGCTTTTTGGGTTATATTTTCTTGACCAAAAGCAGTTAAAATAATAATTTTTAAGTCATTTTTAAGATTAAGTTCATTAATTTTTTCCAATACCCCTATTCCATCCATGTAAGGCATAATTAAATCTAATATTAAAACTTCAACATCTTTTTGTTCCAACACTTCTAAGACTTCCATACCATTAGTACAAACATCCACTACTTCAAAATCAGGCTCATTAGTAAAATAGTCATTGAGTATTCCACAAAATTCTCGGTTATCATCGGCAATCAAAACTTTAATACCTGTTCCTTCATCTAACATAAGTTAAATCCCCCTCACCTCTGAATAATATCTGATTTAATAACTCTTTTCGACTAACAGCCAACTTTTCCCTGCTTTTTTTTTCTACCAAAATAGCTAATAATGTTTCAGACATTACCATAATGATACAAAGTATTGATAATTTTTTATCTTTAAAAATCTTCATATAAACTGGGTATTCAGTAAAATTGGGGATTCAACTTATATTGATTTGTCGAAAAATATTTAATTATTCGCAAAAGAAGGTAATTCAGACAACATATTATCCATAAAAACACCATAACCCCTAACTGGGTCATTTAAAAACACATGGGTAACTGCACCTACTATCCTTGAATTTTGTATAATAGGACTACCACTCATGCCTTGAATAATTCCTCCTGTTATACTAATTAATCTCGGATCAGTAATCTTAATTACCATACCTTTACCGTTTTCCCTATCAGGATATACTTTTTCTATTTCAACATTAAAACATTCTATATCACTACCATTTATAACTGTGTATATTTCAGCTTTTCCTGGCACAACTTGATGTGCATAGCCGACTTCCATAGTATAGGCTACATTAGGGTTTCTTACTTCATCATTAGTAGTACCATAAATGCCAAAATAGGTGTTTTTACTTATATCTCCATTAATACTTCCCTTGCTATTAAATACGCCAATTTTTTCCCCTGGTTTGCCTGGCTTTCCTGGTTTAATAGTTTCTATTGAAGCTGATACTATTTTTCCTTTTAATACATCTATGCCTTGCTTCGTATCTGCATCCATAATGATATGACCTAAGGCGGCATACTCTTTGGTTTCTGGATGCCAAAAACTCATAGTACCTACCCCAACTACTCCATCTCTAACATATAAACCAATACGGTTTCGTTTAGTTTCCTCACAATAATTAGGGATTACCTTGATATTAATCAACTTATCCCTTCTTTTAATAGTAAAATCAACTTCACAATCATTATTTTCATCAATAATATTAGCTAAATCTTGCTCCGAAGTTACATTCTCATCAGCAACCCTTAATATCAAATCCCCTATTTCTATCCCTTGATCTTTTGCAGGATAAGATTTTTCTCCATTAGTATCTAGAATAGGAGCAAAACCTACCACCATTATGCCTCGCGATTGTAAAACTACACCAATAGAATGTCCCCCAACTACAACCCTATGATTTGGCATTGCTTCAATAGCCAGGTTTTTTATAGGTATGTAACCTAGTAATTTTAATTGTACATCCGCCTTACCAGGCTTAATGGCAGTTATCTCATAACCTAATTCATTTTTACTTATCGTTACAGTTGGATCATCTGGATTGGCAAAGACACTTCTAGTTGGGCTAATAACGAACATATCTAGCTTTTCATCTATAGCATTAGGTAATTTGAAAGAAATATTACTAGATTCACCTACAACTAATCTTTGACTATCAGGTAGAGATAATATAGTTCTGACCGAGCTAGTAGTACATAAAGCTATAAACATAATACATAAAATGACACCCAAATAAGGTCTATATTTACGCACTTTTTTCACCCCTAGGAAAAGTTAATATATTTATTTTTTCCCTAGAAAAGTGAATATATACCGTTAAATTAAAATACCCCTTGTTATGTATTAACAAGAGGTATAGATAAAATCATATTTTAATGTAGCAGCAGTTTAAAAATTCTTCTACTGTATTATCGGCTAATAACTAAAGATTAAGCCTTATCTAAAATGGCCTTATCTAACATCTCACCCGCATGTTTTAAGGTTAAATCAGTATAATTTTCTCCACCTAACATACGAGCTAGTTCTTTGATTTTTTCATTATATGCGAGAAGTTTAACCGTAGTATAAGTTTGGTTATATGCCACATACTTTTCAATTAGTAAATGATTATTAGCATAACTAGCTACTTGAGGTGAGTGGGTTACTAATATTACTTGTTTCGCCTTAGCCAGCTCTCCTAACTTTTTTGCCATTGCAGATAAAGAAGTTCCCCCTACCCCAACATCAATTTCATCAAAGATAAATGTTGGGATATTATACACTTCGGCTAAGGCAATTTTTAAGGCCAATATAAAACGGGATATTTCACCACCTGAAGCAATTTTAGCTAAAGGTTTTAATGCTTCACCTGGATTTGGAGAAAATAAAAAATCTATTTTATCTAATCCTTTAGCAGAGGGTTCATTAATAGGCATTACTTCAACCGCAAATTTTAAATTAGGCATATTTAAAGCAGATAGTTCCTCATTAACTATTTTCTCGAGAAGTTTAGCCGCTTTTTTTCGCTGTTCAGTAATTAATAAAGCAGTTTCCTTATATTCCTCATTAGCTTTATGCAATTCTTTTTCCAATTCAGCTTCCTTTGTCGTACTATTTTCAAGTAGCTCTAGCTCTGCTAAAGCCTGATTATAAAATACGAGAATTTCCTTAATATTATTTCCATACTTCGATTTTAATTTATTAATTTCATGTAATCGGTCTTCGATTTCTTCTAGTAAATTAGGTTCAAAATCAAGATTATCGCGAAACTTTATAATGTTATGACTTATATCTTGCAAATTATAATACATAGTTTCCAAAGTAGGTAAATATGATTTTAATATTTCATCTTCTGTGTCATTTATAGCATCTATAGCATTGGAAATTTGATCATAAGCACTTAAGCCCACTTCGTTAGCATATAAAGCTTCATAAATAACGGTCGCATTAGTGGCAAGATGTTGGGCATTACGAACCCTAGTTGCCAACTGGCTTAATTCTTCTTCTTCACCATCGGTTAATTTAGCATTACCTATTTCGTTAATCTGGAAGCTTAAAAAGTCAATTCTTTGTAATCTAGTATTTTCATTAGTCCTTAGTTCTGTAAGTTTATTTGTAATCTCTTTTATATTAAGATATAAATCATTAATCGTTGTTAAAGTTTCCTTAATATTAGTGGCAAAACTATCCACATAATCTATATAATTTTCAGGCTTTAAAATGGTTAAATGATCGTGTTGGAGATGCATGTCTAAAAGATAGCTACTAATTTCTTTTAAAGTGCTAATATTAATGTTTCTTCCGTTAATTCTAGCTATACTCCTGCCATTAGGCAGAATTTCCCGACTAACTATTAACTGTTCATCATCAACAAGGCTAAGTCCATTTTCTAGTAAAAAATTATTCAAGGAAATATCATCAGTAATATCAAAAACAGCTTCAACAACTGCCCTTTTTTGCTCATCCCTAATTATTTCATTTTTTAAACGATCTCCCGCAATTAATCCCAGTGCATCTACTATTATAGATTTGCCTGCACCTGTTTCACCAGTTAATACATTTAAACCCTGGGTAAAATTAATTCTTAATTCGTCAATTAAAACAAAATTATTAATAAATATTTCATTTAACATAATATCCCCTCTTATAAATTAGAATTAAAACTATTCCCTTATCATACGGTTAAAATCCTTCAAAACCTTTTCCACAGCCGAAATAGGCTTCACTACTACTATAATTGTATCATCACCAGCCACGCTGCCTAGTATATTAGGCATATCAGCATTATCTATAACTGAGGCAACTGATTGAGCTGCTCCTGGCATAGTCCTAATTACAATAATGTTTTCACTATAATTAATATTAATAACCGAATCCTTAAAAACCCTAACCATTCTTTGTTCTGTGCCTTTTAAAGTAGTTGTTTCAGGTAAGGCATAACGATAACTGTCCTGAAAAGGAATTTTGACTAGTTGTAATTCTTTTATATCTCTAGAGATAGTAGCCTGGGTAACCTTAAAACCTGCCTCTTTTAAAGCCTTATTTAAATCTTCTTGTGTGGTAATACGGTGATTGGCGATAATATCCATTATGGCAAACTGGCGTCTTAATTTCATATATTACCTCCTAATTCTTTGTATGGTTATTAATTGGGGAGGATGGTTAATTTGATTTATAAACTTATGATGACTGACTACCCATTCATTTTGATCTAAACTAGACAGATTGGCCTCTACTACTTCTAATTCCTTTAATCCACCAAAATGACCAGTATAAAAAACTATAGTTATTAATCCACCTTCTTTTAATAAAATTAAAGTTTTTTGTATAGCTGATAATGTAGAAGAAGGTAAAGTAATTAAGTCAGTATCGGTATTTGGTAAATAACCTAGATTGAACATGGCTCCATCTAATTGGTCGTCAATATAATAATCGATAGATTCGTGAGTATCGTGAATCAACTTCACCCTTTCAGCTACCAAGTTATTTAATAACTTTTCTTTAGTATTATTAATGGCGACAAGCTGAATATCAAAAGCATATACTTTACCAGTATCCCCGACTAAATCAGCTAAAAACAAAGTATCATTCCCGTTGCCACAGGTAGCATCAAGTACAGTATCACCTTGGCATATTAAATTTTGCATAAATAAATGTGAAAATAATACCGCATTTTTATAGGTTATTTTCAAGCTAGGTGACCCCATTTCTGCCAAGTCGAGCCTCTAAGTTAGAAAAAAAAGGTTTTTGTTTCAAATCTACTAATAAAACTTGATGCTCAGATTTTTTTATATGTATTGAAAAGGAGGCATCAAGCTCAAAAGCAATCTGCCCATCCATACTAATTATAGCTTCTCCTGCAATAAAATTATTAATAACAATTTCCTTTGTAGCGGATAAGATAAAAGGTTTTTGCGTGATAAGATGTGGTGCCATAGGGGTAATAATAAATACTTCCAAATCTGGATCTGCAATAGGTCCCCCACAAGATAAGGAATATGCAGTTGAACCAGTGGGTGTAGCCACCAATAGACCATCACCTTTATAAGAATTTTGTTTATCTCCACCAATTTCTACATCGAAATTAATCATTTTGTGATTCTTAGATTTTATGACTACTTCATTCAGACAAATGTTGTTTTTATATAGTTGTCCATTTTTGTAAATCATAACATCTAGTAACATTCTAGCATCTAAAATATAATCACCTGTTATAATGCGTTCTAAATAATGATAAAATTCATTTAACTCAATCGTGCTTAAAAAACCCACAGTACCCATATTGACACCTAAAATAGGAGTATTCTCATAAGCATATTGTCTAGCCGCCCTTAATATAGTGCCATCCCCACCCAAGACTATTACTAAATCTATATTATCAATATAGCCATTTCCTTCATCTATAACTACGGAAATATCCCTTTTAATTAGACTATTAGCAATATCTTTAGCCATTACTTCTGTACTAGCTTTTAAACGGTTATTAACTAAAAGCACTTTCACAATACCATTAACCTCCTAGTTTCTTATGTGCTTCCGCGGTTACTTTAGCTACATAATCATCAATATCAGTTAAATTTTCCTTAATTAAATGCAGATATAAAAAATATTCTATATTACCTTCTGGTCCAGTTATGGGTGAATAAGTGATACCAATACAATTAAGTCCTACTTCGTTAGCATTAAAAATACTAGTTAATAAAACTTCCTTATGAATATTAATATCCCTTATTACTCCTTTTTTACCAACCTTATTTTTTCCCGCTTCAAATTGTGGCTTAATCAAGGATATAATAATTCCAGTATTTTTTATTAAATCTTTTACAATAGGAAAAACTAACTTAGTAGATATAAAAGAAACATCAATAGTTACTATATCCATCTGTTTACCTAAATCATCAAGTGTAAAATTCCGAATATTAGTCCGTTCAATATTAATTACCCTTGGATCATTTCTTAATCGCCAATCCAGTTGACCATATCCTACATCTATAGCCCAAACTTTTTGGGCACCATGCTGTAGGGCACAATCTGTGTATCCGCCTGTTGAGGCACCTACATCTAAAACCATTTTGTCTTTGAAATCAATATTAAAGTCACTAATAGCTTTTTCCAGCTTATAACCACCCCTACTCACATACTTAGGAGGAGCCTCTATCATTATTGTTACATCTTTTTTTACATTAGTTCCAGGCTTATCTACTCTTACTCCATTTACTTTAACTTTTCCTGCCAGGACTAATGCTTTTGCTTTTTCTCTGCTATCAGTTAAACCTTGTCTATGAATCTCTTGATCCAATCTAGTTTTTTCCAAACTTCAGCAACTCCCAAGAGTATGATCCGAAAAGTTCAGGCCATTTAGTGCTAATAGATTCCACAATCGATTTAGCATCCATGCCTAAAAAATCATACAGTATATCTATTTTTCCATGCTCAACAAATTCATCGGGAATCCCTACCCTATGAACTTTAACATTTACATTATAGTCCGAAAGCAATTCTACCACACTGCTACCAAACCCCGCCATTAGCAGGTTATCTTCAATCGTAATAATATAACTGGCCTTGCTGGCTGTTTCTAAAATGCCGTCATTATCCAAGGGCTTAATATACCTAGCATCTATTACTTCTGCTTCTATACTAGCCTGTTTTAGTAACTTAGCTACTTCAATTGCTATACTTACCCCCCTACCCACTGCTATAATGGCTAAATTGTCACCATCTTTTATCCTTTTTATTTTACCTATATCCAAAGTATTTCTGCTACTATTAATTTGCACACCTTCACCGACACCCCTAGGCCACCTTATAGCTACAGGTCCACCAATATAGAATGAGGTATGTAACATATCTAAAAGTTCATTCTCATTAGCTGGTGCCATTATGGTAAAGTTGGGAATACTCCTTAAATAAGAAATATCGAAAACTCCATGATGTGTAGGCCCATCATCTCCTACTAAGCCAGCCCTATCCAAGGCAAAAATTACTGGTAAATTCTGCAATGCTACATCATGGATTAATTGATCATAGGCTCTTTGTAAAAAAGTTGAATATATAGCAACTACAGGTTTTAAACCTGCTCTGGCCATAGCTGCTGACATAGTCACAGCATGCTGTTCACATATACCTACATCAAAAAATCTATGAGGAAACTTATTTGCAAATTCGCTTAAGCCTGTACCACTAGTCATCGCGGCAGTAATCGCTACCAGCTTTTTATCTTCTAGGGCTTTATTCACCATAAACTCACCAAATAATTCGGTATAAGTCTTAATCGGTTTTTTAACTTGGCTACCAGTATCAATATCAAAGGGTCCTACCCCATGAAAAATATCGGGGTTTAACAAAGCTGGTTCATACCCTTTGCCTTTTTGGGTAATAGTATGGATTAGTATGGGTCCTTTCATTTTCTTAGCATTAGATAAGACTAAATTAAGTTCTTCAAGATTATGTCCATTCACAGGACCTATATAAGTAAAGCCTAATTCCTCAAATAAAGTACCAGGTACCATTATATATTTTACCGTATTTTTAAAGCGACCAGCTGCCCTTAAGATATTAGGACCAATTCCAGGGATTTTTTGCAAAAGTTGTTCTATATCATCTTTAGTCCTAGCATAAGAAGGGTCAGTTCTTAAGCGATTCAAATAACTAGACATAGCTCCGACATTTTTAGAAATAGACATTTCATTATCATTTAAGATGACTATTAAGTCACTACTAGTATGTCCCGCATGATTTAACGCTTCAAAAGCCATACCTCCAGTTAGAGCACCATCACCAATCACTGCAATTACCTTGTAATCATCATTATTAATATCTCTCGCTAGGGCAAAACCTAAGGCTGCAGATATAGAAGTAGAACTATGTCCAGTATTAAAGGCATCATAAATCGATTCCTCATACTTGGGAAATCCACTAAGCCCCCCGTATTGTCTTAAGGAATCCATTTTATCTTTACGGCCTGTCAAAATTTTGTGGACATAACTTTGGTGTCCTACATCCCATATTATTTTATCATTAGGCAAATCAAACACCTTATGTAAGGCTATTGTTAATTCGACTACTCCCAAGTTAGCAGCTAAATGTCCACCACATTGTGAAACACTAGCAACTAATAACTGCCTAATTTCGTTTGCTAAAACGGTTAATTCTGCAAAGGATAGTTTTTTTAATTCTTTTGGTGAGTCTATTCTATCTAAAATCAAATCTGTTTCACCTTCTATTCTCAAACAATTCTTTACCAGTAATTTTTTCAATCCAGGCTAAGATAATTCCTACCCTTAAAATAATATTATTAGCTTTATTAATAGCGATTTTTTTACCAATGGCTTTTCCGCCTACTGTTAGGGCAGCTATTAAGCTTGTCATCACCGCTCCTAATAAGACTATGTCAAGTAAATTAAAAGAATTAACTAGGCTGATTACAATTCCTGCACCAATGGCCCCACTTAAAGTACCTGCCACATCACCAATTACATCATTACAAAAATTAGCTACCTTATCCGCATTAATAGTAATTTTAACAGCTTGTTTTGCCCCATATATTTTTTTTGCCGCCTTAGCATTAAAAGGCGGCAATTTTGCAGCAGTAGCAGCAGTTCCTATAATATCAAAAAATATTCCTAAAAATATTATACCCAACAATAAAACAATAGCCAATAAAACACTATTTACTGCACGCACTAAAGCCTCGGAGCCTAAGCTCACAAACAAGGCAATAAAAAATGTTAAAAAGGCTACTAATAATCCAGATATTAAATTTTCTTTTTTTATATAGCTAAACAAAGTTGCTATATCCCCTTAGATAAAAAATAATCAGTTCTGGCAAAAGGTTGTTCATCGAGTAAACACTGCGACTTAGGTCCAGCAGGTTTTCCCAGCAAATCCCCCAAATGTTACCAAATGGGCGGTTTCCCTTTATGTTTGCTTTGCTCCGTTACCGAAAGCAAGGCTGGACTACCACTTAGTACACACTTTAATCCCCGACAAACCGCGTATTTCTACACACAGTCTAGGAGTTTTCCTCAACAACTCACATCAATGTCTAGCCTCTTTTGCAGAATACGGTTTCAGAGCAGGCCGTTACTATCTTGGCCGAGATAGTAATGCCCCCTACGCTCATTCGCCGTCTCCACGCAAGGCAGGCTACACTGCACCCAGCTTGCACCAAATGCAGGTTTTCTCCCTTTACCAAAGCAAAGAGAGCCTCCACGGATAAGGGGGTCATGCCCGCATGCCTTTGCGGATTGCCCCATTACCCTTAACTTCCAGCAAGGACCCCTAACTGGGCGTCAGAAGCCGCTACCAAAAGCTTCATCGATGTGCCCTTAACGGATTTTTAGGCCCGTCTTCGACATCAATAGAGTTGACTAGAATACTGCAACCTTTTGCCAGCATTCTTATCAGATAGTAATTATAACATAGTTTCTAAAATTAGTTCTAGTTTAATTATAATATTAATTGTTTCTTAATAAAGTATATATTGCCAAACTTTTTAAAAAATCTGCCTTTTCACCAAAACTATTAAGGTTATCAATGCACTTATCTATATTCACCTTAGCTAATTCTTTAGATTTTTCTATACCAAACAAAGTAGGATAAGTAGTTTTGAAATTTTTTTCATCACTGCCTATAGGCTTGCCAACTTTGCTTACATCTCCAGTTACATCTAAAATATCATCAGTTATTTGAAAGGCCAAACCATAATGATAAGCATAGTTTCTTAATTTTTTAATATCTTCTTCACCCATATCCCCTAAAATTGCTCCAGAAACTAAGGAAGCCTCAAATAATTTACCAGTTTTAAGACTATGTAAATTAAGCAAGCTATCGTAATCAATGCTTTTACCTTCAGAAGCCAAGTCGATTACTTGTCCACCAATCATACCTTGGCTCCCTGCTGCATTCGCAACTTCGCTTATAACCTTAACTACATTGAGATTATTTATCCCCACCACTTGACTATTACTGGCTAATAACTCAAAAGCCAAAGTAAGTAGTGCATCCCCAGTTAATATAGCTATATCTTCTCCATATTCTATATGACAGGTCGGTTTACCCCTGCGTAATTCATCATTATCCATAGCGGGTAAGTCATCATGCACTAGAGAATAAGTATGTATTAACTCCAGTGCACAAGCAGTTGGTAGAATCTTTTTATAATCAATACCCGCCAACTTCGCCCCTTCTAAAACCATAATCGGCCTTATCCTTTTGCCACCATTTAATAGGGCATATTCCATAGCAGCATGAATAGAGGGTGGATGAGCATTAATATTTATGCATTTAACTAAATTATCCTCTATAAGTTTTTTTCTTATATTAAGTTCATGTGAAAAAATAGATAAATCCATATAGTACTCCTTAAAAACTTTACCATCGCCCATGCTATAAAGTTAATACTTATCGCAAGGTGATTAATCTTGTGAAATAATTTTTAATTCACCAGTTTCTTCATCAGCCAACAAAAGCTTAATCTTATTATCAGCTTTTTCTAATTCTGTTTGGCAAAAAACTGATAACTTCATACCTTCTTCAAATAATTTAATAGATTCATCAAGGTCTAACTGCCCTTTCTCTATTAAGCTGACAATATCCTCTAAGCGTTTTAGGGCTAATTCAAAATTAATATTTTCCATTAGATATATTACCCCTTATCTGTAATAAGTACATTTATTGTGCCATCAGCGATTTTAGCCATAGCCTGATCCCCTATATTAACATCATTAATGGAGCGAATTAACTTGCCTTCTTTAAGTAATATAGCATAGCCCCTCTGTTTAACTTTTAAAGGACTAAGGGCATCTAAAGTTGACAATAGTGAAGAAAGTTGTGTATGTCTTTTATCTATATTGCTAATTATTGCTTTTAAAAGGCTGTTTTGAAGAGTTGATAGCCTTTCTTCCCTTTCTTCAATTAGAATTTTAGGATTTTTCCATACTTTTCGCATCATAAGATTATCTATTAATTCACTTCTATGATTAATATGTCTAGTTACAGCTAAAGTTAATCTTTCCCTATAGTCCTTAATTTGTTTTTCTAGTAAAGCTATTTCAGGTACAGCCAATTGTGCAGCTTGGGTTGGAGTTACCGCTCTTACATCAGCCGCTAAATCAGCTAAGCTAAAATCAATCTCGTGCCCTACTGCCGATATAATAGGAATGGTAGATTTATAAATAGCCTTAACAACTTCCTCACTATTAAAAGCCATTAAATCTTCTAAAGAACCTCCACCCCTACCTACAATTATAACTTCTACATAATTATGTTCATTTAATCTATTTATAGCATTAGCAATTTCCATAGGTGCCTCTTCACCTTGAACAGTAGTATGAGCTAAGATAATTTCTACCCCACTATGCCTACTTCTTAATACTCTTACTATATCATGAAAGGCAGCACCATCTTGAGAAGTAACCACTCCCACTTTATTAACTAATTGCGGAATTATCTTTTTCTTATCTGCAGCAAAATAACCTGCCTTAGCCAAGTTTTGTTTAAGTTGTTCTAAGTACAAAAATAGCCCCCCTAAACCATAGGGCTGCATTTCTTCAACATATACTTGATATTTACCTTGTTCAGCAAATAAGCTAACCTGTCCTCTTAGTAATACCTTTTGACCATCTTCAGGTACAAAATCTAAGTTTTTATTTCTACTTTTAAACATAACACAACTAACCTGTGCAGTTTCATCCTTTAAAGTAAAATACATATGCCCAGATTGGCGATATAATCTAAAACCAGATATTTCACCCTTTAGCCAAAAATTATTTAAAAATATATCTGCTTTTAAAATATTTTCAACATACTTATTAAGTTCGGTAACAGTAATAAAATCGGCCATATTATAAATACCACTTTCTCAATAAAAAATGTAGTTATTAAAACTAATACTATAAATTATTTAGTTTCTAAAACCATGCCTAACAAAGCTATTCCTACAGCATTATCAGTACTTAACTGAGCTGTAGCAAAATATAATTTCATCCCTACCGCTGGATGTTCTAGCCTTTCCCTTAATCTTTTTCTAATTAATGAATTAGCCATTACACCACCTACTAATAAAACATTTTTATTCTTGTGTTTTTCAGCAGCTAGTAAAATTGCTTTTTCTATAGAATTTGCAATATTCCTAAAAACTGCATAGGCAATTTCAGCTCGGGGAACACCTTCTTTTATTAACTTTATTGCCATAGTTTCTGCACCAGAAAAAGAAAAACCTTCTTTTTTAACTGCCGCTGGAATAGTAATATTATAATTAGTTGCACTTAGGGCAAGTTTTTCTAATTCTTGCCCAGCTGGAAAAGGCAGTCCTAAAGCTACTCCTATCCGATCAATAAATTGACCTGCATATAAGTCTAGAGCCGCTAAGCTAACATTTATTTTGAAATAATTATTACTCTTGCCTTTTGAAATATGGAGTAATTCAGAAGTACCACCAGAAAAATGAATAGCCAAAAATTCATTTTCAGCTAATAATTCTAGATTATGGGCTATTCCTGCCATAATGTGTCCTTCTTGATGACTAACTAAATACAAAGGAATTCTTAACAGGCTACATAGTGAAATAGCTACTGCTTCTCCCGCTTTGAAAACGGGCATATAACTATCCACTATAGGTCTAGGTGTAGCACTGACAGCTATAGCCTTATATTCAATTTCTAAGTGGTTAGATAATGCTTGAAATAATAAGGGTAGATTTTTAATATGATAAAAGAGTGCTTCTGATTGTCTTAAACCCCTTTCACCTTTTTCAACAGTAAGGGGCATTCTTTTTTCCCATAAAATATTAAATTTTTCGTCTACTACTGCTAAAGAAGTAGTATAAAGACTAGTGTCAATACCTAGATAGAACATTCCTTTTCACCTTTTATTTTATCCAAAATAGCATTTATATAACCTGGGGAATTATCGGTACTATATTTCTTAGCTACTTCTATGGCCTCATCAATCGGGATTGCTTGTAAAGAGCTATCAGTAAATAATATTTCATAAGCACCAATTCGTAATATATTTCGATCAACTGAAGGCATACGACTTATATCCCAGGCTGTAGAAAAATGAGAGATTTTGCTGTCGATTAGTTCAATGTTATCCAAACAACCCGACACTAATTGCCAAGCAAAGGCTCTATCCTTATCGGGTAAATTTTCCTCTTCTATAGTATGTTTAAAAGCATCTATTACATCTGCCTTAACTATGTCAACTTGATATATTACCTTAAAAGCAACTTCTCTAGCCTTTCGTCTGCTCAAACATATCTTCCTTCCTTAATTGCTATATGAATATATGCTATTGTTCCTTATCTTTAAATAATTGTTTTATCCATAATTCTAAATTTTTATCTTCATCTATTTTTCTTCCTATAAAGTAACCTAAACTAATACAAATAATAATAAATATAGCTTTCCAAAAACCATAACTGATAAACAAAATACTAGCTAGTAGGCCTATTAAGATACCAATAGTTTTACCACGATGTTTATTAATAAGTGATAGTAATAGTTTCTCCCACATGTTAAATCCCCCTTTATATTTTAAGATGAAGGATTTTGTCCAAAATCATCTACTAATATTTTAACTTCATCAACAGTTAAGCCACCAAATTCTTCTACATATTGTTTTACCACACTTTGCATATTTTTAGTAACCTCTGCTACATTCAAATCAGGGTTAATCATAATATGTAGGTCTATAATTAAGCCTTTATCTCCGTTACTAACTGATGATTTTACTTCTTTAACACCTTCAATAGTTTTAATAGCTTTCATTATAATTACCTTAATAGCTGGGATGGTTATGGAAACTTGTCCCACTAAAGTACTTTGTACAGTTATAGAATTAGGCTTTAGTTTTGGTATAGATTTTTCTACTTTAAATGACGAAATTATTGATAATAGTGCTATAACAAAAAATATTATGGCTACTAAGCCTAGCATAATACGATTGGTAGGGGTTGATAATGCATAATTAATATATTCTATAGGTTCTGGTCTTCCTATAGCCGCTATTATTGCAATACTAGATAAAGCTAGTAACAATAAACTATATAAAAATACTACTAATCTCCATACATTAGCCAAGATTGACACCTCTTTCTAAAAGTTAGGAATATAGATAACCCCCTGATAATCAGGGGGTTATCTATATAATTATCTTATTTACTATTATTCAATTTCTGGGTCAAGGGCATCAAATTCGTTTACGGGTTGTTTTTTCATTGAAACCGCTGAAATATGCACATTAACTGTGCTAACAGTTAAGCCTGTCATAGTTTCTACCGCTGCCTTAACATCTTTTTGTACATTTGATGCAACTTCAGGGATGGCATAACCAAATTCTACTACAATATATATATCTACTGTAGTAACATCTCCAGTTACTTCCACCCTAATTCCTTTGCCAAAATTTTTTCTACCTAATCTTTCTGCAAAATCAGTACCCCAGTTACCACTCATAGCCGCAACGCCTTCGACTTCAGAAGCAGCTAGTCCAGCTACGGTAGCTACAACCTCATCAGCAATCCTTATACTTCCAAATTCATTATTAATTTCAGGTCTTTGTGTGTCCATTAATGTCCACCTCCACAATATTTATATTCGTTATTGTAACATAGGCATACTATTATTTTCAAATTTATCCATAAGTAACGAAAATTATTTTATCACATACGCCTTTGTATAAAGTTAGTATATACCTCACCTTTTTTATAAAAAGCATTATCTAATACCTTTAAGTGAAAAGGTATGGTCGTTTTTATGTTTTCAATAGTAAATTCATTAAGTGCCCTTTTCATACGAGTAATAGCTTCCTCACGGGTCTGCCCCCATACAACTAATTTTGCTAGCATTGAATCATAATAAGGCGGTATAATATAACCTTGTTGAATAAACGAGTCTATCCTAACCCCTGGTCCACCAGGTATTATGTATTTACCAACTTTGCCTGGTGAAGGAGCAAAATCATTGTCGGGGTCTTCAGCATTAATTCTACATTCTATTGCCCAACCATTTAAAACAACATCTTCTTGGGTAATATTTAAGGCTTGTCCAGCAGCTATTTTAATTTGTTCCTTAATAATATCAATGCCTGTAACCATTTCTGTAACAGGATGTTCTACCTGTACTCGGGTATTCATTTCTATAAAATAAAAGTTTTTGTATTTATCTACTAAAAATTCTATAGTACCAGCACTAGTGTATTTAACAGCTTGGGCTGCATTAACTGCAACTTCGCCCATTTGCTCCCTTAAAGTTTCATCTAACAAGGTAGAAGGTGACTCTTCTAACAATTTCTGGTTGCGTCTCTGAATAGAACAATCCCTTTCACCTAAATGAATAATATTACCTTGTCCATCACCTAAGATTTGTATTTCAATATGCCTAGGCTCTTCTACATATTTTTCAATATATATTTCATCATTACCGAAGGCGGTACCTGCCTCTAGTTTTGCCATATCTAATGCATCCTTTAGGGTTGTTTCGTTGTGTGCTAATCGCATACCCTTGCCGCCACCGCCAGCTGCCGCCTTAATCATTACAGGATATCCTATAACTTTCGCCACACTAAATGCTTCTTCATAACTTTTAACAGCTCCATCACTGCCAGGAACACAGGGAACCCCAGCCTTTTCCATTAAATCACGAGCTTTTACCTTATCCCCCATCATTTCTATAACCTCAGGCTTGGGACCGATAAATTTTATCCTATTAGTTTCACATAATGCAGCAAAATGTGGGTTTTCTGCTAAAAAACCATAACCTGGATGAATAGCATCGGCTCCAGATATTTGGGCTGCAGCAATAATATTAGAAACATTTAAGTAACTTTGATTAGCGGGCGAAGCTCCAATACATATTGCTTCATCGGCATTTGTCACATGTAAACTATTCTTGTCAGCAATTGAGTAAACCGCTACTGTTTTTACACCTAACTCTTTACAAGCCCTTATTATTCTTAAAGCTATTTCCCCTCGATTAGCTATGAGAACTTTATTAAACAACTTATCCACTCCTCTATTCTTTTTCAATTAAGAATATTGGTTGACCATATTCAACTGGTTCAGCATTGTCAACTAAAATGTCTACTACCACTCCCGCATTTTCTGCCTTAATTTCATTCATTAATTTCATAGCTTCAACTATACATAAGGTTTGACCTCTATCAACCTGGTCGCCAACCTTAACAAAAGGCGGGGCATCCGGGGAAGGAGCAGCATAAAAAGTACCTACCATAGGAGATACTACTTCCTCAATGTTTTCGTTTACTTCCAGATCATCTTCATTAGCTGTAACTTTAGATGTAACAGTACGATTAGATTTATTTTTATTATCACCTTCTGCATTTGTTTTGCGTAGGCTAAGTCTAAAATCTTCCTTTTCTAATTCTATTTCCCCTATATCTGTACTATTTAGTAACATCATAAGCTCTTTAATTTCTGCAAAATTCATCTCCTCGTCCCCCTTTTGGTTTGACCTTTTTTTAGCTGTTGGAATTATTTTTTCTTTAATAGGTTTTTTTTCATTAATATTAGTATTTTCTATTTCGGTGGTTAATATAGGAGCAATTTCATCTGCCCCCATCTCATCCCGATAAGCAAAGTACTTTAAAGCCACTTGCGGAAACAAAATATATGTCAATATATCCTCTTCACTTTTAGCCATATCCCCTATTTCTTTTTTACCCTTTTCCCAGCCTGGAGCTATTAAATCAGCTGGCCTAGTTTCTATTACTTCCTCATCACCTATGATGAGGCTTTTAATTTCGGGATTAATAGGCATAGGAGGTTTACCATAAAAACCCCTCACATAGTCTTTTACCTCACCTGGGCACATTTTATACCTTTCGCCCATTAAGACATTTAAGACCGCTTGAATACCAATAATCTGGCTAGTCGGAGTAACTAAAGGCGGATAACCCATATCTGCCCTAACATACGGTATTTCTTGCAGCACTTCTTCCATACGATGGGAAGCATTCTGTTCTTCTAACTGGGAAAATAAATTAGAAATCATACCACCAGGCACCTGATGTTCAAATACCTTCATATCCGTAATTCTAGTGACTCCGCGTTCAAAACCCTTATGTTTTCTTATCTTTTCAAAATGACTAGCTACTTCAAATAGCTCATGCAATTTTAATCCTGTATCATGTTCAGTATCTTGTAAGGCCCTAACAATCGTTTCTACAGGTGGTTGTGAAGAGCCAAAAGCCATAGGAACAGTAGCTGTATCAATTATATCAACTCCGGCCTCGGTAGCTTTTAAAAGGGCAGCAATGGCTAAGCCCCCTATATAATGAGTATGAAGCTGGATAGGCAATTTAACCTTTTCCTTTAATAAGGCTACTAGTTCATAAGCAACATAAGGTGATAGCAAACCAGCCATATCCTTTATGCAGATCGAATCAGCACCCATATCTTTTAAGCTTAAAGCTGTGTTTACAAAATGTTCGATAGAATGAACAGGGCTAATAGTATAGACTACACAAGCTTGAGCATGTTTACCCGTCTTCTTAATAGTTTGCAACGAAGTCTCTAAATTACGAATATCATTTAGGGCATCAAAAACCCTAAAGATATCTATGCCATTTTCTGCCGCCTTATAAATAAACTTTTCCACAACATCATCGGGATAATGAGTATAGCCTACTAAAGATTGACCCCTTAATAACATTTGTAAATTAGTACTTTTAATCTCCTTGCGAATCGTCCTTAATCTTTCCCAAGGATCCTCATTTAAGTAACGAATACAAACATCAAAGGTAGCCCCACCCCATACTTCAATAGAATGGTATCCAATATTATCGATATGTTCTAATATAGGTAACATATCCTCTGTAGTCATTCTAGTCGCCCATAAACTCTGATGAGCATCTCTTAAACTGGTATCAGTTATTTTAACTCTATGCATAATTGACCTCCCCACTGCATAATTCCAGGTAATACCTGGTTTTATGCCTATATATAAATAGACTCAGGTTTGCAAACCTGAGTATCTAATTTACCCTGATTATATTATTATAAAAATAAAGTCTTGGTATTTCAATGATTAATCCATTGTATACAACATAATTGTTATTTTTAATTTAGTTTTTTGGCAATTATTGATATTTTATCATTACTTATAGCAGTTATTTTCCCAACTATATCATATAATTCCTCTTCTTCCATCATAGTAAGATTATCTGATTGCACAATAATAGTGCTAGTTTCTGCTTGCATAATTATTACACAATCAATATATCCTTTTGATTTTATAATATTTTCTGCTTGAATTTCTTTTTCCATATCAGTTGTAATATCAACTATCTTAATGGCAGCAGCAGTTCTGGCTTTTTCTTCGGTAGCTTCATTGTTAATTATGTTTTTTAACAATTCTAATTGTCTTCCCCTTAATCTTTCTCTCTCCATGCGATAATCCGCAAAAAAGTTTGCTTTAAATTCTCCTTTTACATTAAGACTGGCATTATTAATTGAATCTATATTATTAACAGCAACAATATTCTCTAGCTGCCCTTGATTAGCGGTCAATTTATCATAATAATTAATACCCCCAAATAATAATAATGTAATCACAATTATTATAATATACCATTTTAGCCGTCTGTTATTAATCACTAACATTATCCCCCACCCTTTCTAGGCATTACTGTTACTTTGTGTGGAGATATATTAAACAGAGTTGCAGTAGCACTAATTAACTGTTCTGCCACTTCTGAATTATTAGCCCCATTTGCAACTACTAATACCCCTAGTATTTCTGGTCTTTTTTCTTCTATTAGTAAAGGGGTACCTGATGACACAGCTAAATCACGGGTAAGATTTTCTTCTAAGGTATTCTTTTTCATTCCCTTATTATCTGCTTCTTTGATATCTCTTTTTTCTTCCCGTGTATTAGTAAGATACGATTTTGTGCCATCTGAAGATAGTGATAAACTTACATCTACTGCTCCCACCCCATCAATTTTAGTTAAAATACTTTCTAATTCTTGTGCCATACTTTTGGATATATTGCCTTCCTTAACCTCAATGCTACTGCAAATTCCTGTAGTTTTATTGTTTTCTACTTTAGAGGATGGCCAAATAAGTGCTAATAATCCTAGGGAAATAATAATTATTATAAGCTGCTTTTTTTTATTATTTAACAATTCCCATTTACTAGGTTTTTCATCTCCATTAGGGTTTTTTCTGAACCACTCGTCTAGCATGCTTTAACCCTCCTTGAATTCAATTTTAATATTACTGCTATCTAAACCATACATATTTTCCATTATGTTTAATATTTTATTAACTAACCTTTCTTTTTCTTCATCTTTTAATATCTTATTAGTAGAAAATATTTCTAGCTGTTTTTCATTATTATCTGATGCTAATATCTCAGGGCTAACTAAAAGTGAAATAGTAGATAATTCACCATTACTAGATAAAACAAGCTTCGTTTCTACGGTTTCAATACCTTCGACAAGCATAGCTACAGCACTAATCTGTCCAGCTAATTTTTCTTTAATTATTTCATCACTATTGCTTATTAATTGTTCATTAATTTGGATACCAGATTTTAATATTTCCTCTTCGTTAAGTATTTTTTCATTATAGTTCCATAAATCTAAATGCCAATCTTTATCACTATTCAAAAAATTTAAAACAGGATTTAAAATAGAAATTAAAATAAATAAACCAATGGCAAATCTTACAAAAGGCTTAATTTTACCATTTGGTAAAATAAGTTCTAAAAAGCTAGCTAGAAGAATAATTACTAGCACATTCCTTACTATTTCTTTTAAAACAACTATAATTAAACACCACCTAACGCATCATAAAAGCACTATTTGATATGCTTGCAACTATAGCAATCATAATAAAAAACATTAAGCCCACAGCCGCTACAGCTGATAACATTAAAAATAAATGGGCACTCATAATTTCTAAAATAGTTGCGGTTCTAGTATCACCTAGTGGTTCAACAATAGCGGCCGTTATTTTGTATATCAGAGCAATTGCAGCTATTTTTAATAAAGGAGTTATGATTATACCCAAAACAACTAGCAAGCCAAATACCCCAATAGCCTGTTTAAGCATTACTATATAACCTGCAGCAACTTCAATCGTATCGGAGAACATTTTACCTACTACTGGAATAGCATTATCTGTAACAAATTTCGTAGTCCTTAAGGTAACTTTATCTAAGGCAGCACCATAAATAGCCCTTAATGTTACTACACCAACAAAAATAGTTAGGAAAAAGCCTAAGGTTATTTGGGCTATTTGCCCCATGAATTTAGCTAGTTTTTCTACTTTTATAGTATCCGACATATTGTTCACAATATTTAAAATGGCCGATAAAATAATAAGTGGGAAAACAATATTTTTTATCGCATTGGCTAAAGCAGTTGCAGTAGTCATAAGAATAGGAAAAAGCATTAAAGAAGTATTAATATTGCCCAAGCCAGCTACTAGAACCATCATCTGTGGTAACATCCCAATCATAAATGCCACCATATTATCAACTGTGTTTTGTCCTATAGACAAAACAATATTAAATGATCCTAAAGCTATAGCACATAAGGCTAAAAAAGTCGCTAAATATGATACCTTGGCAATACTAGAGGAGAAGGCGGTCTGTAGATTAATTAATAAAGCAGCTAAGATAGAAAGTATAAGTAACTTCCCTAACAAGCCAGAATTCGCAACTACTTCTTTGAGTAGGGTTGAAATTAAATTGCCTCCCACTTCTTTAATATCAAACTGCCATTCTCCTTTAACAAAATCTATTAACCATTCCTTAACAGATTTGTTATCAAAATAATTGTTAATTTCCTCATCAACATTTTTCTTGTATTCTTCTAAACTATCCAAGTCAAGATTTGCCATAGTATCATACAAGGAAAAGGTCTCAACTTCGCTAGCCACACTATAAGTACCCAAAGAGAAAAGAAACAAGTTAATTAGAAATAATATAATTATGTATTTTAGGGGTAAGGTTATTTTCTTATTTCGCATTAATATTTCCCCCGTAAAACTGAAATCTTATCTGGGCATAAGTTCAAGTAAGGACTCTAAAATAGCAATTATTATTGGTAAAGCTAATACCGCGATAATAATTTTAGAAGCGAACTCCACCTTTTTAGCTACGGCTTCTTCCCCAGCATCCTGACATATTGTAGCGGCAAATTCACCTAAGTATGCCACTCCTAATATTTTTAAAATCGTGGCTAAAAAAAAATAATTAATTTCTGCTCTTCGGGTCAATTCTTTCATAACATTTATAATGGAACCCATTTTTCCCATCATTAAGGTAAAAACTATAATACTAAAAACAATACTTAAAACTACTGCCATAACGGGTTTTTCCTGTCTAAGAATTAATAAAAGAATGGTAGTAACTAAAGCTAGACCAACGATTTGGGCAATCTCCATAAGGTTAGCCCCCTTTTTTATAAATTAAAAACTGATCTAACCACAGTAAATAACTGATTCATAAGTTGTACTACAATAATTAAGACCACTACCACACCTGCCAAAGTCAACATCTCTGCTTGTTCTTCCTTCTTAGCCTGTTTTAAGACAATCGATAAAACTGAAATTAATATCCCTATCCCTGCAATTCTAAAAATTATATCTATATTCATACTTAAAACCCCCTTCTCTTTAGATTAAAAGTATCACAATTATGCTGCCTAATATGAAGCCCCCATAGGACCATAGTTTTTGGTTAGAATTAAGATCATTCTGGGCTTTTTCTTCTTGAATTTTCAAATTTTCTTGCAGAAGATTAAACAACTTTTTTTGTTCATATATATCAGACATACCGAGTTGATTAGAGCTAGCTAAAATCAAGTCAATATCTTCTGGATAGAGTTCTAAGCTAGGTGCAACCTTTCTGAGAGCCTTGGTTAATGCTTCATTACCAGTAACCCCAGATTTTTCAGTCAAATACTGGCTACATTCCTGAAAGATTTTATTTATAGGGGCTGGAGTAAATTGATAAGTCTTATACATAGCACTACTTAAGGGTGTATAATTGTATGACATTTCCTTTTCTAAGAAACTAAGAGCCCAGCGTAACTTCCTAAGTTGACTCACTCTTTTTACCATTTTGTTAGCTCTTAATAAGCCACCTGCACCAAACCCTGCTACAACAAAGGCAATCCCAAAGGTTTTAATAAATATTTTTTAGCCCTCCCATCTTACGATATCCTCAATAGTACCTGGTCCATTTTTCCGAGATAATATTATTCCCAACTTAAAAGCTTTACTATTGATAAGTTTAGCTAATAGCGGTCTAGCCCTAACTTCTTCTAAATTAAGAGCATGTACACTACCAATAACGGCTACACCAGCATTTATACATTCATTAATAGCCTCTATATCAGCTAGGCTACCTATTTCATCCGTAATAATTACTTGGGGAGATAAAGAACGAATAGCCATAATCATCCCTAAGGCTTTCGGACAGGCATCTAATACATCCGTCCTTATGCCCACATCTAATTGAGGAACACCTATATAACTACCTGCTAATTCAGATCTTTCATCAACTACAACTACATTTTTAGGATTTATCGCCCTGTTTCCCGTTGCCAATAATCTAGCTAAGTCCCTTAAAATTGTAGTTTTACCACATCTAGGCGGTGAAATAATTAAGGTGTTATTAACCTGTCCTTCCTTATTGCAAATCTTTTTATATAAAGTAAGGCTGCAATCCCTAACCTCTTTAGCAATCCTAAAACATATACCTGAAAAATTAGTAATATTTTTTACATCATAATTTTCCACTAATACCTGCCCAGCTAGTCCTACTCTGTGACCACCTGGAACAGTAATAAAACCCCGTCTAATTTCTTCGGAAAAAGCATATAAAGAATTATCGCTGATAGAGGCTATAAGACGATAGATATCTTCAGAAGTTACAAGATAGCCCCTATTAACATCTCTAGTTACTTCACCATTTTTAGTGATGGTAAAATCATCCTCACCCACTTTTAGAATTAAAGGATTATTAATTCTTAATCTAATTTCTTCTAAATTATTAAAAAGTGAACTAGGGGCATTACTTAATAAGGATTTAATAACTGGAGAAAAATAAGGAATAACTTCCCTAGTAACTATTGAATTAGAAAATTCCACCTAATCACCACCTTGTTCTAAATAGATATTGGTAAACTGAGAAAAATATACCAATAATTCGTAGAAAATTTATAAAAAATCTAGTGCTTGTGACACAAATGTAACAATCATTTTTTAAAATAGTCGTATGTAAAATAATCAAAATGTTCACGAATAGAATTTCAAAAATAGGGGGAGGAAGATGGAGAAAAATGTTTTTAAAATGCCAGACAAACAAGCAAATGAGACAGAAAGAGATTATCATATTAGAACATCTCGAAATAGGCTAGTAGATACAAATTCATGGCGTGAAGTACATTTTAAAAAAAGTAGAAATAGGATTAATAAATGTATGAGCCTTAAAGAAGCAGTACAAGAATTCGTAATTGATGGAGATATTATTTCAGATACTGGCTTCAGTTGGGTTAGGGGTTGTACCCAAGCATTTTTTGAAATGATTAGGCAAGAAAAAAGAGAGCTTACTTTAATGGGGGCACCAATTGGTGTAGGTGGCATACCTATAGGTGGTGGAATTATTGGTTATATGCACAATTCTTATACTGGTGCCGAAATGAGGGGCATTGACAAAATGTTTCATCGTAGTATTAAAGAAAAAAAAGTCGAGCCATTATCAGAATGGAGCCATGGTGCACAAGCTTTAGGATTCAAGGCTGCTCAAATGGGAGTCCCCTATCTAGCTAGTAAAGTTATGCTTGGTTCGGATATGGTAAAACATAATCCTTATGTGAAAATTTCAAGCCATGCGTTTAAAGACGAGCCAGAAAAAGATATGGTTTGCCTTATACCAGCATTATATCCCGATATAGTCTTTATTCATGTTCAAAAAGCAGATAAATATGGCAACGCCATGATTTGGGGACCAGTAGTAAACGATATAGCATTATCAGTTGCTTCAAGAAAAGTAGTAATTACTTGTGAAGAATTAGTAAGTGAAGATGAGATACGAAATAATACTTCTGGAAACTCTATACCTTTTATGTATGTAGATGCAGTTGTAGAAATGCCATTTGGTAATGTTCCAGGTAGTGTACCAGGGTATTATTATTGGCATCGTCAATGGTGGGAACAAGGTGTGAGAATTGCTTTCCAATCAGATGAGAATTTTAATAAGTTTTTGGATTACTGGGTATTTAGCTGCAGAGATCATTATGATTTTGTAGATAAACTAGGTGGAGGTATTCGTGAGATAGTAAAAAGAAATAAACTGACCAAAGTAGCTGAAGGGCTCAATGACATTGGGGTGATAGATTATGATTATAAAGAAGTAAATTCCGAACAGTATCCCTATTGGCGTTATCCTTGGGAGGAAAGTTATGAACAAGAAATTAACCGTCAAACAGAAACATTATTAAGGCTTAAAAATTTAGAAGAATTTGAGCAATCACAAAATAACAAAGGGGGGATAATCTAATGCAAACAAATCCATTAGAAATTTTAGCTTATTGCTTATCAAGAACTATCAATGATAACGAAATCGTATATGTAGGAACAGGCCTACCCTTGGTTGGGGCCTTATTAGCTAAGGCAACCCATGCACCTAATAGCACCTTAGTTTATGAAAGTGGTGCCCAAGATCCCCTTTTCGAAGGTAAAATGCCTTGGTCAGTTGCATGTCCTTGGACTTATTATAAAGCACCTATTATTTTAGATATGCCTAATTCTTTTGGACAATGTGCAGCCGGGTATGTAGATCTAGGTTTTTTAGGTGGTGCTCAAATAGATAAGTATGGTAATGTAAATACAACTTTGATAGGAACTTATGAGGAGCCTAAAGTTCGACTTACAGGGAGTGGAGGAGGAAATGATTTAGCCTCATTAAGTGACCGAAGCGTATTAGTCGGACTACAAACTAAGGAAAAATTCCCCGAAAAAGTTGACTTTATAACAAGCCCAGGTTTTTTAAATGGTGGAGATGAAAGGGAAAAACTAGACTTATTTGGACAAGGACCTTGGAGAGTTATTACACAATTAGGTGTCTATGGATTTGATGATGAAACAAAAAGAATGAAGGCTATCAGTTTACACCCTGGTATTACTAAAGATATAGTAGATATGTGTACTGGTTTTGAAATAATTATATCCGATGATATTACTGAAACCGAAATGCCAGATGAGACTACTATTAATATTTTAAGAAATAAGGTCGATCCATTTGGAGTTTTTACAAAAATGCCCCTATAGTATTTTAATATTATTTGTTAATTACGATTATATAGCATAGTTTATTAAAACAATAATAAGCAGGAATAATACCCTTGCTTATTATTGTTTTAGGCATTTTTAATTACTCAAGGGAGGTGTGGTATCTATAATGGGAAAAAATGTTTTGATAGTCGAAGATGACATACGGATGAGGAATTTACTTATACGATATTTTAATAAAGAAGGATATAATACTTTTGAAGCAGGCACGGGAAAGGAAGCACTATCAAAATTCCATGAAAATAAAATTAACATTGTAATTTTAGATTTAATGATACCTGCACCCAATGGATTTGAAGTATGCAAAATTATTAGACAGGATTCTAGTGTACCTATTATTATCCTTACTGCTAGGGCTGAGGATGATGATAAAGTAATGGGTTTTGAATTAGGTGCTGATGACTATATTACCAAGCCTTTTACCCCTAGAATCTTAATGGCTAGAACAAAAGCTTTAATCAAAAGATTTAATAACATGGGAGCAAATAATGAAAATTTCATAAAATATAAAGGAATAGAAGTTAATACTGGCTCCCATAAAATAAAAGTAAATGCCAATGAAGTTAATTTAAGCCCTATAGAATATGAATTATTAATCTATCTAATTAAAAATAAAAACCAAGTATTATCAAGAGAACAAATACTAAATGCGGTATGGGGCTTTAATTATAATGGTGATCTAAGAACAGTTGACACCCATATATGGAGATTGAGAGAAAAATTACAGGGGAAAGGTGAATTAATTAATACCGTTAGAGGTTATGGGTACATGTTGGATGGTAGGAAGTGGGAAAGGATATGAAGCAAGTTCTAAGTAATGAAATATTAGAAAATAACCGCAAAAAAAACAACTATCGTGTTATGCTAGCTACTACAATTATAGTAAGCTTGATGATATTAGTTACAGCTATTTTAGAAGTATTAGGTATAGCTACAAAAGCAATTAACATTGGAGCAGTAGCAAAGGCAACGGCATTCTCTTTTATTATAGGTTTTTTACTTTGGAAATATATTGCTAAATATGGTGTTAGGCCATATAGCAAGTGGTTAGTAATTTCTATAGTTTTTATATGGATAACAGCATTAAGGACTGTGCCTCACGATGCACCTGAAAGTTACGCCATATATTATTTATTAATACTGATGTCTGTTTTTTATTTTGATTTATTATTAGTGATTTTTAGCACTACTTTATGCATCTTAGGAGATTTGCTTCTTTTACATTATTATCCTACTTTGTACCCTGATGGCTCATTATCAGGTACTTTAGTAATTAGGTATTTTTGTTTCCTATGGATAGGGATTGCAGCAGCTTTTAGTAGTTATGCTATTAAAGAACTAATTCTCCTCAATACTAGTCTATCTATACACAACCTAAAACTTAAAGAAGATGTTAACAGAAAAACACATATTGATAATATGAGAAAAGAATTTATTGCGGCTGTTTCCCATGAATTAAAGACCCCTATTAGCATAATCGAAGGTTATGCTGAAGGTTTAAATGATGGAATAGTAGAAGAGAACGAGAAAAACGAGTTTATTAACATTATTATTGATGAAAGCCAGAAAATGAAATATCTAGTCGAAGACATGCTAGATTTAACGAAATTTGAATATGGGTTTCTAAAAATTACCTGGGAAGACTTCTCCTTAAATGATTTACTATTAATTTGTATAAATAAATTCAAGCTAAATCTTAAAGAAAAAGATTTAGAAATTCAAATAAATCTAGAAAAAGATTATATTGTAAGTGGAGATACCTCGCGTATAGAAAATGTGGTAATAAACTTATTGAGTAATGCGATAAGGCATTCCCCAGAAGGTAGTGTTATTAAAATTATAATAACAGATAAAATTGACCAGGTACTTATTAAAATTCAAAACAATACAAATTACTTTACCAAAGAAGAAAAAAATTTAATATGGGATGCTTTTTATAGAGTGGAAAAATCAAGAAACAGGAAATTTGGTGGGACTGGGTTAGGCTTAGCTGTAGTAAAAACTATATTAGAACTTCACGCAAGTGATTTTGGAGTAAATAATACTGATTTAGGTGTTGAATTTTATTTCACTTTAAATAAATCAATTAACAAGATTGCAAATTAACTTAAATGGTGAACGCACTTAATTATCCCTATTGCAATAAATATTTACAATAGAGATAATTAATAAGTCCGCAGATACAAAATTCCCTATATCTAATAACGGTAAAATAAGACTAGATTTAGTTAGGTTTATTGCTTTTATTTCTATTTACTATAATCTGCATTTTAAGCCAAAAAATCAGGCTCCATATTGGCATGTTCAAAATCAAAAGCCCCATCATTGATAAATACTACTTCATCGCAATTAGGACATATAATTTCTATAGCTTCTTCTTCATCTAATAGGTTAGTTTCAAAATATAGATTTTCTCCACAATGTGAACAATCAAATTCTATGAACTCCTCTTCTGCTGCAAAAATATGTTCTTCAATATCCAATAGATCATCATCAATGCTTTCGACATATTCTTTGATATTATCAAATTCATTTTGCATATAAGTTATCTCATCTGCTAATTCACCTAAAACCGCTAAAATACCAGCTATAATCTTACCTTGGGGACTAGTCTTGTTAAGATTAATCCCTTCACTTAATCCTTGTAAATAACTAACCCTTTCAGAAATATCCTTCATAAAAAAACCTCCTTATAGACATTTAATAACTAAGCTTATTATTAGTCTAAAAAGGAGGAAATAAACCTACAATATATATTATGCCCTTTCCATATATTCACCAGTTCTAGTGTCTATTCTTAATATATCATCAACTTCTATAAATAAAGGAACTTGCACAAGAGCACCAGTTTCTACTGTGGCGTGTTTGGTAGCACCAGTAGCTGTATCGCCTTTAACCCCTGGCTCGGTTTCAGTTACTTTTAACTCTACAAAATTAGGTAGTTCAACACCAATTATTTTATCGTGAAAAACTAAGACATGAATATTCATGTTTTCTAAAAGCCATTTTATGCCTTCACCAATAGCTTCTTCCGATATAGAAGTCTGTTCATAAGATTCATTGTCCATAAACACATAACCTTCTCCATCATTATAGAGATACTGCATTTCTCTGCGATCTAAGTGAGCCTTAGCTACCTTTTCCCCACCTCTAAAAGTTTTTTCTATAATTCCTCCAGAGCTTATATTCCTTAATTTTGCCCTAACAAAAGCAGCACCCTTACCAGGCTTAACATGCTGAAATTCTACTACTACAAAAGCTTGCCCGTCCATTTCTATACTTACACCCGTTTTAAAATCATTAACAGATATCATAGTATCCCTCCATTAAAAAATTAATAAATCCTTGTCTGCTTTTGTGATCACTTCACAACTATCTGACTTAACGATTACGGTATCTTCAATCCGTATTCCTCCCCATCCTTTAATATAAATACCAGGTTCAATTGTAATTACCATATTTTCTTGTAATATTATATCACTTTTATAGGATATAGAAGGTATTTCATGCACTTCTAAGCCTAGGCCATGACCAGTAGAATGCACAAAATATCGAGCTAAATCATAATTTATAAGTAGATTCCGAACCGCCTTATCAATATCTTTAGCCATTACTCCAGCTTTAACTAAACTAACTCCTAATTCTTGTGCCTCTAATAGCTTGGCATAGTAATCTTTTAGTTTAGAATTAGCTTCGCCAATAACTACTGTCCTAGTCATATCCCCTGCATATCCCCTATAAAAACCTCCATAATCAAGAGTTAACATGTCCCCCCTAGCCAATTGTCTATTCGATGGAGCACCATGGGGTAGAGCCGAATTTTCACCCGCTACTACTATAGTATCAAAAGCTTCTTTCGTACAACCATTGGCCTTTAGTAAAAAAACTATTTGGTTAGCAATTTCCCTTTCAGTTAGGCCTTCCGCAATATAATTTTTTATTTCAGCAAATACCTTGGTGCTGATTTGAGCTGTTTCTTTTAATAATTTTATTTCTTGGGGTTCTTTTATCATTCTTAATTTTTCAATAACATTATCAGTGGCTACTAAATTATCTCCTAAACCCTCCTGAATTTTTTTATAATCCTTATAACTTATAGAAGTCTCGAAAGCTATTTTTTTATATTTTTTTAATAATTCCAGCCACCTACTATCAGAGCTAGGTTTTGTTTCAATAAGTTCCCATTCAGGTGATTCTAGTTTTACTTGTTCTGTGTAACGAGAATCTGTAATTATGTAGTTATCTATCTCACTTACTAATAATTTTGCATCACTACCCCCAGTAAAATTAGATAGATAAAAAATGTTTTCTGCTTTGGTAACTAAAAAGGCATCTATATTAAGTAAATTTAACTGTTCTTTTAACTTATCTAGCCTATTAATTCAAACCACCTGCCTTGCCATCTAAATACCTTATTGCAGCATCTATAGCTAATTTATAACCATCTTTGCCGAAGCCATAGATACCGCCAATAGCGATTGGTGCAATAAAAGATTGCTGGCGAAATTCTTCCCTATTATAAATATTGCTTAAATGAACTTCTATAGTCGGGATGGCTACTGACTTAAGAGCATCATGGATAGCAATACTATAATGAGTAAGAGCCCCTGCATTAATAATTATAATATCTATCTTATCGTATGCTGAATGTATCTTATCTATTATTTCACCTTCATGATTCGATTGAAAAAAATCTAAAACTATATTTTTGTTTTTCGTATAACTTTTCAATTCATCTTCCAATAAATTAAGGCTCATTTCACCATATATTTTTGGTTCTCTAACCCCCAACATATTTAAATTAGGTCCATTTATGATAAGTATTTTAAGCAAGTCTTTAGTTCCCCCTATTACATAAGTTTTACTCTCCACCAATACTTAAAGATTTTAGTCTAATAGTCGGTGATGATCGCCCTCCGAAAAAGCGAATATCATTCCCTATAGCATCAATATCTTGTAAAAAATCAATAAGATTACCTGCGATAGTAACCCCCCTAACAGGATAAGTTAGTTCACCCTGTTCTATCATAATGCCAGCAGCACCTACTGAGAAATCTCCTGACACTGGATTAGCAGTATGCATACCCATTACTTCAGTAATATAAAAACCTTTTTCAATATCAGAGATTAAAGATTTTGGAGTTTTATCGCCAGGTAATATAGTAAAATTAGTAGTCCCTACGGTGGGCAATCCTCGAAATGACCCCCTAGCTGCATTACCTGTAGAATTTATTCCAGCTTTATTCGCTGTATAAGTATCATATAAAAACCCTTGCAAAATTCCCTTAGTTATAATATCATTCTTCCTTGACCCTACTCCTTCACTGTCAAAAGGAAAGCTAGCTATGCCGTCTTGTAAGAGCCCATCATCAACTAGGTTGAATATAGGGGAGGCTACTATTTCACCTTCTTTATTAGCAAAAAGAGATTTTCCTTTTTGCACAGCATTAGCATTTATCATTTGAGCAATCAAGCCCATAAATTTTGTCATTATGTAAGGCTCCATAATAGAAGGCAGCTGTGCAGAATCTATTCTTTTAGCATTTAGACTTCTAAGGGCATTTTGGGTAGCTTCCTTAGCTACTAATTCTGGATTTATATCGTACAACTTCCTGTTAACCATCATAGCATAACCATTTTCGGCTATCCCTTGCTCTTCAGCAACTAAAAAAACATATATACCTCCATAATTTGCTTTTTCACAAGCATACAATCCATTTGTATTTACAATCAAGGAACTAAATTCAGTATCCTCATAAGTGGCACTTTCTACTATTTTGATTCTATTGTCATAATTTTGGGCTATTTCCTCCACTCTTTTAGCCAAGTTAATTTTTTCATCTATATTAATAGTATTAAATTCATCATCATAAAGAAACCCTAGTTCAGGATAGTTTTCCTGTTTTTTTGGTAATGAATTATGTTCATCTGGTGTAGTAAATTGAGCAATATTAATAGCATTTTTAACTGCCGTTATAATAGCATTATCAGCTAAATCACTGGTATAAGTAAAACCTAAACATCCATTTTTAATTATCCGAATTCCTAGTCCTATTTCCTCAGCTTGTTTTAGTGTTTCTACTTGAGCATTATTAACTTCTATACTTAATTCTCTATTGTGTAGTAAAAAAGCTTCGGCATCTACTCCTTGGTCAGTAGCTATATTTAAAACCTTTTCAGCCACAGCTTGCAAATGTTCTTTAATCGCTAGTCACCTACTTTCTTCTAATCCTTTTAATGGTCAAATTATCATGGTCTATAGCTGTACCACCTACAGTTAATTCTTTAATTCTTATGGTCGGTTGAGCATCGGCTACAGGTACCCCTTGCCCATCTTTCCCACAAGTACCTATAGCATAGCCGATGTCATTAGCTACCCTATCTATTTGAGTTAAAGCGATAGGTCCATTACCTATCAGAGTAGCACCTCTTACTGGGTATTGCACTTCCCCATCTTCTATTAAATAACCTTCAGAAACTTCAAAAACAAAATCTCCATTAGTCGTATTAACTTGACCGCCCCCCATTTTTTTTACTAAAAGCCCCTTTTTAGTTGACTTAATAATTTCGTCAGGTTTATCAAATCCTGGAGCTATATAAGTATTACTCATACGGGGTATAGGCTTATGTTGATAGGATTCACGCCTACCATTACCAGTAGATTTTACTTTATCCTTTTCGGCAGTTAAATAATCATACATGTAGTTAGTTAAATAACCATTTTCAATGAGTATGGTTTTTTGACCTACTTCTCCTTCATCATCAAAAACATAGCTTCCATATTTGCTAGGAATTGAAGCATCATCAATCACTGTCACTTTTTCATTAGCAACTTTTTCTCCTTTTTTATTATATACGGATAATCCTCTTTGTACCAAATCTGCCTCTAAGCCATGTCCACAGGCTTCATGTACCATAGTTCCACCTGCTTCAGCAGCCATAACTATAGGCATCTTTCCTGCAGGTGCAGGCTTAGCATCTAGCATATTAAGAGATAAATTAGCTGCTTTTTCGGCTAATGCTTCTAAGGAAAATTCATCTAGTAATTCTAAACCACATACACCCCCCGCCGATTCGTAACCTGTTTGGATTAAATTATCTCTGCCAGATACAATGTTGGCGATTAATCTAACCCGCAGACGCTCGTCCTCAACATAAACCCCATTACTATTAGCTATTTGTAGTTTTTTCTTACTATCCCCTATAGCAATGGTAACCTGACGAATTTCTTCACTTATATTACGAGCTAGCTTATTTGCATCTAATATCTTAGTAATCTTATCCTCAATACCCATATTATCGGGCTGTTTTAAACAATCTAAGGTATAATTAGGTTTTCTTACTTGTAAATTAATATTGGATATGGGTGCTGAATTAGCATTTACTAATGCATTGCTCGCAGTAATCGCCGAGTTTAATAAACCAGATTCAGTTAAGTCATTTGTATAAACATAGGCAGTATTCCCAGCATTAATCACTCTAATGCCAGCCCCTTTTTCAATGCCACCATTAATTCGTTCTATTTTATTATCCTCACAAAAAATATTATTAACGGTTTTTTCTTCCACATATATTTCTGCAAAATCTCCACCTTTTTTTAAAGCAATATCTAAAATTTTAGTAAGTACATTTTTATTAAGCATTAAAATCCTCCAGATATTTAGTAATATAGTTTTCCCATTTTAAATACAAATTAACTATTCGCCATTATTAATAATATTTCCTACTTATACTACATTTTTTACTTGCCATACCCTTATGGGGTATGCTAATCTATACTTAAAGGAGTTGATGTAGATGTTTATTATTAGCCCTGCAGCAGTAAAATATATAGAAGAAAAAGGCAAGGAAATAACAGTTTATGTAAAGACTAGACACAGTGGTTGCGGTTGAGGTCATCTAGAAATCTTCTTCATCCCTGCAGTTCGTAGGGGTCGGCCCGCTCCTAAAGAAATGAGCAATTATACTAGTAGCTATTTTGGCAATATAGACATATGGAAATCAAACGATATTAGCATAGCTCCAAATATACTCGTCGAAATCGATGTGAAAAAATGGTGGATTTTTAACAAGTTAATTATTAAAGGCATTCAAAAAGTTAAAGGAGTACAAAATGTAAGTTGTTCACTATAAAAAACATACCACCCAACATAGCTGATAAAAATATGACCTAGCCTGCACAAAAACTTTGTGTAAGCTAGGTCATTTGATTAATGGATGCGAAAGGGGTTAAGACCTGGTTCATTATTATAGTTAATTTTATTTATGCTATTTATTTCAGATAAGATTAAATCATCATAAAAAGTTTTTAATTCTACTATCATACTAATATCATCTGCATTATAATCAGTAGTAGTAACCCCATCTTCTAGAACTATAGTAGTCTGACCTATAACCAAGGATATACTATCTAAGCAATATAAGCGTTCAGACTCTTCAATTTCTCTAATAAATTTCACTAAATTAGGATAAGAACCATTAAGGTTAAGAACATAATGGCACTCGTAGTATGTTAGATTATCATTTATGGTTTTTTCATTTATTTCATTATCTAAACCACTAGCAAAGAACTTTAAGTTATTATTTCTAGCTGTATCATCAAGAAACTTATAGCTTTCAGCTATAAATGGCATATTGGGTATAAGTGCATTAAGGCTGTTAAGTTTATTAATATTATTAATTAACTCATTATCACCGTTTAATAGATCTTCTTTAAGAGCTCTTTCCTGTGAAGCCTTTAGTTTACTATTTTTAATAACTAATTGATTAGTTTCGTTAATAATCGGTCCATATATGAATTTATAGAAAATATATACTGCTGCAATCACAAGCAACATGGTTATTACTATAGCTTCCTTCTTGGTTAGCCTCATTTTGTAGATACCTCCCAATAGGTTTCTATATGAAACATAAGTTTTTCACTATGTGACATCACCTGGGTAGAAACTAATTTGGTATTAATAAAATATTTACTTTCCCTGATGTTAGCAATAATATAAGCAATTTCGGCATGGTTAGTAGCTATGCCTGTTATTTCTATTTTTTCATAGTTAATTACTAAGTTGAGTAGCATGCTGTCTGGTGTTATAGCCGATTCAACTTCTGCAAAAGCCTTGCTTAGTATTGGAATTTCACTGCTTAATTCCTTTACTAACTTTTCTTTTGTATTTAATTTCCCAGCTAACTCCGATTTTTTGCTTAAATTATTATTTATAGCTATAATTTCTTCATTTTTTATTTTCAGATTATTGTTAATCATTTGCTGATGACGCAGCTCTTCTGATGCTAAACCATAGATTATGCCTAGGCTAGTAGCCACTATCAAAAATATCAAAAATATAATGACTGGGGTAGTAAATATTATATTTTGTTTATTTTGATTAGTTGTAAGATTTATTTTAATTTCTCGCATTATAGTCCACCCCTTATTGCTAAACCTAGTGTAAGCATATACTCAGTTTGAAACTGTGGACTGGGGAATTCAGATATCTTATGGGGATTTACTAGGTTAGAATTTACTTCCCCTATTTGCACATTATCAAAAATATTGTCTTTTATTAGTTGCTGTAGTTTGCTGACATTATCAATTTGACTGTATCCTGTAATAATTATAGTTTCAGGATACATTTGATATTCATTATTATAGTATTCCAGAGAACGCACCACTTCATTAATAATTTCCTGTTTATAATTATCATGGTCTTCTTCTACATCTTTATCTAAATCTAGGTAACCCAACCCAAAAGGATGATAAAACAACAAATTTTCCCCATTTAGAATAGAGAAGTCCGAGCGGCTAGCTTCTATGTTTAGTAAAGCCTTGACTGAGTAATTCTTAGGATTAGCAATAATACGGTTGATTGCTAAGGGCTTTAAGTCTATTATTTTTAAGTTCAGATTAGCTATTTTAAGGCATTTCTCTAAATTTTCTATTTGCTGCCTGCGTATTGCCACAAAAAACAATTCCGTTTTAAGACCATTTTCAGTAACCGTATTTTTCAAAGGAAATATATCTATAACCATTTCTGGTACAGGTACGGGTAAGAATTTAGTAGCTTCAAATTGGACTGCTTGTCTTAGGTCTGTATGTTTCATTTTAGGCATAAGTAAGTTCTTTATGTATATTTGGGAGCCCGAAACTGCCGTTATCGTCTTTTTACCCGTTAATTTATAATCACGAACAAGCTCGCCAATCCTTTCCCCTAATATTTGGGGTTCTAAAATAATTCCATTTATTACAGTATCAGGAGGTGTTTCTAGTGAAATAGTTTCAATTAACTCATATTTGCCTCTATATTGTTTTAAGTATATCAACTTAATTTTGATATCATCTATATCTATGGCAACTACATGGTTCTTTTTCAACAACATTACTCTTCTACCCCTTGCCTATAATCAATTATTCTGCCTATGCCTAAGAAGGACCAGCGAAAGGGAAAATTATCTACTAATGTATAATTGTTTTTAGTACTTATATTAACTATAAAATCCTCTAAATCATTTACTTCATCCTTAATAAGTACACTATCATCAATATCAATAGTTAGATCCTTAGGGGATTGTAGTGACCCATTAATAATCAGATTATTAATATTGCTATCTAGTGCCAGACTCTGTCCAGCTAGTGCATATACTTTTAGTTTTTGTTCCGTACTTGTATTAGCTTGATTTAGTGAATTATAGCTATGGGTGAAATTAATATTGCCAGATGATAATAAATATAAGGTAATAGCCGATAAATCCAGAAGCATACTATCTAGTTGGTTCTCTATTTCTAAATGTAAATTATCATTAGTAACTATTAACAGGACTTTTTCATCATCTGGAGCATAAGTAACCGCTGGAGTCTTTATGCCTAAAAAAAAGTGTTGCCAATTAAGAAACTTCTGCCTAAATTCATTTTTGATAGTAATATTTATATTCTTTTTAGAAGGTATATCATTAACAGAAATATCATCCAAATCGCTGACAATATAATTGTATGGTTTTTCTACCTTATCAAGAGAAAACTTCCCTTTATTGCCCTTCTTGTATTTTTCATCCCATATATCCCAATTATCTTTATCTAGCAAAGCAATTTGGTAAAAATAAGCTACATCACTTTTGCTAAGACTTGGCAAGCAAAATTCACTTTCATAGCCTGTATTAAGAAAGTCCTGAGAATTTAATAAATGGGGAGGGCGATCTGGATTTGGCTCATTCTTTGGGGTAAGAGGTGTCATCTGGGCTATAGCAATCTCAGCAAGTTCCGTATTAAAATATTTACTATCTGGTTCATTTGTTACAATATTTTTGTATAGGATGTCACCATCACTCGTGATTACTTTACCCCAAGGTTCATAATAGCTTTTAATAACCCAGCCTTCTTCTTCTTCAATAAAATATGTATTATTATAATCTATTTTTTCATTGTATCGTCCTGCTGCTTTAAAATTGTTAGTTTTAATAGGGTTTATAGGCAGGTTAGTAAATTTTAAAATTGCTGCTACCTTTTTCTCATTATCTAGGTATCTACCTAGGGCTGTAATTTCTATTTCTTCATCAGAATTATATTTATCTATATCTAAGGCTATTATTTTAGTAGTTAAATTTTCACCTATCTCTAGCTCATTCTGGAAGTTTTCCATAATATCTTCCTTTATTTTGTCTATGGGGGTATTAGTTTTTAGCTTGTTTATAATTATATCTCTAGCTATTTCTATTCCAGCATCAGCAGCTAAATAGGCTTGTTTGTTTTTATTTACATTAACAACCATCAAGTTTTCTAAGCTAGCCAGTGTCACTAAAGAAATACCTAATATACTTACTACTGCTAAAATTATTATCGTCATTAAGATTAGATTGCCTTGCTCACCTTTTAACATTGTTTGCCGACACCTACTTATGGTTTAAAAGTGCGTGGAAAGATTTGGGCTTTTAGGCAATAGTCCCCATCCCCACTCGTAACCCCTATTTCGATTCCAAGTAAATTGTCATTTTCAGCCTGGAATTCAAACAATAGCAGACTTACATTTTCCGCAATAGGAGTAGCAGATTTATTAGCATATCTTATCAAATTCTGCTTCTGGGTATAGTATCTAATTTCTTCTTTTCCTTCATTAAGTGTTAATATATCATTTTCTTCGTTAATTTTCACAAGCTTAGCCTCTTTTACATCTTTTTCAATATCATTAATAGCTCTTCTCGCCATATATTGATTATCAGTTGCAGTACTTCCCCATTTATAAGCATTCAATGAGGCTATAAATACTAATAATAAGCTGATTATTACCAAAGTGCTAATGCCTAAAGCTAATATTAATTCAATTAAACTAAATCCCTTCTGATTGAAATTTTTTTCCAGCATAATTATACCTTTTTATTATTAACGCCTAGCAATAATGGAAATTAACTTTTCCTCATAATTGATAGAATCTTCTTCCCAACTTACTTTAACTATCACTTCTAAAAGATTATTGGCTGAAGTATTCGCCATAGATGCTTCATTAATAGTTATCGATATATCATAATTGCCCCATTTTTCGTCACTGTAATTAGTAGATAATCCTAGACCATTTTTTCCAATACTCTCGTAAATCATTATACGATTATAAACTCCGACTGGTATATTATAAGAATTAGCTTTAATATCTTCAATTATAGAATTAGCTAAAGTTATAGCTCTAGTAGATTTTCCTGCCTTAGATATCCAAATGTTACTAGAAACAACAACTGCATACAAACTTATAGTTAATAAAACTAATAATAACATAGAAGTTAAGACTTCGATTAAAGTAAAACCTTTTTTGTTATTAATGAAAAGCACTATTAGCACTCCATTCTGGATATTAACGATTTTAAAATAATATAGTTTTATGGTTTTTGCAAGTTTAGGTGAGTAAATATTATAATCAATATTAAAGGTGTGGTTAAAAATGTTAGAACTTGCGAAATGCAACAAATAGATTCTATTGTTTGGTTAGATTATCCTAAGGTCAATATTATAGGCTTTTTAAATATTCTATTTCATTTTCTTGCTTAGTAACCCTTTTATCTATTCTTTTAATATCTTCCCATATCCCACTAACTTCAAGTTTTATTTGGGTAATATCTTTCTGCATCTTTTTCTGACCTTTTTCTAATTTATCCAATCTAGAATCCATCTTATCCAATCTAGAATCCATCTTATCCAATCTAGAA